>JABJAL010000072.1:0-300000 GCA_018669005.1 Nitrospinaceae bacterium
CCCACTAGGCTTGGCCGTTTTTAGTGGCGGCCTTCTTTCTACCCTCGGCTGGCAGCGAGGGTAGCGACTCTAGCCGCTCGGGGCCCCAAACTTTTTGAAAATATGTGTCGGCAAGGTGAAGCGCGCCCACCGGGTTGTGAGCCAGCACCCGATCCTTGGCCACAAGGGTTGTGACGAGCCCTTCTGAGAATTTACAGAACAAGCTGTCGTGCCCAACGCACAGGCCTAGCACGATATTTAAATCACAATCTGCGCTGTTGAGAAGCTCAGCCTGCGAAACCGGGTTGCACATCGACTCATGTCCACCGGGCCTGATTTTTTCCTCCTCCAATAGCCCAATCTTTTCCTTAGCGATGCCGCCGTTCTTGCATGCGGCGGAAGCCACCTCGAAACCGTGGCTCTCCAGTATGGCACTAAGAACATGAGCCAAATCAACAAAGCTGATACATGTCGCAATACCGATCTTTTTAAATCCCATCTTCTTGGCGAACTGACAAATCTCCTCGACACGCGTCCACTCGCAGTAGCCCTCGCTCTCTACCCGAGCGGACTCCTGCGCCACCTGAAGCACGAAAGGATCGTTGTATCTGTACATGGCGAGACAAAGATCTTCCTCGGCTATATTAGATGGACAAAATCCCGGCCCTCGCTCCTCACCTTCGCCTACCCGGCAGGCGCGCACCTCTGACGGGCAATATGCACATCCCGGATTTTCATAGCTCATAATTGAAAACCTCCCGAAATTCCTGAGTGGTGCGCCTTTTGGATAACTTCGGCACGCACGAGATAGAAGCATCTATAATATAGTTTAATAAGACCCGAATCTCCACTATTTAGGCCAACGCATCACTTTTCCCCTGAACTGGAAAAGCAAAATACCCTTTTTCGCTTTGCTGCGGGGCCCTTATTTCATCGACAAATGGGTCCGGCAAAGATTTTCGCCGCCTGAAGTGCCAGCGCACCTCCCCGGCAAACTGGCAGTCATGAGATTCAAAAAATTGAGTCCAAACTCATTTCAGAATCGAATCACCATAAATTTTGGGAAAAACCTAATCCACAATGGCCCAGTTTTCGCGGCCAAGATCTCCCATACCAACGCAGCCGTCTGCCGTGACGGCAACTGTATCCTCAATTTTGACGTATCCCACATCGGGATGCCGCACATCCGTCTCGACCGAGATCACCATGCCCTCCTCAAGTTTGCGCTCAACACCCTGGGCAAAGCGCGGCAACTCGTGTGAGACAAGACCAACGCCGTGGATAATAAAGTAGCCAAGATCCCCAAAGTCTGTTTCCCCGAAGGTTTTATTGCCAAACTCGAAAAGGTCACCGCATACGGCACCGGGTTTGATGGCCGCCCGCACTTTGTCTTGAGTCGACAGGCAGGCCTTGTAAATCTCATCGGCCAAAGGCGTCGGCTCGCCCCGGACCCCCATTCGACATACATCGGTGAGATAGTCGTCGTAAGCACCCCCAGCGTCGAGATGGAGTACTTCACCCATCTCCCAAACCTTCTCGGAGGGCGAGCGCAACATCGTGTTGCCCGCGCAAGTAAATACCCAAAGAAAGAGCAATCCCCGCTTTGTCATCTCCTGCTCGACCATGGAAGCGATTTCAAAAGTAGTGGCGCCTTGTGGCGAATTGCGGAAGGACTCCTGGATGGCCTCGGAGTCGGCCTGGGTAATGCGGTTCATAATGGCAAGCTCTTCCGGGGTTTTGATGGCCCGAAGCTCTTCCATGATAGGCATCACTTCAATGAAGGTAGCGTCGGGCAATTCTTTTCTCAGACAGTCCATCGTAGTGGATGCAAGAAAATGAAACTCGGTCGCGATGGTGCCTTTTTCGAGTCCGCGCGCCTTGATGGCTTCGGCTGTTTTTTGGGCAGAAGCAATCGGGTTCGGCCTGACGTTTGCACCGGCACTAATAAATTCGGGCACCCAAACATCTTGGTCATTGATCTGACCAACCTCGCCCGCGATACCGACAAAAAATGCTTTGTCGGGTTGGTTTTTAGGAATTCCCAACAACGGGGTATAGACAGCTTGAGCAACCGCCGTGAAGCGGGCGTAGAAATGATAGTAGTACCCGCCGCACAAGTAACGAATATTGTGGCGCGTTCCCACCAGCAGGACGTCGGCGCCCGCCTCGTCCATCAGGCGATCAAGTCTTGAACTATCGTAGGGAAGATCCATCTAATCTCCTTTACCGAATATTCATTGAATAAAATTAAATTGCCGCGTCCTTTAAAAATTTATGCGGTTCAATATATATTTTATTCGATTGGAGTTTTGATGCGTCGCGGAATTGCAACTTATCTAAAACTCAAAATTTCATCTCCAAAGACTTGACGCGCATCGTCAAGCTGCGGCTTGACCGCTTTTACAAATTCATCGTGTTCATCAGGGGTAAGATCAACAATCTCGCAACCCTGCTTTTCGATGGACGCTCTTGCCTCTTTCGCCTCTTCCACAGCAAGGCCGCGCTGAAAAACCACAGCCTCTTGCACCGCTTCATTCATGGCCTCTTTAAATTCCTCTGGCCAGCCATAATACGCCGTACGGTTCGCAAAGATGCCGCGAGAAATATAAAAATGGTTGGTAATCGTGTGGTAGGGGTGAAGCTTGTGAACCCCATAAGTTACGGTGTTTGCCAGTGGATTTTCTTGCGCATCAATTTTGCCGTCGTTGATTGCCTTGATGACATCGGAAAGATCCTGGCGAAGCGGCTTTGCCCCCATCAATTCAAAACTGCGGGCCTGGACATCGCTTGGAAGAACGCGAATCCGCATGTCAGCCAGGTCGGACGGGGTATGCACCGGGCGTAACTGGTTTGAGATTTGCCGGAAGCCGTTCTCAAAATATCCAAGAACTCGGTAATTCACGCGCTCCTCAATTTTTTGTGTGAGGTATTTTCCCAGCGCCCCATCGATAGCCGTTCTCGCTTTTTCATTCGTATCGAATAGATAGGGCAAATCTACATAACCCAGCTCCGGGACACGATCCGTCAGATAGCTTGTCGATTGGTAGGCAATCGTGAGAAAGCCATGTTCTGCCAGCCACAAAATATCCTCGCCACGGTATCCGAGATCGAGAATATTCCAGATGTACTTAATATCAACAGCATCGCCAAATTGCGCCTCAAGGCGATCCCCAATCAACTTGAGTGCCTGGCTAAATGAAGTTGTCGGAGGACCGTATCCTCCCATTCGAATCTGTATTGGCTTGCTCAAAGACATATATTTCCCCTGCTTGCACAGATATTTATGGCTAAGACTGACACGGCTTTTATGAAAAGAGTTGTTTCCTTATTTCATCGGTAGATGGTCGACAAAAACTTTTGCCGTCTGCTCCAAGGTCCGGCTGGCGTCGATTGTCTCGGAAGTTTCCTCGGCGAGGGGCGTTGAGACAAGAAATCGATATACATCAAGAGCCCCTTGATGAAATTTCGGCGTCATACCGACGGCAGCATAGGTCGCGGCGATCTCTTCCATCTCTCCGATGTAGCGACCCGAGACGGAAGGCAATCGCCGGGTGCCTTTTTCGATCTTTTCAAAAAGCCCCTCGCTATTTTCCATAAGTTCATTCTTCAACTCACTCGTCAGCCCCAGTGCCTCGGTTGTGGTGAACACCGCCGCCTGAAGCGCCAGCGTGCCCTTCGTCATCGAGGCGTAGCACATTTTGAGGCCCGAGGCGCGGCCAATTTCATCCCCGATGGGGCGCACGGCTATCCCTTTGCCGTCGAGCTCACTCATCAAAGAGGCTTTTGGTCCGCTGACATAAAATCGGGGCACCGAGTTTTTGCTGGGAGGCCCACCGATGATGCCGCCGTCAATATACTCGGCGCCAGCGCGAGTAATCTCCTTTCCAACAAGCCGTGTCGTGTCAGGTGACACCGCGTTGCAATCGGCATACGGCGGCGTCTTGCCTGCGCTGCGCATCGCCCGGGAGGCAGCGGCAGCGGTTTCCACCGATTTGGCCGGCGGAACGATGGAAAGCACCAGATCGGCCTCCCCGACCATCGTTTCAAGACTCCCGGCATCCCGGATTCCAGCCTTTGCGGCGAAGTTCTTGGTCAAATCACCCCGCCCCTCCAGACAGGCGATGACCTCTAGGCCACCCTCAATCAACACTCGGCCAACAGCATGCCCCATTTCCCCGGGACTCATGATTGCAACGGTTTGAATTGGCATATTTGTATCTCCTTAGAAAAATGCACCCCTTGTTTTTAGTATACATTTTCGATTAATAGGTATTTTTTCACTATCTTGCACAAAAACATGTCTTGTAGTATAAATAAATCTTCCACGAATGGCGTGGGCAGCATCATTTTAAGTGTTGGCCCCAATATGTCACAGGGACATTTCGGGCCGCACTGGCTAGATTGCAGGAGAATCAAAGGTGGCACAAGGAACAGTAAAGTGGTTTAACGACTCAAAAGGCTTCGGTTTCATTTCTCAGGAAGATGGGGATGACGTATTCGTCCACTTCTCCGCGATCTCAGGGGATGGTTTCAAGACCCTGGAGGAGGGAATGTCTGTAACATTCGACATTGTCGAAGGCCCCAAAGGGCTCCAGGCTTCGAATGTCATGAAGTCGTAGCTCCATAACCTTCGAAGACAAAACGGCGGTCGATTTCGGCCGCCGTTTTTATTCTTATAACGTTGGTTTGCTAATTATTCTGGCTGCCCCAAATAACCGCCCCTGATCCCGATTCTCGGGATGCCGCACCGGCGGGCTCGCTCTGGCCTGCGGCGGTTTTTCGCCTGCGTATCCTCACGACAATACTCACTCCTGCGATTCCTGCGCTCTCAAGCAAACTGGCTGCGAGCCTAACAGTCGTTTTCCCGCGCCGCCGCAAAATCTTTTCGCTGCGTGCCGAGCGGGGCAAGCTTAAGGTTATCCCGAGCCGGGACGCCGTGGCCTCCTCGACCTTCACTTCCACCCGGCTGGCATGTTTGGACGCATCAAGAAAATCTTTAAGCATCCTGCCAACATCCGAAACCACCGCGCTCGGCGGGCCGCCGCGAAGGCTGGCAGCGCGTGCCCGAAGCTGCGCCTGCGCGCCTTTTTGCTTAAGAAAGAGCGGCTCGGCCCAGAACAAAAAAACCGAAACCAGTGCGACAAATACTCCCGCAAAGAGCCAGAAAAAAATTTTCTTCGGCGCAGGCGAAACGACAGACATGGTATCGCCTCAGCTAACAGGGTAGGCGGGGGCATATCCACCCACCGGGGCATCGGGATGCACGGGCGCAAGATTCATCGCCTCGCGGTGCATCCGAACAGAGCGCAGGTGAATCAAATCATCCCAAAGAACATGGCGCAGCGTAGCAAGGGTGGTGAGCAGAACCTCACCTTGCTCCAAATCGAGGACCACACCGCCTGGATGACAAATCGCATTGCGCTCCCAGAGGTCGAGCGCACGCTCTTTGGTCGCGCCGACAAAGGACTCCTTACCGAAAACAAATACCAGAGTCTCCTCCTCCTCGGGTTGAAAGTCATCTAACCGCGCCGCCGCCGCGCCACAAGCCTCCTCAAGCCTTGCCAGTAGCCACCAGACATCCGCGTAGCACTCTGCTGAGAACCTGCGATCATCCTCCGGGGTATTAGTGAAGCTACCAAACTGACTCATATCCACCGGATGCCAGGGGAGCGCGGTGGCACCGTAGAGCACCATAAACCATCGCGTCGTGATATAGGCCATATGGCTCAGTTGATAGTGAGGAGACCACCTGGCCCATTCCTCAGGACCCCGCCGCGCAAGCTGCTCTTGTGTCAGACCCGCTATCTCATCTCGCACCCACCCCGAGAGCAGGCGGAAAACCTCGGCGACCTCGGAGACAGCTTCAGGATAGGCACTCATCCGGCCGGGCTTCCAGGAGGCACATCCTCGCTCAGCATTGAGAGAAACCGTCCGATATCCGAAAGATCGGAATACAAAAAATCAGGCTTTGTTTTCTCCAACGCCTCAAGAGTGTCGCCACCCGTCGCGACGGCGGCAACCCGTGCGCCGCAAGCCCTGGCCGCCTCGACATCCCGCCAGGTATCCCCAACCACCCAGCGGACAATCTCAGCTCCGGGACGCTCAGAGCGCGCCCGCGTCTCACCGCGCCTAAAACCAGCCTCTATCAGGCCAGCTCGATCGGGCGCATCCGAGCCGAATCCGCCAAACGGGAAATAGCGGTTCAAATCCGCCCGGTCCAGCTTGATCCGCGCGCCCGTCTCGATATTTCCAGTACCAAGCCCCAACATGACATCGGGCCGGCCATCAAGCGCCTCAAGTAACTCTGGAACACCAGGCATCACCTCATAACGCTCGGACCCCGCCACCTCAGACGCCAAAGTGCCCGCATAGCCTTCGAGCAAACGTTCACACTCCTCAGAGGTTCCCTCGCGCCCCAAATGATCACGAAACATCTCCTGGCAAATCAAAAAATCAGTCTTGCCGTGGGGGCTCTCTGCGCCCATGGCACCCGGCACCCCCCAGAGCGCCTCAAAAGAGGCGTCGAGCGCCTTCCGGCCCGCCCCGCCCGAGAGCAGAATTGTGCCGTCAATATCAAAGAGTAAAACATTGATCGTGAAATTCATTCAGATTCACCCGATTAAAAAATGTAGAGCGACAACCGCGCTCCACCTGATAAGCCATGAAAGGAGGCTCGCAAAATATTCTCGATTTTGTTCAATTCACCTTTGCTCTTATGCTGCTACAACAATTTCAAGATAAATTCTAAAAACAACCCAAAAGAGCGAATCAAATACAATTCTCCTTTCGGAGACAAAAAAACCATATATAGGATTGGTGTTTTGACTTCTTGTTGTCCCACCCAACCTACATCTTCTTGCACCAGAACTGATACATACGAGAGAACGTATAGGGATTTTCAAGTTCAAATTTATGCCACAAGGAGAGTGAAGTTAGCGAGCGCTTGTTCGGGTTAGATTTCCTGAACTTCCTCATCACTATTTGGCTCCGCATTTCAAAACCAAGGAACTCCAACTTGAGAACCTGTAAGGCCTCCTCGATTTGCGGCAGCATAAAGTGGTGCTCCTGGACATGGAAAAGTAGATCGCGGCAATTGCTTAAGCTGAAAAAGTCAGGGCTAGTGCATATTCTTTCCATCTTCCGATTTCCATCTTCAGCCAAAGCTATGATTTCTTGCCGACAACGGCGAATGTCTTCAGAGGTCGACGAATACCCCTTCTCTGAAATTAGGGAACGCCCACTAATGATATGCTGGCGTGCGGTTTCGCTATATAAACCGATCCGCATGAGTCCCCCGGGTTGCATAAGGTCCACCAGGACCCGCCATCCGGCCAACGGGTCGCCTAGATGGTGGAGGACTCCAGCACATTCGATGATATCGAACTGCCGCCCGAGATCACCAAGTTCCATGATGTCTCCCTGAACATATTCGATATTCGAGAATCCGAGCTCAACAGTCTTTCTAGAGGCATAGGAGAGGCTACTCAAGCTCAAATCCACGGCTAGCACACCCTCGTTTGAGAGTCTGGACGCTGTTCCTATGGCATGCTGACCCGTACCACAGCCCGCTACCAAGATTTGCGGGCTTGCGGGAGAGTTATAGTCTCCCAGATCAAAGTAAAATGGCGCCCCCTGCAAAACGGCGCCAACCGTACGGTCCTTAGCCGCTAAGCCTGTCTTGACCCAGCGTGGGTATGGGTTTTCCTCATATTGTTCTCGAACAGATTGGGAAACAGCATTTTGTATGGGAGTCAAGCTAGGTATTTGAGAACGCAAAGACCGCTCGACCTGTGGTTCTAATATCTGCCGCTCTATCACTTCCTTGATGTTGCCTGCCCAATCGCGTTTACACAATTCTTGGGCCCAGGAAAAGCTATAAATCGGTCTGTAGGCACCTAGAGCGGCAACGAACGATGGAGGAACCTCCTGTTCCTTTTCCAACAACGCTGCAATTTTTTCCTGGAGCTGCTCGACCACGACCTTTTCTTTATCGGATTCGGAGAAAACGTATTCATTTGTAAAACAATGGAGAGCCAAGGCCGCTGAAAATGGTAGGGCCATTTCATCCATTTTTTCCGCCATTGTCTCTTCTAACATTGCATGACGCAAAAACGTGAGCATCCGCTCTATTTCCAAGTCATCGATATGGATCAATTCTATGATCCGGAGAAAAAGAGGGATTGTCGAGAGCTGCTCGACCGCGTCCCTGTAAGCAATTCCAATCTCCAGTCTCCCAGAGCTTGCCGCCTCCAAAATCTGCGAAAAACCAGGGTGACAGCGAAGCGCGCTAATAATTGGCCGAACTAAATAGCCAGGGTGCACCGTAGGCCGCCCTAATAGAAACAACAGGTCCTGTAAGATAATGTCATCAACAGAAGTGAACGAAATAGATTCTAAAGTCCAAGCCAAACTATCCCAGAACAAGTCATTCTGGGGATTGAGGATTGTCGCACGCCGGTGACATGTGATGGCCTCCTCCTGCTCGCCCAGTTCCCCGAGCGCAACACCAAGATTGTTATGCGCATCAGCGAAATCGGGATCGATGTCGAGGGCCTTGCGGTAGCTGGCGACGGCTTCATCCAGTTTTCCGAGGTTATTAAGCGCAACACCAAGATTGTTATGCGCATCGGTGAAATCGTGATCGATGTCAAGAGCTTTGCGGTAGCTGGCGGCGGCCTCATCCAGTTTTCCGAGATCCCGGAGCGCAATGCCAAGATTGTTATGGGCACTG
Organism: Nitrospinaceae bacterium; assembly: GCA_018669005.1. Lineage (NCBI taxonomy): Bacteria > Pseudomonadati > Nitrospinota > Nitrospinia > Nitrospinales > Nitrospinaceae > Nitrospinaceae bacterium. The sequence continues at coordinate 8,711 of JABJAL010000072.1, forward strand.
GCGAAATTGGGATCGATGTCGAGGGCCTTGCGGTGGCTGGCGACGGCCTCATCCAGATTTCCCAGTTCTCTGATTATAGTGCCAAGATTGTTATGCGCACCGACGAAATTGGGACTGATATCAAGAGCTTTGCGGTAGCTGGCGACGGCTTCATCCAGTTTCCCGAGATCCCGGAGCGCACTACCAAGATTGCCAAGCGCATTGGGGGAATTGGGTTCGATGTCGAGGGCCTTGCGGTAGCTGGCGACGGCTTCATCCAGTTTTCCGAGGTCATGGAGCGCAATGCCAAGGTTGCTATGTGCATCGGTAAAATCGGGATTGATGTCGAGAGCCCTCGACATGAGATCAACAGCGTTTTCATTTTTTCCTTCTTGGTAGGAAATTATACCAAGAAGATGCAGCGCTTCCGCATTATTCGGATCCAGATTTAAAATGCTCTGGCAAATCTCCCCTGCCTTCAAGAGACTGCCAGACCGATGATACTGTTTGGCAATTTCGATTGAATTCGCTTTGGCTGAATGGTGGAATTGGCTCTTAGAAGACCGGCGGCGGCGAGGTTTTCGGGACTTCTTGGACGAAGAACTGAGCTTACGAGTCACTGTCAAGCGTTTCCTGTTTAGCGAATTAAAGCATTATTTTAGTATATTTACCGAAATTATGCAGGAGTGCTCTCCACTTCTCAAATTATGACCGATGCTTGGGAAGGTGCCGTAGTTTCTTGACCTACGGATTACTAATCCGCAGTCCTACCCCACTGCCTCGACAAACTGGTTCTATTTGGCCGTACCCTTTAGCCAAACTTGTAACTACGAGCCACTAAAAACAGGCAAAAATAGATAAAAAGAGATTTCGTATTTCGCTATTGAAAGCAGCCCGTTTCCCTTGGTTTTGTTACTCTTTGGAGTAGGTGTGATATACCATGAGGATACAGAACAAGAAAAATCTGCCGGGCAAAGAGGTGGCTATGGCCGGAATTAAAAAAATCGCCCTCGTAACGGGCGGCAACAAAGGCGTGGGCTTTGGGGCCTGCCAGCTTTTGGCGAAGGCGGGGGTTCGCGTTATCTTGACCGCACGGAGCGAAGGATTCGGCGGCGAGGCGGCGGACAAGCTTCGTAGCCAGGGGCTTGATGTTCACTTTCACCAGCTCGACATCACCAATGACGTCTCGGTGTACGCCCTCAAGGTATTTATTACCGAGGAATACAGACACCTCGATATTTTGATCAACAACGCGGCCATTTTGAATGATCGCTCGCTAACCTCGCTAACGGTGGACCTGCGCACGCTCAAAGAGATGATGGACACGAACGTATACGGAGCGCTTCGCGTGAGCCAGGCCCTTGTGCCGCTGCTCAAAGCTAGCCCCACCGGGCGAATCGTTAATGTGTCGAGCTGGTTCGGCTCGATGGCCAACCTGCAGGGGGGTGGCTACGCCGCCTACCGGATGACGAAAGCCACGCTCAACGCACTCACGCAGATTATGGCCGAGGACCTTCGGGATACGAACGTCACGGTGAACGCCGCCTGCCCCGGCTGGGTTCGCACCGACATGGGCGCCGCCGGCGCGCCCAACTCCTGGGAAGAGGGTGCGGACACCCCTGTGTGGCTAGCGCTTCAGGATAAGGGCGGGCCGAACAAGGGATTTTTTCAGGACAGAAAACCCCACGCCTGGTGAGGAATGACGAAAGACAACTTACTCTCCTTCGTGGTGGATCAACTAAGCGGCCTGGGCGATATTGACACCCGGCGAATGTTCGGCGGCTGGCACATCAGCCACCGCGGGGTGTTTTTCGGTATCGTTTTCAAAGAGCGCCTTTATTTCAAGACAAGCGAAAATACCCGCGCCCGATACGAGGCGGAGGGGATGGGGCCGTTTCGCCCGAGGAGCAAGGTTACACTCAAGACGCTCTGGGAGGTTCCCGTCGATATTATTGAGGACGCGGATGCGCTGGCCGAATGGGCGCTTGAGGCCATCGCCGCACAACAAGAAGCTACGCTTATTAAAGAAAATGCCCGCGCCCGAAGGGGCCGGAAGAAATTGGATTCATAACAATACCTTTAAAGGAGTGTTTCAATGAGTGATGAAAAAATCGCGGTCGTTACGGGCGGCAACAAGGGAATCGGCAAGGAGGTCTGCCGCCAGCTAGCGACCAAGGGAATTCGGGTTGTCTTAACCGCCCGGGACGAGGGCCGGGGAAAAACCGCCATCGAGGAACTAAAAGCCGCGAGCGCGGAAACCATTTTTCATCCACTGGACGTAACCTCGCCAGAGAGTATCGACAAGCTCGGCACGTTTATCGAAAGGGAATTTGGGCACCTCGATATTCTGGTCAACAATGCCGCCATCCGGACGGACCAGGGCACACGCGGCGAGGACGTCAGCATCGACACCCTTCGTGAAATGATGGAAGCAAACGTTTATGGCCCCTTGGCGGTTTGTCAGCGGCTTATTCCGCTACTCAAGAAAAGCGCGGCCGGGCGAATCGTCAATTTCTCTAGCGGCATGGCCTCGCTCGCCAAAATGAAGGGCGGATCCCCGGCCTACCGCATCACCAAAACAGCCCTGAACGCGGTAACGGGCATCCTCGCCGACGAGCTTTCGGGCTCGGGCATTTTGGTGAATTCAGTTCATCCGGGTCATGTAAAAACCGACATGGGTGGGCCAAACGCGGTTCGAGAACTCGAAGATGGAGCAGATACCCCGGTATGGCTCGCTCTGCTCCCGGACGATGGGCCAACGGGTGGCTTTTATTTCGACCGAAAACCATTCGATTGGTAGGATGGCAATCGCCGAGCGAACCTGTTTCGTGTAAAACCTGTGCCAGCGTAAATGATGCTTTAATTCTCAAAGGGCTAAGGAGAAATAATTCTTTGAGTGCAGAAATTAACGACGAGATCAAACATCTTCGCAAGGGGCTTTCGGCTGCAGGTGATTTACTCGCCAACGAGCTAGCCGACTTCCCGGAGGCGCGGATGGATTTTTGCCAGGATGAGCCCGTATGGGCGCGCTGGTCGGCAGAGGTTCAACTTCGACATATCGCTTGCGTTCCTTGTCGCTGGCTCCTCGGGATATTTCGCGAGAGCCTTGAGGCTCAAGGATACAGCCTGCCCGATGTGGACATGAAAACCATCGCCGAGCGTGGTGGCCGCCATGTTCCGCCCGAGATTTGCCCGGATCGCGCCTCGCTCATCGCGCACACGCGTAGGATGTTTGATTTTTGCATTGAAATTCTAGACCGCCAGACTCCGGAGTCTTTTCGCGCGCTCACGTGTATCCGGCTGGTGGACACCGAGATTTGGCGCGAGGATGCCCCCGAGCGGCCCATTGACCTGTGGCGGATGCTGGCCGAGCTGCATCCCTACGGCGTCCACGAGGATCCGGATACACCCGGCAATTTCCCCATGGAGCTTATCGCGGTTATTAGACAGATTTACTGGGAACTACTCGCCCACCTCAGAAGCATCCAGCGGCTCAAAGGGCTATTGGAGCTTCCGGTCGTAGTCAATCTTCCGAAAGAAGGCTACCTCACCGTTTCCAAATTTTACGATTGAGCAACCTCATTGAATCAGAACACCGAAAACGAATCTCCTGACGCAGAAAATAGTTCCATTATCTCGTGGAAGCTTTTCGCGGGCTTGGCCCTTATGGCGCTGTTCCTGTGGCTATCTTTCAGAAATGCGCCGATGGGAAAATTCATCGACGCCATGAAAAAAATCAGTATCATTCCTGTGCTAGGAGCGATTACCTATCAAATTATTTCCATCGTAATTCGCGGCTGGCGATGGAAGATATTGCTTCTGCCCTCCCACCCAGAGCTTCGAAAACGCCACGCTTTTTTCGCCACAACCATCGGCTATGCGGTCAACACCGTGATTCCCCGCGGAGGAGAAATTGCGCGGGCCGTTTTTCTCAAAAGATTCTCACATACATCGCTGGCCGCTGGCCTTAGTTCGGTCGTGGCCGAGCGCCTGATTGATGTTGTGACGCTCTGCCTGCTTTTTGCCTCGGTTCTTCCGCTCTATCAACAGCGCCTCGAAGAGATTTTTCCAGGGGTGGGCAAAGCAATGCTAGCTGTATCTGCAACAGGCTTAATCGGGCTGGTAGTCGTCTGGATATTTGGAAGCCATCCAAAGCGGGCAGCGGATTGGCTTCGAGTCCCCCTGGGTAAGATATGGCCTACGCGAGCGGAGAATCTCGCTAAAGCGGGAGAGAAATTTTTTCAAGGCTTCCAGGGCCTTTTCCTTAAAGAAAGCGCCCTCCGGATGCTCTTCCTCACGGCAGGAATCTGGGCCCTTTATTTCGTCGCCAACTGGACGCTGACTTTTGCATTTCCGCTGAGCAAAATATCATCGCTCTCCTTGCTCGATGCTGTGGTGATTACCGTCGTCGTGGCGATATCGTTTTCGCTTCCATCGCCGGGCGGCACCGGAACAACCCATTTTTTCGTGAGCCAGCTATTAACCACGCTTTACGGAATCGACCCCGCCGAGGCGCTCGCCTACGCCACGCTACTACACCTGACCGGCGTCATTCCAACGCTTTTGCTCGGCAGCCTTTTCGCCGTCGCCATCCCGCCTGCCAAACCCACACCTGGCACCTAAACATCAAAAAAATTTCAGGCTACCTTCACCTAACCTCAAATTAAGAATAACTAAATCCCAAAAGAAAACCCCTTTTCGAAAATAATTCCACCACAAAAAAACCCGGCGACTTCCGAGGAAGCTACCGGTTTTTTTTATTTGATTGATTTTTATCAGGCCGACATGCTGGCATAGTCCCAGCCCGTTTGAAAAGAGGTGACTTCCCCGGTGTCGATATCGTATTTCAGGCGGGGAATTTTAGCGAGGTCGTCGCCGTAGACATGGATGCCGACAACGGGCTCGTCTGAGGCGCAGGTGACACGGTGGGCATCCTGGTCGGTGGTGCAACAGACAAACACATCACCGGGCTTTGCCAGCCGACTACCGGCAGGCTTGATCACTGCGCGGCCTTCCATGAGGCGAGGCCCCTCTCGGTGAAAACTCTCTTCCTTCTCGACCCCGCGGACAATACCGATCACGCCCCAGGTGCCGTGATCGTGGACGGGTGTCGTCTGGCCCACATCCCAGATGCCCGCACCGATGGAAAAACTATCGTCTTGCTCGATGTGAACACAGTTGAGGGTGAAGCCCTCTTTTTTAACAAGTAGCTGCGCCTCGGTGAGAAGCTCTGGATCGTCCAAAACTTTTCCAAGCCGCTCGGCCACCCTGGCGGTCATTTCTTCTTCCGTGCCGCCCGCGCGAACAATTTCGCGCACCTCTCCGATGAAACGTTCCATTGACTCTGGCATGCACTATCTCCTTCAGCGACTATCAGCGACTATCAGCGACTATCAGCGACTAAAAATTTACGCTTCCATGATATGAGCCTGCGCGTCTTGGGTCTATGCTGTTTTTCCTATTTCCTAGCCTGCATATTGTAGCTCATGCGCAATCAACGCCGCCTTAAGCTCGACACCTGCCCCGAAGCCTCCCAGCTCGCCCGAGCTGGCAATGACGCGGTGTCAGGGTATGAGTAGCGGTACCGGGTTTCGATGAAGCGCACCGCCCACAGCACGCGAGGCCTTGGGATGTCCAGACTCTTTCGCCACCCAGCCGTACGAGCGTGTTTCGCCGTAGGGGATTTTTTCAGCTGCGCGAAGAACATCGCGAGAAAATGAGGTCAGGCCCGATAAGTCCACCTTTAAGCCAAACTCCGTTCTTTTTCCTTTGAGATATTCCCCGATTTCTTTTCTCGCCTGGCGAAGAATCGTAGGGTCCCCGCCAAAGGCGCTATCATCAAGCTTTGCCCCGCCCCGCCCATTAAGCATTCGAACGGCGGACACCTTTGCGCCTGCGCCGCCGCCCGAGGCACCGCCTGCGGCGCCAACCGAAATTTCCTTGGCCACCTGACCAATCAATTTCTCCGATGAATTCGTTTTTTTCATGCCAACCTCCTCGTTGTTAATCCGCTCGCTCATCCCCCTGTCGTGCTGCAGCTTCGTCGCCTCTCGAATCTCCCGCCTCGCCGCCCCACCCAGCCGATCACGCATCCATCCCGACACAGATACCTGAGCGAACTCCGCCGCCTCGCGAATCTCGCCCAATTGCACCAAGGAAACCCGGATGTTCAATGGATGGGAGAATTCGGATTTTCGCTTAATATTCATGCCTATAACGTAACGCAAAAGGCACTACATTACAAGATGGAATTTCAGGTTTTTCGGGCCAACCCTGGTGGGGTTAGCTTTCTGCAGCTAGCCGCACGATATCGCTCTCGCTGATCAGGCCCACTAGCTTGTCGCCATTGACCACCGGGAGGCAGCCAATCTTTTCCCGTAACATTTTCTTTGCTGCCTTGGTGATATCATCATCCGGACGAATGGTAACAACCTCATCAGTCATCACTTCTTTGACCAGCACCGTTTTCAAGTACTCGCCCTGGGCCTTGGTTCCAAAACCCATGGCGGAGGAAAGCGCCGCCCGGAACAAGTCCCGCTGCGACACGATACCGACCAGAAGTTCATCCTCAAGAACGGGAAGGTGTCGAAATCGCTTCATTTTCATCAGATCCTCGGCAAACGAGAGCGTGTCGTTGCGACCAAGGGTTTCTACCTGGCTGGCCATCAATTCTTTTACTTTCATCTCTCCCTCCTTTCGCGCCCCTGCCCCTCGGGCGCATATCTCTACTAAATATCACTCCAAGTTTCGTGCCGTGCGAGATACTGGGACTTTAAAAAAATCATCAGCCAGATATTTCATAAATGTTAGCGGTAAACACAATAAAACCAGGACAAAATTAACCCCCTCCTATCCTCCGGCCTCCACCAAGAGAACTCAGGCACGCGCCAGCCCTTCCCCTCCATCCTCAAATCGGTCCAAAACGCCCCAAAACTATCTCGCCGGGAGACTCTTTGCCCCAACTGGGTCAGTGTGCCACCCCCCTCACTTAATAGTCTCTGTTCCGAGAAAAGCGCCCAGCTGATTCATAGCATTTTCCACTTTCTATTAATAATTTTTATTTTTATCGACCATATAATTTTTGACGATCCCAGTTAAATTCTAAAAATTCTCTATCTTTTAATTTGACGCCAGTTTTCCAAAATGAACCCTCACTTTCTCGACCTTTAATAAATATTTTATTTATCCTTTTTTAAATCAAATACTTACATACTTAATAGCTCAATTGTCTATTTTTGGCATGGGCGTTGCTTAAATAAAAAGTGAAAGGGCTCTGGCTCACCAGTAAAGCAAGGCCAGGGTTGCCCAAAAACAGTACTCAGCAACACTCGGTCGGGGGGCCCGGGCAAGGGGGAACAATGAATCACAAGAAGGCAAAAAGAGAGCTCGGAAAATTCAGTTCAAGACAAAAAATCAGCACAGACCCCTTAGCGTGCCGAGGTGTTTCATACCCTTATGGTGCTGGGGGAAATTTTGCACACACGAAACTGGCGCCCAGCCCTCGCTCGTTTTTTCTCTATCTCAAGTTAACGGCTCTCGGTGTTTGCTTGGGTGCGCTTGCCCTCCTCTCCATACACTCGATCACAAATGGTGCGATCACGGGAAACGCTCAAAAAAACGTTCCGCAGGCTATCAACATTTGGGTTAAATAATGAATTTTCGAAGTGAATTAAACGCGAAGGGGTGTAGGGAGATGAAAGAGCAGCCGACGAGTGGCCCCGAGAAGAAACCCAGAAAACGAATTTTCAACCGCCAGCAAAAAGTTGAGCCAAAAGATCAGAACAATAAAAAGCTACCGATTGACGATCTGACTCGTTACGTTGAAGCTGAACTCGATTTTTATAAAGACGACTGGGAAGAGAATCGCTCAACCTACGTTCCTGTTCAATCCGACTTTCCAGGCGCAACACCGAATTAGTAAAAGAATGTTTTACTTGCCGCCGCTAGAGCGGCCCTGACAGCTTCGAGCGCGCACGCTCAAGTTCAAGAACACCGGGCGGCCTACCAGAGGACTCGACCAGGGCGGCATCCGCACCCGCCATCTCCATGCGAAGCGCCGCCTCATCAAGATCCTCGTCCGGCGAAATACGGAGCGCACGGACACTAGCCACCGCCTCGGCCGCAAGCTCCCCAGCCGTCAGAAAAACCTCAGGCACTCTGACTCGAACAGAAAGCTCATCGCCCCTAAGAAGACCGAGCAGACGCCCCTCTTCGGCACACACCGCCGCCCAGGGCGCATTTTTTTTGTTCATCGCAACCCACGCCGCACGGGCATCATCATCCGGCCCAACCATAGAAACCGCCTGCAAAAAACACTCGCGCACTTTCATAGTTTTCTCACGCCCGACAAGAAATTATTCGCCCCGAAACTCTGGCTTGCGCTTTTCTTTGAACGCGGCGAGCGCCTCGGCAAAATCTTTGGTGAAGTTGAGCGGCATACGCACGGCATTCGAGAACGCTATCCCCTGAGCCATAGCCATGTTACGGGTCTGCTCGATGACTTTTTTTGCGCCTCGTACACCGAGCGGGCCGTTGGCGGCGATGGCGGCAGCCAGGGCAAGCGCCTCGTCCACCAGACTATCGGCAGGGTAGGCCCGGTTGGCGAATCCAATTCGCGCCGCCTCTATACCGTCAAATCTTTTTGATGTGTATATCAGCTCCTTGGCGACACCTGGTGCGATGAGCCTCGCCAGCCTTACCGCTCCACCCGCACCGGGAAACACGCCGAGCGCCGTTTCGGGAAAGCACAGCGTTGCCTCCTCGGCCACAAGACGAATGTCGCAAGCAAGGGCAATCTCCATCCCCCAGCCGAAGGTGTGGCCGTTGATGGCGGCTATGGTGGGCATGGGGAGAGCCTCCCACTTCGTCACCGCGTCCATGCCGATGAGCTGGTAGCGGTCGGCGTCCTCTTTTGTGTGGGTGGCGCTCTCTTTCAAATCGCGACCGGTGCTGAACGCGCGGCCCTCGCCGGTGAGCACCACTACGCGCACTTGTTTTTCCTCGGCAAGCGCCTCGCCCAGCGCATTGAACTCCTCGGCCAGATTCATCCCGAGGGCGTTGAGCCGATCCGGGCGATTGATTGTTACTCGTGCGAGGCCAGCCTCACATTTATATTTAATTTCCGTGAACTCGCGCATGTGCCGCCTCCTAAAAAAAACCGGAGAGCATGAACCATCCACGCTCTCCGGGGTATTATGATATCCTGATAATTCTTTTGAGGCCGCGCCCCGGGAAGCGGCTAGCCTTTAAGGTGACCCGCCACCTCGTCAACGAATCCGGCAGTGACGGACTTCATTTCATCGGTCGTCAAGTTACTAACCGGATGGGGTAGCTGGACGTAGGGATGCCCCGCCATGCCCTTGCCTTTGAACTGAAAGTCCGCCGCCGTCCGGAACGCCTCGGTGATTACGGTGGTGGATGGGATGCCGCGTTTTTCGAACTCTACGGTGTCGTGCACACTGCACAACGTGCAGGAGCCTCAGCCCCCAAGGGCGCAGATCACCACATCGCACTTCTCGGCCATCTCCTCAATCATCTCTTGGGGAGCTGGTTTTGAGTAGTGCTCCTTGCGGCGCATGATCACTTCGCTGGCGCCGTATTTGTCGCGCAGGGCCTCTCCGAGCGTCTGGAGAATTACTTCGGCCTGCTCCTTGGTGTTGTCGAGGACACCGACAACCTTGCCCTTGAGATCTCCCGGTCTGACCGCGAGCGAAACCGCCACGCTCGCGCTTCCCGCTGCGGGATCGATAAAACCTGTATTCGCCGCCATGGCGCATCTCCTTTGATAATTAATCGTTGATGACACAGCTATCATATTATCGCCGGGCAGGCGCTGTCTACGTCCAAAATAAAGCAGATATTAGACTCCTAAACATAGCCATCAATCTGCTAATTCCCCTTTTCCCGCCGCCTGTTTTCTGCGAAGATTCTCTCCACTTAGAAAGACTTCATAAGGCTATCCTGGAAAGCCTTTAAAACCACACAATTTTTATGGAGCGAAACAATGCCCACTCTCGACATCGTTGGAAAACCCAATATTCGCTACGACGCCATCCCCAAGGCGGACGGCTCGATGCCCTACGGGGAGGACAAAATTCCTGCCGGAGCGCTTCATACTGGCGTTCTCTACACCCCCGTGCCCCACGGCAAACTCAACAACATCGACACACGAGCGGCCGAGAATATCCCCGGCGTCGCCATCGTCATCACCGCCAAGGACATTCCGGGAAAGAACTTCCGCTTTGGCTCGAATACGGCGACCCTCCCCGGCCAGCCGGTTCTCGTCGAGGACATGATTGAGTACACCGGAGATGCGCTCGCAATCGTGGCCGCCGAATCAAGAGAGGCGCTTGATGCCGGCATCGCGGCTATCAAGGTTGAGGTTGAGGCGCGCGAAGGCATATGGACCACCCGCCACGAGGAAAATAGCGCCGAGAAACGCCAGGTGTGCAATTTTGAAGTCAATCGAGGAGACGCCGCCGCCGCTTTCGCGCGGGCGGATGTCATCGTTGAGCACACCTACACAACCCAGCTAGCCGAGCACGCTTTTCTTGAGCCCGCCTCGGGCTCCTCGTGGCTTGAAGAGGACGGCGTTCTCACCATCCGCGTCGGCACCCAGCTTGTTGAATACTATCGGGCAATGGCGATGATGCTCGGCCTGCCGCAGAGCAAGGTGCGCCACCAGGGCACCTATGTCGGCGGCGGCTTCGGGGCCAAGGGCATGCTCACCGTTGAGCCCTATCTGGCACTCGTCACCCACCTCACCAAGCGACCCGCCTACATGGCGATGGGCCGCGAGGAGGGACTCCGCTCAACCGTCAAGAAACACCCCTTCACGATGAAATACCGCACCGCCGCCACCAAGGACGGAAAAATTCTCGCCATGGAGGCAGACGTTGTCGGCGACGCAGGGGCCTACCCCTATAAATCGAACCTGTTTCTCCTCGGCGCGATGTGCATCGCCGCAGGGCCCTATGAGGTGCCCAACGTGCAGGTGCGCTGCCACGGCTACCTGACCAACAATCCCATCACGAACGCCATGCGCGGGGTCGGCTCTAATCAGCTGTGCTTTGCCTACGAAAACCAGATGGACCTCGTCGCTCAAAAACTCGGCATGGACAAGTTCGAGTTCAGGCGGCGAAACTTTCTCCAAAAGGGCGGCCACCTCGCCACCATGCAGGCGATCGAGTATGAGCCCAATCTTGAGGGCTGCCTCGATGGGGCCATCAAGGCGCTCGGTGAGCCGTCCAAGCCATCGGGCCCCGGCAAACGCGTCGGCCAGGGCTTTGCGGCCAACATCACCGGCTATGGCCGCCCGAACGACTCCGCCGAGGCCGCCGTTCACATGGAGCCCGATGGCAGCGCCGTCGTGCGGGTGAGCGCCCCCGACATCGGTGCGGGACAGGGCGCAACGCTCCAGAGCCTCGCCGCCGAATCTCTCGGCGTCAGGCTCGATCAGGTCTCAACCCGGCTCTCGGATTCAGCAACAACCCCGCTCTCGGGCATCACCGCCGGCAGCCGGCAGACCCTCATGGCGGGCCATTCCATCAAGCTCGCCGCCGAGGAAATTCGCAAGTCCCTGGTTAAGGGAGCCTCCACCCTTCTTGAGGCCTCTGAAAACGACATCCGCGTGGGCGGGGGCGAGGCCTGGGTGTCCTCGGCCCCGGACCGCCGCATCGCAATCGGCGCGGCCGCCGCCGAGGCCAAAAAACAAGGCGAGTCGCTTCACTGCACCCACGGCTTCAGCATGCCCGGCCACGAGTATGAAAATCCCGAACGCTACATGGGCGGAATGGGCGGCTGGGCCGATTACACATTTGGCGTTCACGCCACCGAGGTCGAGGTGGACATCGACACCGGCGAGGTGAATGTCCTCAAACACGTTGCCGCACACGAAATTGGCTACGCCCTCAACCCGATGAGCGTCGAGGGCCAGTTCGAGGGCGGCGCCGTCATGGGCATCGGCTACGCGCTACACGAGGAAGTCACGATGACCGAGGGCGATTGCCGCTCGCAAAGTTTTCACGAGTATCTTATCCCCACCTCATCCGACATCGGGGACTTTGAGACCGTAGTGCTCGAATGCGGCGAGGGCGCAGGCCCCTACGGCGCGCGCGGGGTGGGGGAGCCTCCCTGCAACAACGCACCTGCTGCGGTAGCGCTCGCCGTCAACGACGCCATCGGCACGGTCCTCAGCGAGCTTCCCATCACTCCCGAGCGCGTCTTTCGCGCGGTCCGGGCCAAGAAAAACGGGAGCAACGGCCACTAGACTAGCCATTTCGTAAAAACAAAAAGACCCCGGTTTTCGCCGGGGTCTTTTTTGTTTTCGTACAATCTCTCAGCCAGCCTTATGTCGGAATGTTACTCCGCCTCCAACCATTCCCCGATCTGCGCGGTAAGTTCCTTGCGGCCCAGGCCCTTTTCGGCGCTGGTGAGGATGGGCCCGGACCAGCGGCCAAAGCGAGGCCCGCCCGCTTCGAGGGTTTGCGTCAACGCTTGGATGGCGGGCTTTATCTCGCGTTGCTTGAGCTTGTCGATCTTGGTGAGCGCAAGGCAAACGGAAAGGTCACACTCGGCCAACCAATCGAGCAAATCGATGTCCATGTCCTTGAGCCCGCGCCTGGAATCAACAAGAACAATAACCCCGCGCAGCGTATCGCGGTCTCTCAAATATTCCTCGACCAATCGGCGCCATTTGTTTTTTACGGCTAGCGGCACTTTCGCAAAACCGTAGCCGGGAAGATCGGCGAGGATGAACGCGTCGTCCACCCGGAAAAAATTCACAAGTTGGGTCTTGCCAGGGGTGCCGCTCGTTTTGGCAAGGCGCTTCCTGCGCACAAGGGCATTGATGAGCGAGGATTTGCCCACGTTACTCCGCCCGGCAATGGCGATCTCGGGTAGTGATTCGGAAATCCACCCCCGGCGGTCGGCGGCGCTGGTGATGAATTCTGCGCTTTCGATCTTCATGGCAGGTTAGCCGTCTTTTTCAGTCCGTCGCGGGAGGTGCGAAGGCATGAAAGACGAGGCCGGTCCTCAGTTTGGGAAAAAAGTAGGTGGACTTGTGAGGCATCTTGCCGCCTGCGCGGGCAATTTTCACCACGGCCTCAACCGGGGTTGGGTTGAGTAAAATGGCTACTTCACATTCGCCGTCTCTTGCAGAGGCAAGGGCGATTTCGGGGTCCGGTGTGAAGGCAATTTCGGCCTCATCGTGCGAGGTGCCAAAAGCGGTGTCCACTATGTCAGCGTGAAGGCGGCTAACGTCGAGCGAGGCGACAGCTTTGTTTACATCACCCGAGGCTGCGCCGCTTTCATTTTTTACAAGATAGCGAAGCGAGCCTTTGCCGTCATAAAGGCAAAACGCCGAGCGCCCGCCACCTGCTAACTCTTTTAGCTTTTGGGCAACCTCGCCGCCTGCGCCGGTAGCCGGAGCGGGGGCTTCGGTAATCTCGTAGCCGGATGCAATGCTCGCGAGAACTTCATCGACAGTGGCATTAATTTTTTTCAACAAGCGATGCGTCGGCAAAACGGCCATGCCAGGATCAGAGACATTGGCAAGGCACATGAGGGTGTAGTCGGCCTCGCCGCCTTCCGCTGCGCCTGCTTTTCGTGCGGCATCCTTAAGAGCAAGCGACGTTTCGTAGCGATGGTGGCCATCGGCGATAAATGCTTCGCACCCGGAAAGTGATTTTTGTACAGACGCAATGGTCTCGGGATCATCGCACCGCCAGAGGGTGTGGCGAACACCATCTTCTTCAAAATCGGCAACTGGCTCGCCCGCCATTGTGGCGGCCATCGCTTTTGAGGCGGCATCAGCGGGATCGTCGTAAAAAGAAAAGATGGGGCCAAAATGTGTGCCGCAGCTTCCATAGAGATTGAAAAGAAAAGTCTTTGTTTTGGGGAAGGTCTGCTCGTGGGGGTGTATTTTCCCTTCGCCGTATTTTTCCAATCGGATCGAAGTGAAAAACGCACGACGCTCAAGAGCGGTGCCGTCAGGCAGGGTAAATTTTTGGAGATAGGGGTAAATAGCCGGGGTGTCGTCTAGAGCTAGAACGCCTTCGCGTTTCCAATCTTTAATATGTTGGGTAGCGCGGTCGATTCGTCCTTTATCATCGGACTCCCCCGGCTCAACAATACCAAGAATGAGGCGAATGACGTTGTTCGGATGGCGTTCGTAATAGGCACGCTGCATTTCGGGATCAAAAACGTCATAAGGGGGCGATGTGACCTCGCCGATTTTATCGGGGGAAAGGCCCGCATGACGTAATCCGCGGAAAGGGCGGATATCGACCATTTGAAACTCCTTTGGGTGTAGCGCCTCTCAGACGGGAGAAGCTGTGAGTTAATGTTTTTGAAAATAACTTTGCGGCCAAAATCGCCCACTATGAACGGACATGAGACTACACGGAAAAAGGATCGAAGTGAAATCTATTTTTAAATATAAAAACCAGGCTAAATGAACGTTGGCGGAACTTAGTAACAATTCATTTTCAAGCAATTCACGAGGCGCCGTTTGATGCGTATTTAGCTGCGCCCAACCCGGAAAGCCGCCCGTAGACCGCCCCGGATACCAATCCGGCTCCATTCGGATAATCGAAGAAAAAGATCCCGCCCACCAATTCTCCGGCGGCAAAAAGACCCGGAATGATATTGTTCTCTGTATTGAGGACTTGGCCCTTGGTATTCACTCGGACCCCTCCAAAGGTGAATGTGATTCCCGAGGTGACGGAAAATCCCCAATAAGGGGGCTCATCGATGGGAAGGGCCCAATTAGATTTAGGGGGGTGAATTCCTTGGGTGGCTTTGCCGTCTTTTATGTCGGTGTTGAATTCACCTGGCAGGACTGCAGCGTTGAACGATTGAACCGTATCTACAAATCCTTCGACATCGATTTCGAGATTTTTTGCAAGCTCCTCAAGGGTGTTCGCCTCGACCATCGTTGCCTTACGGCTGCGATAGGCATCGCCTAGTAAATCGATAGTTTTCCTATCGAATATCTGGAACGCCGTACGCATGGACTGCGCCATAATCTGCTTGCCATATTTTGAGTTAGTGTAGTTTTGGAAATCAGAGCCCTCATCAAAAAAACGATTGCCCATGGCGTTCACCACGATACCTATGGGGTAACCATTTCTCTGGTAGGGTTCAGGCGCCGAAATATTTCCGTGCGGTGGTGCATTCAAATCCCATGACACCGCACTGCACCCGCTCCAGTGGCCGTAGGGCTGAACCCCGATCTCCATGGCCATACCAAGGCCATCACCGGTGTTGTATGGGGTGCCCCGTACCTTGGCAAGATCCCAGCCTGGCCCCAGATAGCGGCACCGCATTTCGGGATTGGCCTCGAAACCACCAGAGGCAAGCACTACCGAGGGGGCATGAATTTCGTAAGGCCCATCTTCTCCATGCACCTCGACGCCTGAGATTGCCCCATTGGTATCCCTAAGGAGGCGAGTCGCCTTGGAGGCATACCTAATTTCAACGCCCTCATCGATTGCCCGGTCCAAAAGGTAATCCACAAGACCACGGCCACCACCAACGACCTCCAGAAACAAACCGCCTTTGAAGCGTCGCTTGCCGCCTTTACTCGAAGCGCTTTGGCCTTTCGTAAGAATCATCCGAACGCCCTTGGTGCGCATCCACTTCAAAGTTGAAAAAGAGTTTTCGATAAGCGTAGAGGCCAATTCACCATCAGTTTGGAATTCAGTTAGTCGCGCCAGGTCGTCGAAAAAATTTTCATGTGTGTAGGGTATGACCTCCATACCCGCTTTTTCAGAATCGGAGAGATCAGGCACCAGTTCATAAATGTCTTTGACGTCATTGAAAGCGAATCGAAGATTCCCCCCGGAAAAAGCAGAGTTGCCGCCCCGCCAGGCCTCGGGAGATTTTTCGAGTACAACTACATTGGCGCCATTTTCACGGGCACTCAGAGCGGCGCACAATGCCGCGTTGCCACAACCTACGACGACCACATCTACGCGCCTGTTCTCGCTTAACATTCGCTATCCTTAATCGCAATAAAAGACTTTTCTAATCTTCTCGGCCAGATGAAATTTATCTTGTCCGGTTTCTGTGTCAGCAGATTTATTTAGGGCAGAGGCCGCCCGTAAAGGGCAGGCGCAAAAAAACACAAAAACCGGGGCACGTAAAACCTTCGCATGGTATGGAAAAACAGCAATTGTGAATCAGTGAATTTTATGTGGTGACGCTGACAGCTGTGCCCCGCGAGACTTCGACTTCGGGGTAATCGTCTTCTGTGCGGGTGGGTTGCTTGGGATCGGCCTTGGGAGGTGCCTTGGTTTTGCCCATTTGGGAGAGAAGAGACATAGCGCGTTGGCTGGCCACACCAAGCTCTGAGACTTGCTCGATGACCTGAAACTGCGCCTCGGGCACAGGTGGCGGCTTCTCGAGCCTGTTCCGCAAATGAACCGGCAAAACGGATGCGATGGCTTCTATCACTTGCTACATCTCCCCCGGAAGTTGTGGCGTACTACCTATGACCACGAGGAGATTTTAGCATATGGGCCGCATTAACTAAACGGAGACATAGCGAATATTTTACGAAAAATCAGGCTAAAATGTCGAGATTTCCGCCGCGAGGACCTTCGTTTTGGACTATGGCCGGTTTTTCGGGGGCTGACGTGGCCTGAAAAGCACGCCGGGCGAAGATTCTGGCCACATCGTTCTCGACAGAGCTCGGGCCCTCTGATGGGCGGGCTTTGAGTACTTGCTCTCCGGCCTGGACTTTTGGGCGATTTGCGATGGTCTGGGGCTGAGTGGCGAGCCTCGAGATCATCACGTCCATGCGGGTTTCCACCATTTCTATGTCTCCCCTAAGCTTCGATTAGCAAAATACCTGACGCAGCAGGCATGTGCGCACATGCTTGCTCTCTGATAGGTAGAGCAGGATCGATGCCAAACGGGAAAGAGAAATAACTGTAATATTATCAATCAGTTAAGATTTTAACATGGGGCCTATGAGCGCCATGTGGCACTCAAAGCGCAGGGATCCCTGACGCTCGGCGATGGGCTCCTTGACGCCCCAGCCCAGGCTGACCGGCTCGGGCCTGACGCACGGCGAGATTTGCCGCCGTGGGCGTAGGAGCTAGGCATTATCGAGATATTCGCCCTAGATTCCAGAGACGCCACGACACAACATGCACTTCCTATTCGAGGAGATGAGGCCGACTAGCACTCTTCGTGCTACAATCCCGCCGCTCATACCACTACACTAGGATCTGGCGTATACGAATGCCTCCCCGGTGGCTCGCATAATAAGGTCCTATCATGGCTCCTCCAATTAAATTCGGAATCAGCTGGGGTTTGCACCCTGAAATAATTTCCCCACCCGAGATGGTACTTTCAATCGCCGAAACAGTTGAAAACCTCGGGTTTGATTCGCTCTGGATGGGAGATCATATCGCTTTTCATGGCGGCCACTTCACCGAGTGTCTGACAACGCTAGCGGCCTTTGCGGCGCGCACCACTCGCCTTACTATTGGCACCTCGGTTTACCTCCTTCCCCTGAGAACGCCAGGTGTAGCTGCAAAATGTGCTGCTACAGTGGATTATCTCTCCGGTGGAGGACGGTTTGTCTTCGGAATCGGTGTTGGAGGCGAAGGCAAGGAAGAATTTGATCTTTGTGGGGTGCCTGTAAACGAACGTGGCGCTCGAACTGACGAAGCCATCGAAATTATTCGAAAACTATGGACCGGCGAGAAGGTAAGCCATGATGGGCGATTTTGGTCCTTCGGGGAAACTAGTCAGAGCCCACCACCCCTTACTTCAGGTGGACCGCCCATTTGGATAGGTGGCCGGAGTGACGCGGCCCGAAAACGCGCCGCCCTCCTCGGGGACGGCTGGGTCTCCTACCTATTCACGGCAAAACGCTTCGCCAAGGGCATCGCCCAGGTACGCCAGTGGGCCGAAGAGGCCGGGCGGGCGCTCGACATCGAGGGCGGCGGCTGGACAGCGGCGCACCATGCCTTTATTTATTTGGATGACGACGAAGCCCGCGCCCTGCGGACGGGGACGGAGTACCTCACCCGACGCTATAACATGAACTTCGAGGACATCGCCGAAAAATACTTAATCCACGGCCCGCCCGGGCGCTGCGCCGAGCAGCTCGCCGAGTTTGTCGAGGCCGGAGCGTCGCACTTTATCCTCAGGACGGTGGGCGAGCCCGAGACCGACCTGGAGCAGATGACCCGGCTGGCCGAGGAGGTCGTCCCGAAGGTGAAAGAGTAAACATGGAAAACGAAACGATGAGCATGGAAGATGCCGAAACAAAAAAAGGCGGCGGCCTCAAGTGGCCGATCTGCACATTATTGATCGTCCTCGCGCTCGGCTCGTTGATCTACTACGGCTATACGCAGTTCCAGGCCGAGCAGGCTATGATCGCAGCCAGAAGGTCCACCGCACAAGCACCCCCCGCCGGGGCCGTGGGCCAACCGCCTGCCGGCGCATATCGCGGCGGGCTCCCCTTCTTCCTCATCGCGGGTTTCGGCGGCGTCATGGCGACCATCCTCGGCGGCATCCTTTATCTCTGGTGGTCGCTCAAGGACTGGGAGGGCGGCAGACGCTACGGAGACGAGGAGCCGCCCGATCTTGCCTCCAACAATCATCCCGGTGAAGCCACCCATAAAACTGCCGCCAAAACCACTGAATGAACGCCTTGACTTGAACATGCCCCGCGAACCACGAAAACCAAAACTCCGCATTCGACCAAAGTGAGCTTCAGCATAATTACTAGACCAACGAGTGCCCTCTGGCCCAAAGGTAGGAAAAGGGAGGTGGGCGGGAGCGATCAGGTTAAGACCGGCGGCATCATTTTCGAGAGCAGATTATCCCAACGGAGGGATTTCAAGTCCACGAGCGGGCGAATATCTCGATCTGTCCGGGGCGTCAAAGAGCCCACGGCGCTGACCGAGGAGCCACCCAGCGGGGGCGGGGCATATCGTTTGAGTGCAACATGTCGCACATAACCCCCACCGCGAACATCAACCTATTGATTACAAATAGATTATGGAAACAACTCCATTCGCCGCCGATCACGCATTCTCCACAGCGGTGCACATAAGAAGGGGCTCTGCTAACATGAACTTTCGAGGTAACAGCTCACAATCCCCAGACCACAATATATAGTGCCTGGACAGGAGCACGCACACAAAATGTCCAACCAGAAAAAACTTCCCCTCGAAGGCATCAAAGTTCTCGACATCGGCACACTTTTCGCCGGCCCCTGGGTTGCCACCTACATGGCCGACTTCGGGGCCGAGGTTATCAAAGTCGAGCACCCCAAGGGCGATTCAATCCGAAATTTCGCACCCCACAAGGACGGCGTTTCGCTATGGTGGAAACTCGCCGGACGCGGCAAAAAATCACTCACCTGCGATCTCTCAAAACCCGCGGGCCAGGAAATCCTAAAAAAACTCTGCACTGATGCAGATGTACTCGTCGAGAATTTCCGCCCCGGCACAATTGAAAAATGGGGTCTCGGCTGGTCAGCACTTCACGAAATAAATCCCAAGCTCATCCTCGCGCGAACCAGCGGCTTCGGCCAGGAAGGCCCCTACGCCAAGCGGCCCGGTTTTGGCACCCTCGCCGAGGCCATGAGCGGTTTTGCGCATATCACAGGCTCGCCCGATGGACCGCCAACCCTTCCCGCCTTCGCCCTCGCCGACGGCATCAGCGCCATGTGCAGCACCTACGGCGTCATGATGGCGCTCTATCACCGAGACATGCATGACGCCCTCGGCCAAGAGATCGACACCGCCATCTACGAGCCAATGACCACCATCCTCGGGCCCCAATCGCTCATGTACGACCACATGGGCACCATTCAAACCCGCACCGGAAATTCAATCCCCTTCGTCGCCCCGCGCAACACCTACCGGTGCAAAGACGGCCGCTATGTAGTTCTCTCCGCCAGCGCCGAGAGTATTTTCAAACGAATCATGCAGGCCATCGGTCGAGATGACCTCGCCGTCGATCCACGCATGCAAACCCAAGAAGGCCGCGTCACCCACACCGCCGAACTCGACAACGCTATCCAAGAATGGATCGGGGCTCACACCCTCAACGATACCGTCACCCATTTTCAAGAATTCGAAGGCGCCCTTGGCCCCGTCTACGACATTGAACAACTTCTTGAAGATCCCCATGTTCAGCACCGGGGGACCTTCGTCGAGCTTGAAGACGAAGAACTCGGCTCCGTCCGCATCCAAGGCCCCATACCAAACCTAAAAGAAACGCCCGGAAAAATTCGGTGGCCTGGGCCTCCAAAAGGAAAACACACCGACGAAATACTCAAAACCCTTAACTACACTGATAACGAAATCACCCAACTTCGAGAGGCCAGCGTTATCTAGTGGCCACTTTTATTTTTCACCCGGATTACTTCGCAGATATTGGCAACCATGTCCTTCAGGCAGAAAAGTTTCACAAAACCCACAAATGCCTTCTAAAAACTGGCATCCCCGAAAGCGCGTTTGCACAGCCCGACGAGGCGCCGGATAAAGATATTCTTCTGGTTCACACTCCCGAGTACCTGGCCGATATGCGCTCAGGCCAACACACCGCCCGCACCCTTCCCAGTGAGCTTCCCCTATCGCCTGAAATTGTTCGGTGGTGCCTCCTCTCCGTCGGCGGAACCACACTTGCCGCCCGCGAAGCAATGGCCCACGGCTTTGCATTAAACCTATCCGGCGGATTTCACCACGCTTTTCCCGATTGCGCCGAAGGGTTTTGCTATATGAACGATCTTGCCGTGGCGGTGCGCACCCTCCAAAACGAGGGAGCCGTTTCACGCGCCGCCATAATCGACTGCGATCTTCATCAGGGAAACGGAACGGCTTCAATTTTTCGCAAAGATGAATCCGTATTTACATTTTCCATTCACCAGGAAAACATCTACCCACCCAAAAAGAGAAGCTCCCTCGATATCGGCCTTGCCGATCTAACGGATGACGCTGCTTACATGAAAAAGATTCAGGACAACATTCCTCAAATCCTCGATAAACACCGCCCCGAAATTGTCATTTATCAGGCAGGCGCCGACCCCTACATGGACGATCAGCTCGGAACGCTAAAACTCTCCAAAAAGGGCCTACGCCAGCGAGACGACCTCATCCTCGCCGAATGTCGAAAAAGAGCTATTCCCGTGGCTGGAACGCTGGGTGGTGGCTACGCTCGCAATTCCGAGGATACCGTCGATATCCACGTCCAAACTGCTTTTGCGTTTTGGGAGGCCCTAAAAAGGGCGGGTGAGATTGCAGAATAACGACCCATAACGCTACGATGCGAAATAGTTGAAGACTTTCGTACGTCATTTTTAAGCTAATTATATATTCTTTCAATTACCTAAGGCGTCTCACGGGATAGCCTGCCGGAGAGACACCAACATGACATCAGCCCCACAACCCCCCGCGGCTCCCCGTTTGTACTACGGCTGGATAATTGTTGGGCTGGGCTTCGTAGTCCTCGCCTTTCAGGTTGTCTACCGATTCTCTTTCGCAGTGTTTCAGGTTCCCTTCATCCAAGAATTTGGCTGGAGCCGAGGCGTTCTCGGCGGCGCCTTTTCACTCTCTCTTTTAACTTACGCAGTGGCGTCCCCCTATGTAGGCTCTTTACTCGAAAGAAAGGGCCCTCGCGCCATCATGCCAATAGGCTGTCTATTGGTGGCGCTTGCCGCTTTTGGCGGATATTTTATCAGCGCCATCTGGCATGTTTACATCTTGATCGGCTGCGTGGGCGGCCTCGGTTTGGCGATGAATGGATTCGCCACCAACACGGCCATCATGCCCCGCTGGTTCGTCCACAAGAGAGGTCGCGCAACCGGTATCGTCCTGTCTGGAATTGGAATTGGAATCCTGGCTCTCGTTCCGATGATCGAGAGAATGATAGACATGTGGGGCTGGCGTCTCGCTTATGTTGGCTACGGCGCCATCGTGCTTCTTGTTATCACGCCCGCCAGCTACTTCATTCTTCGCGATAGACCAGAGGACGTGGGACAGGAGCGAGACGGGTTGCCTTCCCGCCCGGATGAACAAACGGGCCCAGAAACGGCTCCATCTGACGAGCCCGTCATCGACAAAAGTGTTCGCAGTGTATTTCTTACCCTAAAAGGCGATTATCGATTCTGGTCAATAATGTTTCTTTACTTCGCCATCGGATTCAACAACAACACCATCATGAGCCAGGTCCATCTATATTTCGTGGACATCGGTTTCACGACTGCCGCATCGGCTCTCGTCCTCGGAGCAGTTGGGTTCTTAAGGACCGCCGGAAGCATATCGGGTGGATGGATAGGCGACTTGATCGGCCGCGGAAGAGGAGCGGCCATCGCGGCTGTTGTGGTAAACGCGGGTCTGATTTTACTTCTGTTAATTCCAGCGATGGGCGGCGGGCTTGTTCCCGCCTACACTTTCGCGATTGTCTACGGCATCGGGATCGGCGCAATGAGCGCCTGCGGCTCGGCTCTTGGTGGGGATATCTTCGAGGGCCCGACCTACGGCGTGATCGTTGGCTTCACAGAAATATGCTACGGCCTGGGCGGGGTCGTTGGGCCGCCCCTGGCGGGATTTTTCTTCGACTACACCCAAAGTTATTCGGTGCCGTTCTCGCTTATTATCGTCATTCTGTTCATCTCCATCATCGCATCCCTAACACTGCAAAAGAGCCTAGATAACGCGAAAACGAAGACGGCCAGCTAACTTACTTAAGCCGCTCCGGGTATTTTTTAGTTTTAAAATTTTCACCGGCCATCTTTAACATTCCCTCTAACGCTGCAGCCTGCTTCGTCTCTTTTAACCTATTCTCGATCGAGCCCCGAACCTCAGCAAATGTCATTTGCCCTGATTCATCTTTTTGAGATGTTTTAACTAGATGCCAGCCAAATTCACTTTTCACTGCACCACTATGTGCCCCCGCCTTCAGAGAAAAAGCGGTTTTTTCGATAATTTCAGGAAGGCCTGTTTTCAGGTGGTGGCCTTTGGTCATCTCTCCGAGGCTCCCTCCAGTTTGTCTTTCGGGAGCGAGAGAATATTTTTTCGCCAACTCGGCAAAGTCAGCGCCTTTATTTAATTTTTCTAAAAGATCTTTGGCTTCTTTCTCGGTTGTCACCATGAGATGCGATGCTGTCACCTTGCCAATTTTCAGATAATCTTTCTTGTTGTTGTCGTATACCGCCCTGAGCTCTTTCTCGTTTGGTTTATTTTTTTCTTGTAGTTCCTCAACTGCAAGCCGAACAATGATTTCCCGCTTTGCACGGGCTATAAATTTTTTGACGGCCTTTCTTTTTTCAAAACCTTGCGTTTTTGCGTGTTTATAAATCAAAAGGCGGCTAACGAGGCCATCCAAAATATCTCCTTTTTGAAGCTTCGCTGCCACCTGCACATTGGCAGGAAGGGCAGCGATAAATACATTTAAATCCTCGAGAGTAATCTTGCTATTGCCGACGGTGGCCACTACGACCTCTCCGGGAGCCGCTGACTTTTTTTCCGCCGCAAAAACTGCGCCCAGAGAACCAACAAATAACGCACTCACAAAAGCGCACAAAATTCGTCGATAAACACGCATAAAATACTCCTTATTTTTAAAGGGCCGATGAGATGCCAGCCGCTACTATTTATTTGACCTATTCAATACAACACTAATTTTTTAAAAAACTTCCCATTAATCCGGCGAGGGAAAGTTAATTTTCCATCCGTTTGGGCCCAATTAACAGAACACATTCACCTTTTACGTTTTTCCCATTTGTTTTGTTGGCAAGCTCAGAGGCTGTTCCGCGCAAAAACTCTTCATGGAGCTTGGTAATTTCCCGCGCAAGAACTAGCGGCCTGCTAGGAGTGCGATTCGATATCTCCTCGATAAGACGAACAACTCTGTGGGGAGATTCATAAAGAACCACCGTGCGATCCTCTTCTAGTAACTCATCGACCCGGCGCCACCTTTTCTCCCCTTTTTGGGGCAAAAAACCCTCATAGACAAACCGATCAGTAGGCAGGCCGGACGCCACGAGAGCGGCCACCACTGCCGAGGGGCCCGGCACGGGATAAACGGTGACGCCTCGATCCACTGCCGCCCGAACCACCCGATAGGCGGGATCGGAAATGCCGGGCGTTCCTGCATCAGAGACTACCGCGATGCGCTCGCCCGCCTCGGCTTTTTCTGCAAGCTGCTCGGCACGAGCCGATTCATTGTGTTCGTGATAGCTGAGAAGCGATTTTTTGATGGATAGACGCGCGAGAAGCTGGCCCGTTCTGCGGGTATCCTCGCAGGCGACCACATCGCAATCCTCTAGAACGCGTCGCTGGCGCTCCGAAATATCCTCAAGGTTTCCAATGGGAGTGGATACAAGATATATGCCGGGGGGAAATTTATCTGGCTCGCGGGCCATCGCTCTTTCCCTCCAGGGACTGCGCAAAAATGACGGGTGTATTTCAGGGGATCATACCCCTAAGCGAGAACGCCCTCTTCTCGAAGATGGCGAATTTCCTCATCGCTTTTGCCAAGCTCTTTAATCACTTCATCGGTGTGCTGGCCCAGGGTTGGCGAGGGCCTGCGGACGATGCCGGGGGTCTCGGAGAACTTGGGCGGAAAACCGAGCACACGGGTTTTACCGGCAGCGGGATGTGACACATCGACAGCCATTTCTCGGGCCTTTATCTGCGGATGATCAAACGTCTCGGCCATGTCGAGTATCGGGCCGCAAGGCACACGCTCGGCCTCTAATCGCTCAATCCAGGCATCGCGAGCATCTGTCTCAAAAACGCTATCCAACTCTTCTGCCAGCTTGAGATAATGGCTCCCGCGATCTTTGTCGGTCTTGTACTCATCCCGTTCAAGCAAATCCTCGCGTCCAATGGCTTTGCAGGTGCGCTCCCAGTTCGACTGATTGGCGGCGCCGAGCGCGATGTAGCCGTCCGTGCACTTGAAGGCCTGATAGGGGGCTGCCAATTCATGGGCCGAACCACGAGGCGTTGGGACCTCGCCCGAGGGAAAAAATTGCGAGGCTTGCCAGAAGGTATAGCCCAGGCCTGCATCTACGAGTGAGGTGTCGATGCGCTGGCCCTTGCCGGTTTTTAGCTTGTAAATATAGGCGGACAGAATTGACATGGCCGTGTAAATGCCCGCATTCAGATCGCATACCGGAATCGGTATCTTGACGGGCGGGCGACCAGGCTCGCCGGTAAAACTCATCAGGCTTGCGAGGCCCTGCGCCACCAGATCAAACCCACCCTTGTCCCTGAAAGGACCCGTTTGGCCATAACCCGAAATCGAGGCGTAGATAAGACCGGGGTTCAGTGCGTGGAGATCTTCATAGCCGAGCCCCAGGCGATCCATCGTTCCCGGCCGAAAATTTTCAATCAGCGCATCGGCGCCTGTGGCTAATTCGCGGAGAAGGGCAAGGCCTTTTTCATCCTTAAGGTTAATGGCGAGGCTTCTCTTGTTGCGGTTCAGGTTCATAAAGCCGTGACCCTCGCCACCGTCGAAGTGACGGCCCATGTGGCGAGCATCATCCCCGCCAGCGAGTTTCTCAACTTTAATGACGTCGGCCCCCATGTCGCCCAGAAGGGCGCCACAAAAAGGCCCCGCCATAATCTGACACACTTCCAGGACGCGAACGCCCTCAAGCGCACCGTCCATGCCTGGGTTCATCGGAGGCTTATCTCCCTTTGAAGCGGGGCGAGCGTTTGTTAAGGAAGGCATCAACGCCCTCCCTAAAGTCCTCGGTGTCGAATCCGGCAAACTGCTTAGAGATATCCTCCTCGGAAAGCGAGGCAAGGGCCGGATCGCGAAGAATGGTTTTCACAAATTCTTTATGCCACTTCTGTGTGAGAGGAGCGAGGGAGGCGATGCGCTCGGCCGTCTCCATCACCGTTTTCTCTACTTCCTCATCGGACACCACACGGGCCAAAAATCCCGCGCCAAGCATCTCCTCGGCCGAATAAAGCCGGGCCGTGAGCAACATGTCCATCGTGCGGGCAGGGCCAATGATATGAACAAAGCGCCTCAGTTCCGAATACCCGGCCACAAGACCCAGCTTCGCCACCGGCACGCCGAAACGGCTAGATTCACCCGCGATTCGAATGTCAGTCGCAGCGGCCAATTCAGCGCCACCACCAACACAAGCCCCTCTTATCATCGCCACAGTGGGCTTGGAGAACGCCTCAACGGCATCGAGGCCGGGCAAAAATTGCGCAGAATACTCTCGCGCCTGGGCAGAATTCGAGCGCTCCTCGGCAAAGCGCGAAATATCAGCACCCGCCGAAAAGGCGCGCTCTCCCGCCCCCCGAAACACGAGGACGCGAATCGCATCATCTCCGTCAAGCTCGGGCACAAGCCGCGCCAGCGCGGCCCACATTTCAAGCTCAATCGAGTTCATTTTATCTGGATGATTAAGCGTAATGGAGGCTATCGCCCCCTCGCGACGAACAAGGAGTTTTCCACCTGCGAATTTTTCTTCTGCGGCACTCAAGGCATGTCTCCGCTAGTCATTTTGCGCGTCCTGAAATTCCTCAAGCCAGGCCATTTGAATCGCCTCAAGCTTTCCTTCTGTGGATTTTTTCGGATCGTCCTCGAAATTCTCAAGATCAAGAACCCTTTGATGCAGATCCGTGAAGCGGACCTGAAGCGGATCGATGGTGGGATGATTCTCAGATAGCGCAATGCCAATGTCCTCGGCATCGTCCCATGAAAACTTTTCCAAAATCCGGTCCCCTTATTTTTTTAGTGGCTCTCTCGGGCGGCGTCGGGGCCTTCCTGGACCAGGTTCACGTTCCAGAACGGAATCTCAACCGTGATCACCTGGCCCGTCTCTTCTTGAAGTACGCACTGGCAAGCCAGGCGACTGCTAAGATCCACGTCCCGAGCGTTGTCGAGTTGGTCCTCTTCCTCCTCCTCGGCCTCCGGAAATAGATCAAAACCTTCGCGAACCTTGATGTGGCAAGTAGAGCAGGCGCATACGCCGCCACAGGCGTGATCAAGATCAAACCCATTATCGAGAGCAACTTCCAGGATATTCTGTCCCACCCCGATATCAAACGTTTTGTCTTCGTCTATAAAATGCAATTTTGCCATAATACCCCTCATCCCTTAACGCCACTTGTGACGTTTTAATCGCTCATCGCCTCTGTAAGCCGTTTATTAGCCAATGCCTCCTTGAGAACATTGTCCATCATCCGCTCGGCCAACGGATGGGTCACCTCATTCAATGCATCAATTTTGTCGCGGATGACCTGATGATCGTCCCCATCCATGACTTTTTCCAGCTCGGATAACGCTTGCTTAATAACGTTCCTCTCCTCATCTCCGACCTTATCTTCCCCATAATCCCGGAGCGCACGCATTGTCGCCGCCATCACGCTCTCTGCCTCCGTTCGAGCCTCAAGAACCTGGCGTGCATGTATATCAGCCTCGGCATGCTCAAACGATTCAAGCAACATTTTTTCCACCTGCTCATCCGTCAAGCCGTAGGAAGGCTGAACTTCCACCGACGCCGCTTTGCCGCTTCGCAGATCTCTTGCGGTTACGCTTAGTATGCCATTGGCGTCTATCAAAAAAGACACTTCGATTCGGGCCATCCCCGCCGGTGCCGGATCGATGCCAAGAACAAATTTGGCCAACGAGCGATTATCTTTAATCAACTCTCGCTCGCCCTGAAGGACATGAATATCCACGCCGGTCTGGTTGTCTTTAAAGGTGGTGAACACCTCACGCTGGCTCGTCGGAATTGTTGTATTTCGCGGGATGATCCAACTCATCGCCCCGCCCATCGTCTCGATACCCAAGGAAAGGGGCGTAACATCAAGAAGAAGCATGTCGGTGCGCCCGCCCGAAAGAATGTCAGCCTGCACCGCAGCGCCCAACGCCACCACCTCGTCCGGGTTCAACTCTGATTTTGCCTCTTTCCCAAAAAACTCCGTGACCATGCGCCCGATAAGCGGCATCCGTGTTGAGCCGCCCACGAGAACCACTTCATCCACTTCACTCGTAGCCAGTCCGGCATCTTTGAGCGCCCGCCTGCAGGGACCTATCGTGCGCTCTGCGATGGGCAACGCAATTTTTTCCATTTCCTCTCGGGTAAGTGTTTGACTAAAAGAGAGCGGGCTCTCACCAGAGCATTCCACCACGACTTCCGTTTTCTCATTGTCCGTCAAATCCTGTTTTGCATTTTCTGCCGCCAGAACAAACAAACCAACGATTTCGGGATTTTCCTTAACGCCATTTTCAACCCCGGATTTTTCAATTAAATAATCCGCCAATGCACGGTCGATATCGTCACCACCGAGGCGGGTGTCGCCACCGGTTGCAAGCACCTCGAAAACCCCGTCCTTCACCTTCAGGATAGAGATATCGAACGTGCCGCCGCCCAGGTCATATACAGCAATAATTCCCCGGTTTCGCTCGTGCAGGCCATAGGCCAGAGAAGCCGCTGTCGGCTCATTCACGATACGGAGGACATCGAGACCTGCAAGGCGACCCGCATCTTTGGTCGCCTGACGTTGAGCGTCGTTGAAATACGCAGGCACCGTAATAACGGCTCGCTGCACACGGTGGCCAATCGATTTTTCTGCACGGGATTTCAGTTCACGTAAAATAATTGCGCTGATTTCGGGTGCGCCGTAGGTGCGCCCTCTGGCTTTTACAAAAACCGCTTCGGTCTGGCTCGAATCAAACTCATAGGGCAGGTGGCGGCGCTCGGCCTCAATGTCGTTGTACCCGCGACCCATAAATCTCTTGATGGAATAAATTGTATTTCGAATATTGTCTGTACGATCAGACCTGGCTTTATCGCCCACCAAAACCCGATCGGATCGAAAACTCACAACAGAGGGCACGATAGAGCGCTCTGCCTCTGGGGATACAACCACGGGACTGCCGTCCTTCATGACGGCAACTAGACTGTTCGTCGTACCTAGATCTATGCCTATTATATCGCTCATCAAGCCTCTTCCAGTGCCCGATCTACATTCCGAAGAATATTTTCTATATAATTTCGAAGCCCCAAAACCGAGCGCAGTTTATCGATAACTTCCGAAGGAGGCTCTTCGCCAGCGTCCACGGCCTCGTCCCAGCGACCACCTAGCTTATCCAACGCAGCGCGCTGACCAGAGCGTTGGGCCTCAAAACATTCTTTTGCCGCCATCAGGTTGGCGCGAAGCCCCTCGGCCTCCTCTCCGCCGTTTTCGCAGCACTTATAGTCGGCGGCGGCCTCTTGGGCCATAAAAATATCTTCAAGCAACTCCACCGGCGGGCTCGAATCGTTCTCTTCAAGCTTCCCGCTTTCTAGCTCAACAAGATAAACCGCTCTTTGGATGGGATCTTTGAGTGTTTTGTATGCCGCGTTAAGACGAGCCGAAGCGTCTAGGCTGAGAATGCGCTTCGAGGCAGGGGCGTTCATAAAAAAGTCAGGGTGGAGTTTGCGGCTGTATTCAAAAAAAGTTGATTCGAGAACAGCCTCATTGATATTCATTTTTTTAGGCAATTCTAAAAACGCAAAATGATCAACGCTAGCGGGGACGGGTTGGATTTCCCCGTCTTCATCGAAAACAGAAAAGAGCTTTTTATTTTTTGTGCTCGTTCGATTCATCGCGCTTGATTCAAACACCGCCCTGGGGTGGGTTTGCCTGATATTCAGTTACAAGAAAAAACGCGTCACGCCCACCCGCAAGCAAATAGGAGGGGCGAGGCGCGTTTTTAATGCCGCCCGCTAAAGAGAAAAACTTTCTCCGCAACCACAAGCCTGCCTTGCATTGGGATTCTTGAAGGTAAACCCCTTGCCCGACAAGCCATCCTCGTAGTCGAGGGTCGTTCCCGCCAAATAAAGCATGCTCTTTTTATCCACAACAATTCGGACACCGTCTTTTTCAATGACCTGATCCATCATGTTGATGGTAGCGGCATCCTCGAACTGAAGAACATAAGAAAGACCCGAGCAACCACCGCCGCGAACACCAACCCTGACAATGTTATTGGGTTTGTTTTCGCTTTCCATGAACCTTTTAACGTTGGCGATTGCCTTTTCGGTAACTTCAATTGTCATTTTCTTTTCGGCAAGTTCCATGGTCTTTGTCCTTTAATCAATAGCCGACTGACTAAAAATTACCACGCCTTGAATTAAGACCGCTAGCTACTTTCCAGACCACCAGCATTAACCTAAACGGCAGACTGGGCATCCCCGACAGTCGGCATGCCTTTTTTGGTGCGGTAATCGTTCAGCGCTGATTTAATGGCATCCTCGGCTAGGACCGAACAGTGAATTTTGACCGGAGGAAGGTTCAGCTCCTCGACGATTTGCGTGTTCTTGATCTCTTGCGCCTCATCCACGGTCTTGCCTTTTAGCCACTCAGTAGCCAAAGAGCTTGAAGCAATGGCACTGCCGCAGCCGAAGGTTTTAAATTTCGCATCTTCAATAACGCCGTCCCCGTTCACCTTCACCTGAAGCTTCATCACGTCGCCGCACTCCGGGGCCCCCACGACGCCAGTGCCCACTTCAGTATCGTTTTTATCCATAGAGCCCACATTACGTGGGTTATTGTAATGATCGACCACCTTGTCGCTGTAAGCCATTTCTTTATCTCTCCTTAATTTTTTATCGAGAAGCTGCCTCGATATTCATTTTAGTAAAAGTAGTTCTTAAATTGCTTGTCGATTAATGGTGCGCCCATTCCACTTTTGAGAGATCGACGCCTTCTTTGACCATCTCGTAGAGCGGGCTCATTTCGCGCATACGGTTTACGACTTCGACCGTTTTTTCGGCCACGAAGTCCACTTCCTCTTGTGTGGTGAAACGGCCCAGGCCGTAGCGAATCGACGAATGCGCTAATTCGTCTCCTCGGCCCATTGCTTTGAGTACATAGCTCGGCTCCAGGCTGGCTGAGGTGCAGGCCGAACCGGAGGAAACCGCCACGTCCTTGAGGCCCATAATGAGCGACTCGCCCTCGACATACGGAAAACTGATGTTGAGGTTGCCGGGAATCCGCTGGGTTTCGTGGCCGTTTACGTAAACTTCATCGAGGCTTTCCATGAGCGTCGACTTAAATTTATCGCGCATATTCGAGAGGCGCAGACCCTCCTCGACCATCTCCTCCTGGCAGAGCTGGGCCGCCTTGCCGAAACCGACGATGCCGCTGACGTTCAGCGTTCCTGAGCGCATACCGCGCTC
Source organism: Nitrospinaceae bacterium (assembly GCA_018669005.1). Taxonomy (NCBI): domain Bacteria; kingdom Pseudomonadati; phylum Nitrospinota; class Nitrospinia; order Nitrospinales; family Nitrospinaceae; species Nitrospinaceae bacterium. The sequence goes on from JABJAL010000072.1 coordinate 39,855, forward strand.
ATGGCCGCCGCCGTCAATAATGGCGGCGAGGCGAACGCGGGGCTTTCTGCGACGCACATAAAGCGCGCCGACACCCTTGGGCCCGTAAATCTTGTGTGCGGACATGGACATCAGATCAATAAAGTCATCGTTTACATCGACAGGGACTTTGCCGAAGCTCTGGGTGCCGTCGGTATGGAAGAGCACCTTTCTTGAGCGGCAAAGCTGGCCGATTTCGCGGATCGGGTTAAGGACGCCGATCTCGTTGTTGGCGGACATGATGGAGACGAGGATAGTCTCGTCGGTCATAGCCTCCTCCACCATCTTTGCGGTGGTCATGCCGTCTTCACGGGGCGTGAGGTAGGTCACATCAAAACCCCATGTCTCAAGACGCTTGGCCGAATCGATGATGGCCTTGTGCTCGATCATCGAGGTGATGATGTGCTTGCCCTTCGTCTTGTACATCTCGGCGACGCCTTTGAGTGCCATGTTGTCGGACTCGGTGGCGCCGCTTGTGAATACTATCTCGCGCGGGTCTGCGCCAATAACATTTGCGATTCGCTCGCGACCATCGTCAACAGCTTTTTCTGCGTCCCAGCCATAGCTGTGGTTGCGGCTCGCGGCATTGCCAAATGTGTCGGTGAAATAAGGGATCATCTCCTCGAGCACACGCGGATCCAGCGGCGTCGTCGCCTGGTAGTCCATGTAGATTGGAAACTTAAGGCTCATCTAATTTCTCCTACGGATAAATCGGACATATCCAGAACAGTCATCTGCTTCAAAAGCTCGACAACTCTCTGCTGGATACGCTCCATTGGTCTAAGTAGAGGACAACTCTCAAGCTGATCACAAACCGAGGCCTCTGCAACCTGGCAGTTTGCCATGGCGACGTGTCCCTCTATCGCCTGTATGACTTCATGCACAGAAATACTCTCCGGGCTTCGGGAGAGGACATAGCCTCCTTTGGGCCCGTTTTTTGATTCAACAATATCGTTTTTCGCCAGTAGCTGAAGGGTTTTGGCCAAAAGCTCAGGGGGAATTCCATACTGCGCGGCGATGGCTTTGGCGTTCGTTGCCTCGCCATCCTCCTGAGCCGCCAGATGGGAGAGGGCGATAAGTCCGTAATCCGTTCTCTTTGAAAATGTAATCATCGCCAAATCCACCCAAAAATAGGGGGCGCCGATCAATCCATGCGCCCCATTAGAATGCCACCTATTGCCGACCCATTCAGTCGCCGATAAGTTCTGTCGTGTATATAGGCCAGCAACCTGGCTTTGTCAACGGAAAAACCAAGGAAAATCAAAGAAAAAGGATTATTTTGACCTCTTTTGGCAGCGTCACCTGACACCAGGACAAGCCAAAAGTAGACACAAACCCACTGCCGGATCGTTTCAGGAGGAGAAAACAAATTAATTGTTTATTATCAACAACTTACAATTACAAATTGCGCCTCAGAACCCTCCCTGGACAAACCTCAGCCGCGTGAACAAATCCAAAAAACCCACATTACCTATTTACTATCAATAAGTTATATGGATTTTATGGAAATTATCGGTTTTTTGTCCTGGCCAGCGTCCATTTTCCCTTTTTTATCTGAATCAGAACAAGAGAATTGGGTTTGAGGCCATTATGATCGGTCTCGCTAAACCGATAGGTACCTGTCAGGCCAACAAATGGAGATGAGACCTCAATTTTCCTGCGTACTTTTCCCCTGCTCGCATTAGCGCCTTTAAGCGATTCGGCAATCAACCGAAAAGCATCCGCCGCATACCCAGCCAACCCATCTGGCGTCTGGCCGAAACGGCTTAAAAAACTAGCGCGAAACTCATGCGCTTCTCGCCAATCGGTCGCCGTTTTCGAAAATAGATGGACAGCGAACAATCTTGGAACAGGAAATATCAACCCTTCAGTCGAGCGACTCGAACTTCCATTGCCGTAGCGCCTCGAAACCATTGTCGAAAGATATACGGGTATCCTTAGATCGAGCGCCTGCCGGGCACGCGCAAGCGCCAGACGCGAGGCACCATTGCTCCAGTGAAGAAATACCTGCGCTCCTCGCAGATTCGCCTTTTTAAGGAAGGGAAGAAAATTATGTTCCTTGTCTGAAAATTTATGGTTTAAAAAAATCGAAAGACCCGCTTCGGGGGCCAAGGCACTGAGCGCCTCTCGGCCTTCTCTGCCCATAGCATCATCCGAGGACAATATAGCAATTTTATTAAAACCCCTGGAGCGGACATGAAAATAAGAGAGGCTCACCGCAGTCGTTGCCCGATGAGCCGTCGAAAACACCCACCTTTTCAAGGGTTCAAAAATTTCCTCGGGCGCCGATAGCGCAACAAGAGGAATGCGCTTTTCTTCTGCCTTTTGGGCCGCAGCAAGCGCCTCCCCCCTTCCGCCAGGACCTACGACAGCCACGGCGCCAAACTCATCTGCCAGCCTTTCCACTGCCTTGGCAGCAACCAGGGCCTTTCCTTCCGAATCAATCGTCACGAGGTGCACTCGCGCTACTGACGAATCTTTATTCTCATTAAACCGGGTTTCCTCTAAAAGCAGCGCGTCGCGCGCATGGCGTCCACGCGCCGCCCCCGGACCCGTAAGATCCAAGACCGCCCCAACCACAACCCTTTTCTCGGGCTTTTCCTGGACATACCCAAACCTCGGGAAGGCGAGGCCAGCCAGCAAAAGCGACGCCGCCAGTGTCGTTGTCCATCGAATCCAGTAGCCGTTTTTTTTACATTTCATGCCGTACAAAACCCCTAAACATCTCTACATCCTATAAAATCCCAATCAACTCACATTAAAGATTATAGACTCTCGTTAATATCCGCTACTTTGAAGACATGTCAAATCAACGCAGGCCAAAAAAACAAACGTCGCTCTCCTCGACCCTCACACCCGTCGTGCGGAGACAGATTCGCGCAAAACTTCTCAAATGGTACGACTCGGAAAAAAGGTCTTTTCCTTGGCGCGGCGAAAAAGACCCTTACCGTATCTGGGTTTCCGAGGTCATGCTCCAGCAAACCCGAACCGACACTATCCAGGGGCGATACCCGGCATTCATCTCCCGCTTTCCAACACTCGCCGCCCTTGCCGATGCGCCGCTTGAGGCTGTTCTCACAGAATGGCAAGGACTCGGCTATTACTCGCGCGCCCGAAACCTCCATCGCGCCGCACGGATTCTAGCCGAATCACATGGTGGCAATCTGCCCGAAGACAAAATATCGCTTCAGGCCCTTCCCGGATTCGGCCCCTATATGGCTGGCGCCGTCTCTAGCATCGCTTTTGGAGAACGCTCCCCGGCGGTGGACGGAAACGCCATACGAGTCCTGAGCCGGCTTGTCGATCTTGCCGAGGCCACAGACCACCCGGCAGGAAAGACGATTCTCGATACCGAGGCCGAAATCCTGGTCCCGCCCTCTCGGCCAGGGGATTTCAACCAGGCCATCATGGATCTAAGCGCCGGGGTCTGCCTGCCAAGGGCCCCCCGCTGCCATACATGTCCTATCGCAAAACAATGCGCTGCCGCCCTCAAGGGCACCACCCACCTTCGGCCCGTGAAAACCAAAAAGAAACCACCCCTGGAGGTCACCGTCTTTCAGCTCTGGGCGGAAAACAGAAAAACCATCCGGCTCATTCAACGCGACGAAAATGGCCTGTTCGGAGGAATGTGGGAGTTGCCGAGCCTGATGGTGGAAGGGCGGCCCGATAGCCCGGACCTTAAAGCGCTTGCAAGCCTGCGTCGCGCCACGCTGGGGCCCGGCTGGAAAACGGGAAAAGAGACCACCCGCCTCGTTCGGACCCTCACCCATCGAAAAATTTTATTTATTGTTTACAGAGCCGAGGTAGGCAGCGCCGCGAAAAAATCGCCTGCCAGCGATGATGCCCTATGGGCCAAAGAGGACGACCTCGCCGCCCTACCCATCTCCACCGCACAAAGGGCCGTTATTGATGCTGTGCGGGAAGCAGAGATTGACGGGCAGGGAAAGCTTTTTTAGATAAGAAATATTCACGGGCCCCAGAAAATTGTTGTGGGCCAAACGACAACGGCCATACGCGCGGCCCAGGCCCAACCAGCGTCTCCCTCGAACCTTGAAGCGCTTTTCCATACGACTATTGCGGCAAAACCCGAATAGATGACCGCGAGGATGCCCATCGCGGAATAAAGCGGCGAGGCGGCAAAATCGCTTGCCGCCAGCACGCGCATCGCCCACTTGAAAAGCAACACCCCGGTGAAGCCGTAAATCCAAAACGCCGGGCGAAGGGGCATTTTGCCGGCCCATAATATTTTTGCGGTTTGAAGGACTTTTTCCATCAGGTCTACCCTCCGAGCGCCCCAGGGAGCGACTCAATAAACGCACGAATTTCATCGCGCACCCGGCGGTAATGCGCCAGCGCCTCGTCTTCATTTCGGGCACTTTCGGCGAGCTTGGGCGGATCATCAAAGGGGACATGAACCACCTTGGCGCCGCCCGAGAAAACCGGGCAGCTCTCATGGGCATGGCCGCAAACTGTCACGACATAATCAAAAACCTTGCCCCCTAAATCACTCAAGGTCTTTGATTTATGCCCGGAAATATCCACCCCGGCCTCGGCCATTACCCGAGCGGCCCTCGGGTTCAAGCCGTGGGTTTCAATCCCCGCAGAGAAAGGCTCTAAAATATCAGCCCTTAAGTGCCTCGCCCAGCCCTCGGCCATTTGGCTCCGGCAGGCGTTTCCGGTGCATAAAAATAAGATTTTTGTTTTTTCCACGAGCCCTCCCGCCTTGCTGCCCATTCTAGTATGATTTTGCCCCACCAATATAAATGGTTTAGGGTATGCGCCGAAACCTTGGATCGGCACCTTTTGAAGAACGACCTTATTATAATCGGCCCCACTTAAAATTACGGAGGCTTTGATTCATGTCCGAGAGCAGGGAGCGTTTTGATGTGATTGTTGTCGGCTGCGGGAATGCGGCCCTGAGCGCGGCTTTGAGCGCCAAAGAAAATGGCGCCAACGTTCTTGTGCTCGAAAAAGCACCCGAGGAATGGCGCGGCGGCAACTCATATTTCACGGGTGGGCTTTTCCGCTTTGCATTCGACGACGTGAATGAGCTGTTCGATCTCGTTGGGGATATGACAGACGCAGAAAAAGAGGGCGTCGATATCAAGCCCTACACGAGTGATGATTTTTTTGGCGACCTTTATCGTCTCACCGACAACATGGCCGACCCCGACCTTGCCAGCACGCTCATCTTTAATTCGCTTCCGACAATGAAATGGCTTCGTGAAAAAAAGGTGCGCTTCGTCCTTGCTAGCGGGCGGCAGGCCTTTAACGTAGACGGCAAGCTGCGCTTTTGGGGCGGGCTGATACTTGAGGCTGTCGGCGGCGGAGTGGGCTTGGTGGATTTTTTGATTCAGCAGGCCGAACGAGATGAAATTGAAATCCGCTACGCGACGAAGGCCACCGGTCTTTTGACCGACAAGATGGGCGCCGTGACCGGCGTTGAAGTTCGCGGGCCAGAGGGACCCTACGAGATTGACGCGGGCGCCATTGTGCTCGGCGCTGGCGGATTTCAGGCGAACACCGAGATGCGCTGCCGCTATCTGGGGCCGGACTGGGAGCTCGCCAAGGTGCGCGGCACTCCCTACAACACGGGCGACGGCATCCAGATGGGCCTCACCGCAGGCGCACAATCACATGGTCACTGGAGCTCATCTCATACCGTTCAGTGGGACCTTGGCGCACCGCCTTTCGGCGACAGAAAAGTCGGCGAGAACTTCCAAAAGCACTCCTATCCCTTTGGGCTAATTGTGAACATTCACGGCCAGCGGTTCGTAGACGAGGGGGCCGACTTTCGCAACTACACTTATGCCGAATACGGCCGCCGCGTTCTCAAGCAGCCCAGTCGAATTGCCTGGCAAATTTTCGATCAAAAATGCCACCCTCTCATGCGAGACGAGTACCGAATCCGCGAGGTAACCAAACACCAGGCGGACACAATTGAAGAGTTGGCACAAAAAATGGAAATCGATGTGGATGGGTTCGTGAATACCATCGAGGACTACAACGCCGCCGTGCAGGACACCGACTTTAACCCGACAATACTCGACGGCAAAAAAACGGTGGGAATCGAGCCGCCCAAATCAAACTGGGCGCAAAAAATGGACGCGCCGCCCTATGAGGCCTACGGCGTCACCGCCGGAATCACCTTCACCTTCGGCGGGCTCAAAACAACCAAAGACGCGCAGGTACTCGACTCAGAAAATAGAGACATTCCAGGACTGTTCGCCTGCGGAGAAATGATGGGCGGATTGTTCTACTACAACTATCCGGGCGGCTCTGGGCTGATGTCGGGAGCCGTGTTCGGCAAGCTCGCCGGAGAGGGCGCGGCACGACATGCCGCCTCTTAAATAACGGGGCTAGCACACCGCCACCCTTAAGCCCAGCGAATATTACTTTCCGAACTGCTCGCCGAGATAATCCGCTATGGGCCTTAGGCTCAGGCCGAAGGTATTCTTGAGCGGTGCGGGATCGCAGACATTGTCCTCACCCAGCATCGTAATTTGATCCGCCGTGAACGGCGGGCGCATCGGCATGTATTCGAACATCCTGGCTTTAAGTCTGGCAATAGACACAGGCATGTGAACAAAAATTCGACGCTTGCCCATCGCGCCAAGCAACAGCCGCATAATTTCTTTAATGGAATGGGCTGTGTCTCCGCCCATCTCGTAGGTCTCACCAAAGGTCTCACTCATTTCTAGCGCCTTGACGAAACAGCGAGCCACATCTTCCACCCAGATTGGCTGTAGCTTTCCTCTTCCCGAACCAATGACAGGCAGGAGCGGGGAGAGCCGCGCAATGCTCGCGAAAGTATTCAGAAACTCATCATTGGGCCCATAAACAATCGAGGGCCGGAAAATCGTCCAGTCCAGCCCACTTTCGCGCACAATCTGCTCGGCCGCAAATTTTGTCTGATGGTAGCGCGAGGCAGCTCCCTCACGAGCACCAAGGGCGCTCATGTGAATAAAGCGCTTCGCGCCCGCCCGCTTGGCCGCCTCGACGATTCGCCTCGTGCCCCCAACATGCACCGCCTCAAAACCAGGCCCACCTTTTTCGATGATAACGCCGACAATATGAATCACGGCATCAAATTTTTTAACCAGCTCGGCGAGTTGATCTGTCGTGCTCGTCGTAATGTCTCCCCGGGTCGGGTAGGCACGCGGAATCGACTCCGTCCACCGCCTCGTAGCCTCCGCGTCCCTCGAAAGAATGCGACACTCATGGCCCTGCTCGGAAAGCAGGCGAACAACCGATTGCCCAATGTGGCCAGTTCCGCCCGTGACAAAAACTTTCATGAAACTCCTCCGTCATCCAGCGTTGATTTTCATCCGCCCAAATCCGATAGATACAATCTCGCTCCCGCCGGCGGCTCCACCTTCATTACCTCACGGAGCACTTCGGTAGCATACGCCCCAGGAGGAAGCTCAAATTGCAAGCGCAAATCGCCCGCCTCCTCGACAACATTCAGAACATTCAGGCGTGCGCGATACGACCTCCTGCCGCCACGAGCCCCCATCCGGACAAGCCCGCCACTCACGGAATCGGGTGCTACGCCAAGCTCCTGAAAAACGCGCGCCTCGACCTCGCCCGGCACACCCCGGGCCTCCAGCATCTTCTCGCCAATCAGCGGCCCGGTCGGGCTAATCTCAAAGGCGACACGGGCTGCCCTTTCTTTGGCCGGATCTCCAACCCGCCGAATTTTTTCGCTCCGGTGGTTCACCACCACATCACCCGCCAAGATTTCGGCATGAGTGTCACCAGCCATCCGCTGCGCCAAACAAACATTAAATACCGCCGCCTGAAACGCCGATGCAAAAAGCGCCCGTTCTCGTCGGGTGATCGTCCGCATTGCTTTTTCGGGCGATGCGCCATCTATCATGGCGGCAAGAACGCGCTGTTCTGCTCGCCAACTTTCAGGATAAAGGCGACGCGAGCCGATCAAGTCCCCGTCCCGAAACCGCTCTGCCGCCTCATCAGCCCGGCTTTGCCCTTCTCGGTCGGCCTCTTCGCCTCCACCCTCAAGACAACGGCCGAGAAGACATTCTACAGCACGGCCCCAATCCCCAAGAGCCAGCGCGCGGCCCACCTCGGCAGAATTCTTCCGGGCACCAAATCGCTGAGGGCCAAATGCGTTTGGCACGCCGCGGAGGCTTAATATCTTCAGGGTCTCCCGGGCGCTATCCTCTACTCCCGATCGTGGCCTCCGGATGCGGATATCAAACCGGTTGCCGCGAAGATCACCGCGCCTAAGCTTTGAGCGGCCCCGTTTTATTTCCAGTACGGTTACACCCGTCGGCAATTCATTGCCAAGATTTCTCAGCTTTCGTTCTGTGCTTGGGGCAGGGGACAAAATTGATATCCACTGGCGCGTTACAGCCCGCGCATCTTTCATCCCTGCGTATCCTGCGCTCTTCTCGTCCACCCCAAGTAAACCGCAAAGCTTCCTGAGAACCTCAAGCGTTGAAACGCCCCTTTTTTCCACTCGAAGATAAAGATGTTCCCCAACACCTTCGGGCTGGTTTAGGGAAATTTCCTCAACGCGAAAGTCCTCTGGCTCGGTGCGGATCACTCCACCTGTTCCGGGGACGGCTTCGGTCAGAAAGCGCCCCTCAACAGCCGACATCAGCGAGCCTCCGGGAAACCGAAAGCGGCGCACAGGAAAATGCTAACGCTTTGGCACCTCGATTGGCAGATCGGTCCGGTCTCCCCACTCCTTCCAGGAGCCCAGATAATTCCTGGCGCGTGTATATCCGAGCAAGCGGTAGACCAGATAAGCGTGAGCGGAACGATAACCGCCCTGGCAAAGTGGAATAATTTCCTTGTCGGGGGTGCAGCCAATTCCCTCAACCATCCCCCTCAATTCGGCCGCTGGAAGAAAAGCGCCATCGGGGCCAACGAAATCCATCCATTCAAGATGCCGCGAGCCGGGGATGGCCCCTCCGCGCGCGGCTCGTACATTTTCTCCGTAATATTCCTCGGCGCTTCGGGTGTCGTGAACAATCGTATCGGGACTATCGAGATTATCCAGTATATAAGACGCTGTCGCGATCCGGCTCTCTACCGGCCCCTTAAGGTGGCTGGCGAAACTAGTGCGCACAATACTTTTTGCGCCGCCAGGGCCCGCATCTTGCGCACCCTGCGCCATTGGCCACGCATCCCTTGTCACCGGATTACCCGCCGCCTTCCATGCGGCAATCCCGCCGTCCAAGACATGAACGTCCTCATGGCCCAGGTATTCTAGAAACCAAAACCCGCGCGCTGAACGAAATCCGGAGGTCTCCTCATAAAACACGACGGTCTTGCCGTAATCGACGCCCCTGATTTCCATTAAGTACGCCAGCATCCAAGTAAACGCCGCTAGCGCTTGCGGTCGGGTATCAATAAGCGAAATGCCATATATATCCAGATGGGCCGCGCCCTCTATGTGACCATCGCTCCAATTCGGCGCCGGGCGAGCGTCAACAATAATAAGATCCTCGCCTTTCTGCTCGCCGATGCGCTCTTTGAGTTTCTCTGGCGACCAGACAAGATCGGGATTGGCGTAACCTTTAATTGTCATGTTAAATCCTCATCACAAACTCTTCGTCAATAATTATTGAAAATCCTTAGAGCTGAGCGGCTCTACTCTTTCGGTCAAATCCCGACTTGGCGCTGAAGGCTGGACAATGCGCATGCGGATTTTATTTTTTCCCTCCGCCGTCACAAACCGATAACTAAACTTCGAGATACCGGAATTATTATACCAAATGTGCGTATTTCGCTCGCCGCCGGAGACCAATACAAGATGAACCATATTGATACGCCCATCCGGTAGTTGCACAATCTCCATAACATCAATTTCGCGTGAAAATGTTTCTGAAGTCCCGTTGGACATCGTAACAGTAACTACCAGATCGATAGGGCGCTGAGTCTGCGGCAGCGTTATCGTGGGCGAGGGAGCCCCGGGGGATGGCGTGGCGGATGGCGCAGTAATCCCAGGTATGGCAGGAATGGGCGATGTGGGCTCTGTTGGCGTCTGCGCCCAAAGGCTAATTGGGTAAACCGCCAACACCAGGACCGCCACTGAAAATAACTTCGCGAATCGACTTAATATCATTCTTCACATCCTCCGGCTCAATAATTTTGTTTTTCGACAAAACACATTTACCACAAAAACGCTCAGGGAGAATCCGCTGCACAGCGAAATCCGTATACGGGCCTCCTGCTCCCAGGCAAATCACCCGTTCGGCTATCGCTGGCAAGGGCCGAGCGGCTATTAACCCAAGAGCCGCCTCGAAGGGCCCTGTACGCCACCCCATTGAGTTTAACAGTTTTCAGATTGCGGCGATTTAACCCGTATTTGCTCTCGACCCACTCCCACACATTTCCGGCCAAATCCTCCACGCCATGAAAGCTTGCGCCGCCCGGATGGCGGCCCACCGCCCTCGGAGCCCCCCTGTCCGGCCTAAGGCCAAACACAGCATGCCGGGACCTAAACTTTTTTCCCCAAGGATAACGCCGTCTTTTTTCTCCCCCCTGGGCTGCAAATTCCCATTCATCTTCAGTAGGAAGTCTTTTGCCTGCCCAACCACAGTAGGCCCTGGCTTCATGCCAGGTAACCCCCACTACAGGAAGATGCGGCCCAGAGAATCGAGCCCATCTCCAGAAAGGGGGCTCAGGGACTCTCATTTCTTTTACATAAGCCGCATAAAGTGCGTTCGTTACTTCAAGTCGATCCAAGCGAAAAGACCCCACCCTCCCCGAGGGCGCTAGCACAAACTTGCCGCCAGGGATCTTTGCCATATCTTGAGACGATGGCTTTTGAGCATACGCCTCTGCTTTTGCGGGCGGCGGAACTAATTTTTTTCTTTTGGGCTCAGGGGTTTTCTTCTTTTTTTTGGGAGGCACGGCCCTTAGGACCTCCAGTAGGCTATCAGGGACCCTCTCTTTCTTTTTCGATGGCTTTGGCTTAAGGAATCCAAAGAGCCGATCCGACACATTGTCTTCGCTCGGAAGCTCCGGGGTGGGCAGGCCAGCCAATTTTCTTTTGTTCAGCTCATCATCGACATTCGAGAGCTCGGGCCATTTTTCCTTGTCGAGGGAGCCGAGCATTTTTTTTGCCTCAAGGGCCCAGCCGTAGCGGTAATACAAATACCCAAGCCCGCGGCGCAAACCCGCGTCTTTAGGGTGTCGCTTGTATGCTTTTTGAAACAACAGAAACGCCTTGTCCCATTTTCCCGAGTCATAATGAGTCCAGGCAAGTCCTGACATGGGGTGCAGTTCGCCAGGCGCCAGCTTCATGGCGGCTCGAAAATGGCGTTCAGCTATTTTGTAATATTCGTTTCGATACGCCCGCTCGCCTTTTTCGCTTTCTAATGCAGCTATCTCTAGGTTGGAGGGGCCGGGAGGGGGCTTGGGAATTTTGGGCTTGGGAGCAGAAACAACAATCGTGGCGGCCTGGCGGGAGGGTGTGGCTTTTTCTTGACGCTCAGCGCAACCTGCGAGTGCTAACGTCAGCAAAAAACAAAGCTCGATCCTCGAAATTCGGGCGCTAGACTTCCACACATGCCACTCCGCAAACTAAGCGTTTCCAGCTTCCTCGATCCGGGCAAGGGCCGCCACCTTGTCTGTCCCCTTCACCCCAATCAACCGGACTCCCTGCGTGGATCGTCCGATAACGGAAACATCTTTGACGTGGGCACGAATCATCTGCCCGCCAGTGGTGATCAGCATGAACTCGTCCTCCTCGCTCACCCTGCGAACACCAATTACCTTGCCATTTTTTGAGGTTATCTTGAGATTAATAACACCCTTGCCACCTCGATTGGTAATTCTGTAGTCGTCGATAACGCTGCGTTTGCCGAATCCAAGTTCGGTCGCCGTAAGTATTGCATCGCCCGAGGTAACGATTTCCATACCAACAACAACATCGCCCTTGGCGAGATTTATGCCCCTGACGCCCCTGGCAGTTCTGCCCATAGGCCGAACAGAGGACTCGAGGAATCGAACCGCTTTTCCAAGCTCGGTTCCAATGAAAATTTCGCGCGTTCCGTCCGTCTGGCCAACACCTATCAACTCATCGCCCTTATCGAGCCCCAGCGCAATAATTCCGCCTACCCTGGGACGACTGAACGCGGTTAGTTCAGTTTTTTTGATGGTTCCGTTTTTGGTGGCCATGAAAACATAACGATCCGGCTCAAATTTGCGAACCGGCAAAACAGCCGTTATTTTTTCTCCGGCCGTAAGGTTAAGGACATTCACCACCGCCTTACCCCGAGCGGCACGACCCGCCTGCGGTATCTCGTGCACCTTGAGCCAATAACACCGGCCAATACTGGAGAAAAACAGAAGGTAGTCGTGCGTCGACGCCACAAAAAGATGTTCCACAAAATCTTCTTGCTTTGTGTTCATCCCCACGACGCCCTTGCCGCCGCGCCTCTGCGAGCGGTAAAGACTTATGGCATTTCTTTTAATGTAGCCTGTGTTAGAAACCGTGACCGCCATATCTTCCTCGACGATCATGTCTTCAATGTCGATCTCTCCAGACTGCTCAACGATCACGGTGCGGCGCTTGTCAGCAAATTTATTCTTAACTTCCTCAACTTCCTCGTGAATAATTTTAGTCTGAAGTTTTTCCTCCACCAGTATACGATTAAAATATTTAATCGACTTGATGAGCTCCTTGTACTCTTCCTCGATTTTGTCGCGCTCAAGGCCTGTCAGGCGCTGAAGCCGCATTTCAAGAATGGCTTGGGCCTGTATCAGCGAGAGCTTAAACTTTTTCACCAGCCCATCGCGCGCAATCTCGGCGGTTTTGCTCGCGCGGATGAGCTTGATCACGGCATCAATATTATCCAAGGCAATCCGGTAGCCCTCTAATATATGGGCCCGGGCCTCTGTTTTGCGTAAATCAAAGCGAGTGCGTCGAAGAAGTATTTCCCTGCGGAAGCGAAGGAAATGAACCATCATTTCCTTGATGTTCATCACTTTCGGCTGATTGTTTGCCAGGGAGATCATGATAACGCTGAAGGTGATCTGCATTTGAGTGTGTTTGTAGAGGCGGTTGAGGACGGCCCCGCCCACCGCATCTCGCTTAAGCTCAACAACAATGCGCATACCAGATCGATCACTTTCATCTCGAATGTCTGAAATTTCTTTTACACGCCCATCGCGCACCAAGTCGGCAATCTTCTCTATCAGCCTCGCCTTGTTCACAGTGTAGGGAATTTCACTAATGATAATCCGCTGGCGTCCGGTCCTCTCTTCAATTTCAAGGTTGGCTTTTGCGCGCAGCTGAAGGTGGCCGCGACCAGTATTAAAATAATCGTGAATTCCCTGGCGCCCATAAATAATTCCGTGCGTAGGAAAATCGGGCCCGGGAATTGCCTTCATCAACTTATCGATGGTGATGTCCTCATCATCAAGGACAAGAAGCAAAGCTTCACAAATCTCACCCAAATTGTGCGGGGGAATATTAGTCGCCATACCAACGGCGATGCCTGTCGATCCGTTAAGAAGGAGATTGGGAATCTTTGAGGGAAGAACGGCAGGCTCTTTGCGCGTATTGTCGTAGTTGTCGACAAAATCCACAGTTTCTTTGTCGATATCAACAAGGAGATTTTCTGCAATTTCTGTCATGCGCGCTTCGGTGTAGCGCATCGCGGCAGGCGGGTCGCCGTCAACGGAACCAAAGTTGCCCTGGCCATCCACCAAAACGCCGCGCATCGAAAAATCCTGGGCCATTCGAGCCAGAGCCGGGTAGACCACCGCCTCGCCATGAGGGTGGTAGTTTCCGCTAACATCGCCCGCTATCTTCGCGCATTTACGAAATGCCTTCGTATGATTCAATCCAAGATCGTGCAAGGTGGTGAGAATGCGTCGATGAACCGGTTTTAGGCCGTCTCTTACATCCGGCAGCGCGCGTGCGATAATGACGCTCATCGCATAGTCCATGAAGGACGTGCTCATCTCATCATCAATTCTTACGTCGCTCAAATTATCCATACTTCTGGTTTTCTCCTCGCTTGCGGCAAGCAAATGCAAGCGCTATTTCGTTAGACCTGACGTCGGGTCCCAGATTTGATCAGGCGGGCGATCAACTGAATCTTCAATATAGCACAGTTTATTGGCTATAACTTGATAAAACAATCATTTGCGCGGAAACAGGGCTTCATTTCACCCCTCTTTTCAAGGGGTTGCCGACGGGGATAAATCGCGCAAAATTTCTTGGTCTAGCCACCCCCATAAACACGCACCCAGAGCCCCTAAAATGTCCCCAGCTAAGCACGAGGCAAAACCCTGGACCACACCCCCACCCCTCGCTGGCCTCGCGCTTCCGTGTGAACGCGTCCCTGGTGGCAGTGTATGCCTTTTCTTCTCAAGCCAATTCTATACGTCTAGATTTTGTACTTCGAGGGCGTGCTTTTCAATAAAAGTTCTACGCGGGTCCACAGCATCACCCATGAGGGTGGAGAAAATATCCTCAGTCGCGACCAGGTTCTCTAGATCAATCGTCACCTTGCGTAAAATGCGCTGCTCGGGATCCATAGTCGTCTCCCATAGCTGGTCCGGGTTCATTTCGCCAAGACCCTTGTAGCGTTGGATCGTCAAGCCCTTCTGCCCAAGCGATCTGAATTGATGAAGCAGATCCTCTCCTTGATTAACAAATATTTCACTCTCCCCGCTTTTAACAATAAACGGGGGCTGCCCGATTTCAATAATTTGCTCCGAGGCCGAACGGAGTGTTTTAAACTCCCTTGAGTCGAGCAAAAAAGCGTCAACACGGGTAAGGAGATCCCTGTCCGACATTCTGGAATGAACTATTATCCCTCGGAACTCACCGGTCTCTTCATCTTTTCTAATTTCAAAACTTGCCTTCCCATCGTTTGGGTGCTCTTCTTTGAAAAGCCGATTTACCATTTTTTCGAGTTCTTTGGTGCCCTTGGCAGAAAGAATGCTCTTTGCGTCCAGCTTCGGCTCATCCGCCAAAAGCTGAACGATCCGGACATCAACGCCGCGCCTTTTGTAATGAGCGGTTGCTGTTTCCGCCTCACCCAGCAGCAACAAAAGATCGCGTAATTTATTTCCCTTCATCGTTCCGGCCGCCTTGGCACCTGTCTTGGCTTTCTTTGTAGTTTTGCTTTTCTTTGGGGCGCCGTTTTTCTCTGAGACCACCTCTGCGTCTGCTATTCCTCCAGAAATAATATAATCCTCAAACGCAGTATCGTCTTTGATATAGGTCTCGTTTTTGCCCCTCTTTACCTTATAAAGCGGCGGCTGTGCGATGTAGAGATTTCCGTCTTCTATGAGTTGCCTCATATGACGGAAAAAAAATGTAAGAAGAAGAGTTCGAATGTGCGAGCCATCAACATCGGCATCCGTCATAATAACAATTTTGTGATAGCGAAGTTTATCTGTATCGAAATCTTCCTTTATTCCTGTTCCGATGGCCGTAACCATCGTCCTGATTTCCTCGTGACCCAACATCTTATCAAGCCGCGCTTTCTCTACATTTAAAATTTTTCCCTTTAGGGGGAGTATCGCCTGAAATTTTCGGTCGCGGCCCTGTTTCGCGGAACCACCTGCCGACTCACCCTCAACTAAAAATAATTCACAAAGCGCAGGATCGCGCTCTGAACAATCGGCAAGCTTGCCGGGCAAAGAGCCACTATCGAGCGCCCCCTTTCGGCGAGTCAGGTCTCTGGCCTTTCTTGCCGCCTCACGAGCCTGCGCCGCCTGGATTGCCTTTGTTGCAATGCGCTTAGCAACCGCTGGATTTTCTTCAAAAAAATTACCCAGCCCCTCATTAACAGCTTGCTCGACTATTCCCTTCATGTCCGAATTTCCGAGTTTGGCTTTCGTTTGCCCTTCAAACTGCGGCTCTGGCAGCTTCACGCTCAAGATAGCCGTCAGGCCCTCTCGCACATCGTCGCCCGTGGGTGGTGGCGTGTTTTTGAGCATATTGTTTTTTGTAGCGTAGCGATTAATGGTCCTGGTCAGCGATGTCCTAAACCCTATAAGGTGAGTGCCGCCCTCGGTGGTGTTTATGTTATTAGCATAGGTATGTAGGGTTTCGTTGTAGCCATCATTATACTGAAACGCTAACTCGACAATTTTCTCGTCGCGCTCCGTATGAATATAAACAGGTTTTTTGTGAACTGGATCTTTGGTGCGATTTAGATGTTCCACGAAAGAAACAATTCCACCTTTATAAAAAAATTCTTCCTTTTTGTTTTCCCTGGCGTCCTCTAAAATAATCCTTAGTCCGCTATTTAAAAATGCCAGCTCTCGCAATCGATGGGCGAGGGTGTCGAAATTAAACTCCAACACCTCAAAAATTTCATGGTCCGGCTTAAAGGTTACTGTGGTTCCTGTGGTTTTTACGCTGCGCTCTTTTTTAAGGCGCGCTCTTGCTTTTCCGCGATCAAAGGAAATGGTATATAAATTTCCTCCCCTTCTTACTTCAACTGACATCCACTCCGAAAGGGCGTTCACACAGGAAACACCAACACCATGCAGTCCACCCGAAACCTTATAAGCGCTATTTTCAAATTTTCCGCCAGCGTGAAGTTTTGTTAAGACAACCTCTGCTGCGGAAATTTTTTCAACGGGGTGTTTGTCTACGGGAATGCCGCGGCCCTGATCTTTAACTGTTACTGAGCCGTCTTCGTTTATTATTACATCTACCCTATCCCCAAACCCAGCCATGGCCTCGTCCACACAATTATCCACCGCCTCAAAAACAAGATGGTGGAGTCCGGACGGGCCGGTGCTCCCAATATACATTGCAGGTCTTTTCCTAACCGCTTCAAGACCCTCAAGGACTTTTATGTCTTTTGCTGAGTAACTATTATTATTCTTTGTTAAATTTGGTTTGGTGTTTTTTTCCTTGGTTGCCATTTTTTTCCTAGTTTTCGAGTTACCTGCTTTTCTCTTTTCTTTTTATTTTACAACCACCCCGTTCTTAATAAAAAAATGTTGGCCTTGGTGTTTTATTTCCTCCGGGCCGGGCTTTTCGGTGGATGTAATAAAAACCTGCGCCTTAATATATTTTAAATAATCAATAATTTTCCTTCTTCTTTCCTCGTCCAACTCAGAACTTAGATCATCAAGAAGAATTATTGGCGCCTCACCTTTTTGTTGTTTGTAGCTTTCGGATGCTCCAACTGCCAACAATATAGTCAATAAACGTTGTTCGCCCTGTGAGGCTGTTTCTTTGGCATTCCTGCTTTTCATCTTAAATTCAAAATCATCTAAATGAGGGCCCCATAATGTCCTGCCCCTTAGAATTTCATTTCCCTCTACCGCCTTTAAGTTTTCCTCAAGGAATCCTAGAGCCCGCATCTCTAACTCTCCTTGGTCTCCGTCCCCCAACCGATCACTCCAATCCTCTCCTGCGCTTCGGTTGTGTCCGGATCTATAAGTAACTTCAAACTCTTTTTTGGTCTCTAGTTTTATTTCCAGATCTAATAAAAGCTGGCGGAGGTTTCTTAGATATAAATGTCGGCGGATTATGATTCTGGGAGCGATCCTCAAAAGTCTCTTACCCCAGACCTTAATCATATCAGAGTCGCCCCTCTGTTTCAAAATTCCATTTCTCTCTATCAACAACCTTCCATACTCCCTTAAGTCGGATAAATGCGCCCTCTCCTCTGAAGCTATAGCCCTATCGAACACCATTCGCCTTAGCGTAGGGCTTCCCTTTATCAACTGAACGCTCTCGGGGTAAAAAACTACAGCGTGTACTTGATCAAGATAGGGGAGTAAATCCAACTCTTTTTTCCCATTAAACTTATAGCTTCTCTCTGACCCACTAATCGCTGCCTCTAAAATAACCTTATTATTCCCCTCGCCTTTCCTGAATTCTCCCTTGATATACATATCCTGCTCCCCAAAACTTCTCAATTTAACGCGAGCCACCCTACGAAAAGATTGGAGATTAACGAGAAAAAAAATAGCCTCCAGAAAATTTGTTTTCCCGGCCCCATTTGAGCCGTAAATGTAATTAAAGTGACGATCGGGTTCGATTTGAATGGAGGGGTAGTTTCGAAAATTATGTAAGGTGATTTTTTCTAAAAACAAGGTTTATATACGCCTCTTCTTTTATCTTTACTTATTAATAACTTAATTAGTAGTAGTAGTAGGGGTTGTGAAAAAGTAGAAATATTATTCAAGTAAAGCAAACTCAACCTGTTATGTTGATTTGTGGTTGTGGGAAGAGTTGGGGAAAAAATAAGATCTTTAACCAAAAAGTTCATCACTTATAACGCCTTGTGTATAAAGGGGATAAAAATCCACAAAAACCCCACAGCTATTGCAGAAGTTCCACCTGCTCCCTGAGGCGTTGAATGGTGGCGGTAAAGGCGGGATCTTTGTTGATTAAATCTTGAATTTTTCTGGTTGAATGGATGACGGTTGAGTGGTCTTTTCCGCCAAAGCGGCGACCGATCTCTGTAGTTGAGGCAGGGGTGAGATCGCGACTAAGAAACATGGCCACCTGTCTTGGAAGGGCGAAAGCCTGAGAGCGATTTTTAGATTTAAGATCTGATATGCGAACTTGATAATGGTCAGACACCACGCGCTGAATATTATCTATGGTCATAACCCGCGACGGGTCTCGAATAATTTGTTTGAGAAGCTCCTCCGCGATAGGGAGGTCAATGTCTGTGCCGTGAAGGGATGCGTGAAACATGAGCTTAATAAGACACCCCTCAAGCTCGCGAATATTTGAGCGAACTTTTTCGGCGACAAAATGGGCAACCTCCTGGGGGAGATTAAAGTTTTGCTCGGCGGCCTTTTTTTGAAGAATAGCCACTTTTGTTTCGAAATCAGGGGCCCCCACATCAACCATCATGCCCCAGACAAATCGGGCCCGAAGCCTTTCTTCCAAGCCAGGCGTGTCTTTCGGCACCCGGTCGCTCGTAACTACGATTTGTTTGCCAGCCTCATAAAGAGCATTAAATGTAAAGAAAAACTCTTCCTGTGTGCGCTCTTTTCCGGCAATAAACTGGATATCGTCAACCATAAGAGCGTCAATTTTTCGGTACTTACTTCTAAACTCGTTCATATGGTTGCGCTGGAGAGAGCCGATAAGCTCGTTAATGAAATTTTCAGCCGACGTGTAATAAATGCGGGCTGTTGGTTGACGATCTAAAATGCGGTGCGCCATAGCATGGAGAAGGTGGGTTTTACCTAGACCCACCCCACCATAAATAAAAAGAGGGTTTAGTTTTTCCCCGGGCTCCTCGGACACTCTGAGGCTGCACGCGTGAGCAAGTTGATTTGAGCCGCCGATGACGAAAGAGTCGAACGTGTATTTTGGGTTAAGGAATTCTGGTTTTTCGGGAGAGGGCATAGGTGGCATAGGGGCACTGGGTTCCGGAGCACGGGGCCCGGCGGCGTGCCCCGGCGCGCCATTGAGTGATTCTAGCTGCAAAGACATCCCCTCGCCGGCCTCCTGGCGCAGCACATCTGTGATAATTCCCCAATACCTTGATCGAATTGTGTCCTCCGAAAATCGATCGGACACCCTAACGACAAGAGTTGTGTCCGTTTGGGAGGTTTGAAGTGAGGAAGAAAACCAGCGCTCAAAGGTTTGTGGTGATACCTCTTCCTGAATTTTCCCCAAACACGCACTCCATAGATCGTTCATCCACAAACCTCAAAAAGCCTCAAAAAAGGCGGACTTAACTCAGATTAGGCAGGTATGCTGGGGATATCTAACAACAAAGCTGAGTTGATGGTGGAATAATAACCCCATTTAGATGGGATTTCCACATTTTTTTGTGGGTAATTGCAGTTTTCCACCAAACCAACAGGAAATAAGGCATATAAGGCCGCATGTTGTTGATAATTCTGGCTTGGTAATATTTTTGCTTAATTTTCGTTTTTTTTTGGAGCACCACCGTTTCCGGGTAGCAGAGAGGAGGCTTTGTGTTTGTAGTTCGGGATGAACCCGGAGGCGCAGATCTAGAGTATGGTTAGGAGCCTGTAATTTCTTGACAATGAATACGCACGTGGCTATTGTTTGCTCTGCTTTTTTAGGGAACACACCTGGGCTTTTAAATTTGCCCAGAACAATAAATGAGAGGCATTATCATGAAAAGAACGTACCAGCCCAACCGAAACAAGCGGATCAAAACCCACGGCTTTAGAAGCCGGATGAAGACCACCGGGGGTCGGGCTATTATAAAGCGTCGGCGTACCAAGGGCAGGAAGAAGCTTTCGGTTTAGGCAATTAATTTGAAGCGGCTTCCTATCCCCCGAGAGGTGGGGAAATGAGCCAGAAGTTTCGCCCGGAGATGCGAATACGGCGGGGCCCAGATTTTAAGGCAACGTTGCGACGAGGTGAAAAGCGGCGCACCCGTTATTTTGTCCTCTACTCTCTGCCGGACACGGGCGGGGTGACTCGTATTGGGGTCATCACTTCTCGAAAGGTGGGGAATGCCGTAGAAAGAAATCGCGCCAGAAGAATCGTACGGGAAATATTTAGACGCAATCGAGACAGCATGCCGGCGGGGTTGGATTGTGTTGTGATTGCAAGCCGCTCGATTGTCGGCGCGGAGCATGGGGATATTGAAAAGGCACTCCTTGGCGCCCTTCGATTATAGACGGGTTGAGGGTCTTGTCCTCGTGGCCCGAAAAATTTTAACATTTTTTGCTACGGCGTTGATTCGCGCCTACCAACTTCTGATCTCCCCAGTGTTGCCTGGAAGTTGCAGATTCAACCCCACATGCTCCCAGTACGCGATCGAAGCATATCGTCGCCACTCGCCTCTTAAAGCGACCTGGTTGGCTATTCGAAGAATTGCCCGATGTCACCCTCTCCATCCGGGCGGAGAAGATCCGGTTCCCTGAGGCTCCGGACGGAGAAATATCTAACATGGAAAAAAACGCAATACTTGCTGCCGTGCTCTCTTTAGCTGTTCTGGTGGGGTGGGAATTTTTTTACGTACGACCACAACAAGAAGAAGCGCTTAAGAAAAAACAAGAGCTAGCCCAAAGGGAAGCTGCAAAAGCGCCTGCCCCTGTTGTGCAAGGCTCGCCGCTTGCCCCGCCGCCGAAAACACTTAGCACGCAAGCTCTCGCGCCAGCACCTAGCCTCGCACCTGCCCCGGCCGCTAAACCCGCCGTTGCCGCAAAAGAAAAGAGGGTGCGCGTGGATGTCGGCTCGGCTATTTATGAATTTACCAACATCGGTGCCGGGATGACATCGGCGACCCTCACTAAATACCTGACTGACGACAGGAAAAAACCGATTGAGTTGATTGTGGGTTCGAGCAAATTGGTTCGGCCGTTATTTTTTGTCGGAGACGAGGCGGCCGGCAGACTTAACGCTGCCCCCTATCAAGTAGAGGGCGGCGACATTCAACTCACGCCCTCGAAGCCTGAGGGTAAGTTGCGTTTCGTTTATCGCGACACCACCGGTCTTGCCGCCACAAAAACTTTCACATTTTACTACGATAGCTATGTCATAGGCGCATCTATTGAGACGGGCCGCCCTGGCACCCCCAAGCCGATGGGCATCATGTGGGGTCCGCGTTTAGGTGGAGCAGGGGGCAATACTTACGGCGGTGTTGTTGAGGGGCCGATGAGTTTTGTGGACGAGGATTTAATTTACGACGCCCCCGAAAAAGGAAAACCCGCGGCTCATCCTGCGGGGACCAAGTGGGTGTCGCTTCAGTCGAAGTATTTTATTGCCGCGCTGGTGCCGCGTGGTGGCGAGGGAGGCTCGGAAGTCAGGCTTCTTGGCGGCGAAGGCGAAAAACAAGAATATGCCGCCGCCGCCCTGCTCCCCAAGAAGAGCAGGTCTCAGGCGACGTTTGATATCTATGTGGGACCCAAGGAAACGGGGCTTCTCTCGAAGTTGAACGTTAGCCTTGAGGAGTCTCTCGATTACGGCATGTTCGCCATCATCGCCAAGCCCCTCATGTATGCCCTTCGGCTGTTCCATGGCCTTACGGGCAACTGGGGCGTGGCGATTATTCTTCTGACTATCCTCATTAAGCTTGTTTTTTTCCCGCTGACCCAGATCAGCATGAGCAACATGCGCAACATGCAAAAACTTCAGCCTAAAATGACCCAGCTCAAGGAAATCTACAAAGACGACAAAACCAAACTAAACCAAGAAGTCATGGCCCTCTACAAGGAACACAAGGTTAATCCGATGATGGGCTGTCTTCCGATGGTTATTCAGATCCCGGTTTTCTTTGGTCTTTATAATTCATTGTTGGTTTCGATCGAATTGCGCCAGGCGCCGTTCTTTTGGTGGATAACAGACCTTTCTCAGCAGGACCCGTTCCATGTGTTTACAATTCTCATGGGCGCATCCATGTTCCTTCAGCAAAAAATGACACCATCCACGGCGGATCCGGCCCAGGCCAAAATGATGATGTTGATGCCGGTTGTTTTCACTGGAATGTTTGTTTATTACCCGGTTCCTGTGGGGCTGGTTATCTATTGGTTTATGAACAACGCCCTTTCAATACTTCAGCAATATTATGTCAACAGGTCTGTTAAGCCCCCAAAATTGGCCGAAGAAAATTAACGCTCGCAAGCACTGGATAATGCCGCCAAAGCTGATGCCGCGGCTTGTGAGCACGGCGCGGCACAAAATAATGCCCCCCACTAAAACACTGCGCGCCCTCGGGCTTCGGCGGGGAATGGCTTTCATGGATGCCGGTTGCGGCCCTGGATTTTTTACTCTTCCGGCGTGCCGGATTGTTGGTGCGAGCGGCCAGGTATTGGCCAGCGATATTTCGCCGGCTATGGTCCGCGAGCTTCGTTTCAGATCGAAACAGAGCGGCATAAAAAATTTATTGGTAAAAAAATCGAACGATCCGAACATTCCATTTCCGGACAAAAGTGCGGACATGGTAATGTTGGGATTTGTGTTGCACGAGTCGGCAGAGGTTGAGGTGTTTCTGTCTGGGGTGGAGCGAGCGCTCCGGCCTGGCGGCAGACTTGTGGTGTCCGAGTGGCATCCGAGAGAGACCGAATATGGCCCGCCTCTTTGGGCCCGTCTGGATATTGGTGAGACCAAGCGCCTGTTGCGCGGCTCCGGAATGTCGATTGTCGCGTCGTGGAGTTTTGATGATGACACATATTTCGTGATGGCTCACCGCAAATCAAGGGCAAAGGGAGTGGGGTTGTTGTTCCAGCCCCCTGAAAAAGTAACGAGACGCCAAGGAGCGAAGATTAGATGAGCGAAAGATCGTCGATAAAAGACCATGTGGCGATAGTCACAGGCGGGGCCGCCGGAATCGGCGAGGCGGTTGTTTTGCGCTTTGCGAGCGAGGGAGCAAAGGTCGTCATTGTAGACAAGGACAACGAAAAGGGTGCGGCGGTAGCCGAAAAAATTAGCGCTGGCGGCGCGGAGGTAATTTTTGTCCAGGCAGACGTTACTTCCTCGGCAGATGTTAGGTCAGCGTTTGCGCAGACGATGGATCGCTGGGGGCAACTTGATATTCTCGTGAATTGCGCCGGTGGGTTTTTTGAGACGCATTCTATTGAAGAGCAGGACGAGGACGATTGGGACGCCATTTTGGCGTGGAATTTAAAAAGTGTGTTCCTTTGCGCGAAGGAGGCGGCCGTCGTTATGAAAAAAAGAAGCTACGGCAGAATTGTAAGTATCTCCTCGCTAACTGGACGCACGGGCATTATCGAAACTGCCCTTCATTACGGCTCTGCTAAGGCGGGCATTTTAGGCTTCACTAGACGGCTGGCCGTAGAGCTTGCTCCGAATGGAATTACCGTGAACGCGGTTGCGCCGGGAGTGGTTCTCTCTCCTCGTGTTGCGGAGATGCATAAAGATCGGCTGCCCGAAATCTACAAAACCGTTCCGATGGCTCGTGCGGGCGAGGCCGAGGAAATCGCAGATGGCATTTGGTATTTTTCAACACCTGGCTCAAGCTACATCACCGGCGTGACGCTCGACATAAACGGCGGTCGCTGGATGGCTTAGGTGGGCACCCTCTTCCATTTGTTGGCGTAGTTCTTCGTTCTCAATTTCTGGCCTTCGCCGAAAATGTTCGGAGACGATAATGACGTCGCACACAGACACAAAAAAAATTACCGAACAACGCGATACGATTGTCGCGGTGTCCACGGCCCTGGGCCGGGGCGCGATTGCGATTGTTCGTTTGAGTGGCTCGTTGTCCCGGCAGATTACGAAAAAAATTTTTAGGCCCCAAAATCCCAACACCCCAATTGAGGATAGAAAGCTCCGGGTGGGTTGTTTTGTCAGTCCTGATGGCGAGCCTTTTGATGAAGGGGTCGCTGTTGTCATGAAGGCCCCGCATTCTTTTACGGGTGAGGATATGGCCGAATTCAATTGCCATGGTGGGCCAGCCGTGATTCAGGCTCTGCTCTCTTCCGCCAGGGAAGCGGGGGCGAGACCGGCGGCGCCAGGCGAATTTACCCGCCGGGCGTTTCTTGAGGGCAAGATGGATCTGGTTCAGTGTGAATCGGTGGCCGATCTGATTTCGGCTGAAACCGAGCGCGCTGCTCGGGCAGCCTTGTCTCATCTCTCCGGCGCTTTATCGAAAGCGCTTGAGTCTGTCTGGGAAGA
The DNA here is from genome assembly GCA_018669005.1 of Nitrospinaceae bacterium. Taxonomy (NCBI): domain Bacteria; kingdom Pseudomonadati; phylum Nitrospinota; class Nitrospinia; order Nitrospinales; family Nitrospinaceae; species Nitrospinaceae bacterium. Next base: position 64,420 of record JABJAL010000072.1, read on the forward strand.
CATTGTGGAGGCGGGAGCCCACATTGAGGCAGCAATTGATTTTCCGGATGAGTTTGAGCCCGGCTCCGGCCCTGTGCCAATCGGGGGGCCGATGAGCGAAGAGGCGCTGGAGAAAAAATTTGCGGCCGTAGTCAAAAAGCTTAAAGATTTGGAAAATACCTATAGCAAGGGCCGCATACTTCGCGAGGGTGCGCGAGTGGCTATTCTTGGCCGCCCGAACGCGGGAAAGTCAACTCTCCTTAATCGCCTGCTCGGAACAGAAAGGGCGATTGTCAGTCCCGCGCCGGGGACCACCCGGGACACCGTTGAGGAGATTTGCGATATTGGCGGGCTGCCCGTGAAACTAATTGATACTGCAGGACTTAGAGATACAAGCGATGAAATTGAGCGGGAGGGCGCAGCCCGGGCTCGGCAGGCGGCCTCGGGCTCAGATCTTTGTCTGGTTGTGGTGGATGCCTCTTGTGGTTCAGAGGAAATTCAGTGGGCGGAGGGTGAAATTAGAAAACTTGGGCCGCCATCCATGTTGGTCGTAAATAAAATCGATCTTGATTCGGCGGTTTTCCCGCCGGAAAGCGCGGTTGTCTCTCCTCTGTATGTAATTTCGGCCTTGGAGGGGAGTGGGCTGGAGCGGCTTAAAGAGGCTGTCGCGATTTTGTTGTCGGGCTCAGAGAAAGACAATCTTGACCCGGACCAGGCAATTCTCTCCAGGGAGCGGCATCGAGATTTGGTTGTCCGATGCAGAAAAGCGCTAGAGCGTGGGCGGGACGCCCTTGGATCGGGCACCTCTCCGGAGCTTGTGGCGGTTGATTTGAACGAAGCGCAGCGGGCGCTATCTGAGCTGCTCGGGCGAGATTGGGGCCCGGCGCTTCTGGATAAGATTTTCTCCACTTTTTGTATCGGGAAGTAATTGGCTGACAGCCTGAATTTTTTTATCGAAAAGATTCTGCGGTATCGACAGATTAAACTAAGGGAATCCGAAGACGTGACTCTTGATTACGACGTGATTGTTGTGGGGGCGGGGCATGCTGGGTGCGAGGCGGCGCTGGCCTCGGCCCGGATGGGCATGCGTACTTTGCTGTTCACGATGAACCTCGACACGGTGGGCCTTATGTCTTGCAATCCGGCGATTGGCGGATTGGCCAAGGGCGTTATGGTTCGCGAGATTGATGCGCTTGGCGGAGAAATGGCCAGGGCAATTGACGCAACGGGCATTCAGTTTCGTATGCTCAACACAAAAAAAGGGGCGGCGGTACAGGCGCTACGCGCCCAGGCAGATAAGCAGATGTACCGCATGCACATGAAGCGGAAGGTGGAAAGCCAGTACGGGCTTTTTTTAAAGCAGGGAATGTTGGGTTCTCTTTTGGTTGAAGCCAATCAGATTATTGGAATAGAAACCGGGTTTCGGGAAAAGCTTAGAGCGCGCGCGGTGATATTGACGCCGGGCACGTTTACGAGCGGAATTTTGCATTACGGGGACCGGAAGGTGGAGGGTGGACGAGCCGGGGAGGCCGCCGCCAGGGGGCTTACCGAGCAGCTTTCGGGATTGGGTTTTCGTATCGACAGGATGAAAACAGGGACTCCTCCCCGGCTGGATAATAAATCGATTAACTACGATGAGTTGAAGATACAGCCCGGCGATGAGCTGCCCCGACCGTTTTCTTTTTCGACCGAGCGCATAGAGCAGGAACAAATACCCTGCTTTGTTACGTTCACAAATAAAGACTCGCACAATCTGATTAGAGAAAATATTGAACGCGCCCCGATGTTCAACGGCCAAATTGAAGGCACGGGTGTTAGGTATTGCCCCAGCATAGAGGATAAGGTCATGCGCTTTCCGGAAAAGGAGGCGCATCAGATTTTTCTTGAGATTGAAGGCAGGGATACGCAGGAGGTTTATGTTAACGGCCTCTCGACTAGCTTGCCGGCTGATGTGCAGCTGGGAGTGATTCGTTCCATCAAGGGCCTTGAGCGGGCGGAGATGATGCGCGCGGGATACGCCGTAGAATATGACTACGTGGATCCGACGGAACTTTACCCGAGCCTGATGGCCAAGCGGGTGAAGGGGTTGTTTCACGCGGGACAGGTCAACGGAACCACCGGATACGAGGAGGCTGCGGCCCAGGGAATTATGGCCGGCATAAATGCTGCTCGCTATGCTCGTGACGAGGAGCCGGTTGTTTTAGGGAGAGAGCAGGCCTATGTGGGTGTGTTGATAGACGATCTGGTGACAAAAGGGGTGCAAGAGCCCTATCGGATGTTCACGAGCCGAGCGGAGCATCGCCTCCAGCTCAGGCATGACAATGCCGATGAGCGTCTGATGCGGCTGGGCCATGAGCTTGGTTCTTTGGACGATGAGAGCCGGGAGCGCCATAGGCGAAAATCTCGATCATGCATTCAACTTATTGAATATATTGATGTTACAGTAGTTTCTCCTCATGAGCGGCTTGTTGCTCTCATGGAGGCCCATGACACTGCTCCCCCGCGTAAGCCTATGTCTTTAGGTGAGTTGCTGCGGCGTCCCGAGATGACTCCTGAACTTGCCGCCAGTGTGGACGATCTGGCGGGCGGCAGATTTCGCGGCATATGGGAATCCCTTAATTCGGAGGCCCATAGTTTTATTTTAGCGGAAGTGAAATATAAGGATTATTTTGCACGCGAGGCAAAGCAGGTAGAGCTTCTCCAGTTGGCAGACAGGGTCAAGATCCCCGAAAATTTTCCTTACGCTGAAGTCCATAACTTAACGGCCGAAGTACGCCAGCGCCTTGAGGAGATTCGCCCAGGGACCCTTGGACAGGCGGCTCGAATCTCTGGAGTCACCCCTGCCGCAGTAGCGGTTTTGGAGGTGTATTTAAGGGGGACGGTCAAGGCTGGCGACAGCGCCGACTAAAAGGCCCCGTCCCACCAAACCCCCCGGCATTCTTTTTGCTGTCTTGTGTTGGTATCCTAAATCCCGCTTTTGCCCTGTTTGGTCTGATTGTTCCACGTGAAACAAAATCACACAACATTTTGTGTTTAACGTTCCACGTGAAACATTCTCTTGTTTTTTATTGCCTCATGTGCGAAGATTTCCTCGAAAACTACCATTCTGTGTGATGATTTTTGTCAGAGAGATTATGTCTGAAGAGGCGGCACCTACCCACCCTTCTACTTCCAGAGTCCCCGTCGAAAACGATTCGGGGTGTCGTGTAATTGCGGTTGTTAATCAAAAGGGGGGCGTGGGGAAGACTACTACTTCGGTTAATCTTTCTGCATGCCTGGCTGTGGCAGACAAGCAAACATTGTTGGTCGATCTTGATCCCCAGTCAAATGCAACTAGCGCTTTTGGTATTTCAACTGATGATTCCATACTCTATAGAGCCCTGGTTCTTGGTGAGACAATAACCACAGAACAACTACAAGACACTGAAATAAAAAGACTTAAAGTTATACCGTCAACTGTCGATCTGGTTGGCGCCGAGCTTGAGCTCGCGGATGTACCCGAGAGAACCAACAGGTTGAAGGTGGCGCTGGAGCCGCATAAAAAAGATTTTCGTTTTATTTTCGTTGACTGTCCTCCTTCATTAAGTTTGCTCACCCTTAATGCGCTCAGGGCTGCAGATGAAATACTTATTCCTATCCAGGCCGAATATTTTGCTCTTGAGGGTCTTGCTCGATTGATAAAAACGGTCGAGCGAGTTCGGGGCTCCATACATCCCAATCTTGAGATGGGGGGGATCGTTCTAACGATGTATGACGCGCGGACAAATCTTTCGCGCCAGGTAGGCGAGGATTTAAGGACTCACATGAAAGATCTTGTTTACCGTGTGGCTATACCCAGAAGCATTAGATTGGCCGAGGCGCCTAGTCATGGCCGACCAATTATCGCTTATGATATTTCTTCTTCGGGCGCCCAGGCTTATCTCGCCATGGCGAGCGAGTTTTTGTCTCGAGCCGCAATGAGGGGGCAAACGTAATGGCGACTGCAAAAAAAAGAGGATTGGGGCGCGGGCTCGATGCCCTGTTGTCGGCCGAGCCAATTACCCCTTCTGTACAGGAGACGGGCCCACCCGAACCTCGAGAATCCGATGCGCCTGAAGGAAAACAGGTGCTGAGCATTTCTGTTGAAAGTCTTCGACCGGGAATTCATCAACCGCGATCAGAATTTGATGACGAGGAATTGGGGGAGTTGGCCGATTCTGTTCGCCGTCATGGCGTGCTTCAGCCGATTTTGGTGAATTCTTCCGGCGGTGGATTTGAAATTGTAGCGGGTGAGCGTCGCTGGCGGGCAGCTCAGCTGGCTGGCCTTTCAGAAGTACCAGCCATTGTGGTGGACGCCGCCGAGGAAGCTTCTCTCGAAATTGCGGTGATAGAAAATATTCAGCGCTCGGATCTGAATCCTATGGAGGAGGCGGCGGCCTACGAAAGCATGATGACTCGCCTTGCCCTTACTCAGGAAGAGGTCGCCACGCGTGTGGGTAAAGAGCGGTCCACGGTTGCTAATTACGTCCGGCTGTTGAAATTACCAAATAAAGTTCAAGAGAGCGTGGCTTCCGGCACTCTTTCCATGGGCCACGCCCGTGCTATTTTGGCCCTGCGCGGCCAAGGCGAAATGGTAAAATTTGCCCGCATCGCAGAAAAATCTCGTCTTTCGGTGCGCCAGCTTGAAGGACGTATACGAAAGGCGCTTGCAGGGTCGACACGCAAAGGTGGAAGATATGATGTATCCTCTAAAGAGGAAGAGCCTTCAGGACCGCAGGCATTATTTCTTCGGGAAATGGCTGAGCGCATGCGAGCCGCTCTTGGCACAAAAGTCTCGATTCAGGGTGATGAGAAAAAAGGGCAAGTTGTAATAGAGTATTACTCGGTCGAGATACTCGAGGGAATATTAGATAGGCTTTCAGGACGAGAATAATTATCTGCACTGCTATACGGGAGATAACGAATGGCCCGGAACGATAAAAATTACGAGAAGAGTATCCGAGCGTTTTTGGGAGAAGGCACTGAATTTAAGGGCGTGATCTCGTTTGAGGGGACCGTACGGGTTGATGGCGTCCTGGAGGGCGAGGTAATCACCGAGGATACTTTCATAATCGGTGCGGCGGCTAAAATTTCCGCAAACATACAGGCGGGGGTTGTCATCGTTATGGGAGAAGTGGAAGGAAGAATCGAAGCCAAGGAAAAGTGCGAAATTAGAATTGGCAGCCACGTCAAAGGAGAAGTTTTTACCCCGAGCATTTATATCGAAGAGGGCGCGGTTTTTGAGGGCGAATGCCATATGACTGGAGAAGAAAGTCAGGTAGAAGGCCGATTGGCGTCTGCCACAGAACCCTCCTGAAAAAGTGCCCCACTTGTCGTTTTACAGTTACCCGCTGCGGATTTATCTAAATAGCGCTTTGTCTGGTGCTCTTTGCGCGTTTGCTCTCCTTGTTGTGTTGGGATGCGGGAGCTCTTCTAATTTCTGTGCCGTGAGAGTAGGCCGCATTTAAGCTGAACACCAACCGCAACCCGAGAGCTCTTCTTTTAAAAAATTACAGCTGAAAAAAACTAAATCAATCGTAATTCTCGAAATCGAGGGTGGTGACCTTCTGCGAAATATGGAAATAGTTCAGGGGGCGCTTTTGAAAAAGGATTAGGCGTCAATGATGTGGGAAAAACGATCCGTGCTATTGTTAAATCAAACTTGGTGCGGCAGGTTACGGATTCTCCAGAGACAATTCGAAAAGCGGCCAGTTTATTTGATGACGATGCAGCAATCTTGAGATAGATAGAAGTAGGGAAAAAGGCAGCGGATATTTTCATTGAACTTTATTGGGTTGATTTAAAGACAAAAAAGAAAACATGAACGATCGGATCATTTTATAAGGGAAGAGATATGTATGAGGATGCGACCAGGCGGATGCTGAAAGAAAATTTTTCTTCCCTCCCGCGAGCAAAACCATAAGAGGAAGGCGAGTTGCGAGAATCTATGGTTGCGACATTCATGGGGTTTGCCTTCTGGTTCTTGATGGCGGGCTTCATGTATTACCGAAATTACGAATGGGCGATGATTCTTGGGGGGATTGTGGTAAGTGCGGGGTTGATATGGGCCGGAATTCGAAGATTACAGGAAAGAGAAGCCGAACGACCAGATCCGCCTGCCCCGTCAGATCTACCTGACTACGACTTTAAAGATGTAAAACCAGAAGATTTTAAATGAACCGTTTGTTGTGTACCGACAAAGGAGCTACGCAGTGAGCGGACAATTTGTCATATTTGCTCATAGCGGAGACTATGATCGCCTTTATCAGGTGGCGACCCTGTCGGCCAGCGCTGCCGCAAACGGCGATGAAGTAAACGTGATTTTGTTTTTTGAGGCTCTTGGGCGGTTTGTGAACGACAATTTGGATGACACCCGGTTCCCGGCAACTTATGGCGAGCGGGGCTTAGAGATTGAGGCTAAAATGGAAAAAGCCCGGGCGCATTCGGTGAGTGATTTGATCGATACCGCCCGCCAAACCGGCAGATTGAAGTTGTTCGCCTGTGCGGCGCAGCTGACTTTTATGGGTTTTTCTGCAGCCGATATGGACGGAGTTGTCGACGAGGTTATTAGCCTCCCCAATTTTCTTAGACAGACGAAAGATGCCCATACGAAACTATTTATTTGATGTATTTTTTTCTTCCGGGTTTCGTTGAGCCGGGTGTTGTGATAGAGGGTTTTATCTAAAATTTTAAACGGAGATCTTTGATGAAGTTCAATGTCGGTTTGGCTCAAGTGGGCCCAACGCTCGGTAATCTTGAAGCTAATCAAAAAATCATAAATGCAGAAGTTAAAAAGGCAATAAAGCGTGGGGTAGATCTGTTGGTTTTCCCTGAGCTGTCTGTGACAGGTTATTTTCTTAAAGATATTGTTCCGGAGGTGGCGCTTCAAAAAAACTCTCCGTTATTTAAAGAAATTGCCGCGATGAGCAAGGATATTTCAATCGTTGTTGGTTTCGTGGAAGAGTCATCAAGACATGGATTTTACAATGTCGCCGGATATTTCGAGGACGGGAAACTTCTCCATATGCATAGAAAGCTTTATCTGCCTACTTATGGTCTTTTTGATGAGGCAAGATATGTTGGCGCGGGAAAACAGGTACGTGCCTTCGACACTCGTTTTGGTAGGGCGGCAATGTTGATTTGTGAGGACGTATGGCATCCGAGCCTGGCTTATATCGCATCACAGGACGGCGCTGATTTTCTTATCGTTCCCTCGTCGAGCCCGGCTCGGGGAGTAAAAAAACAAAATGGTGGTAAATCAAGTCTGGCCATAGAGCGGGTGTGGAATTCGCTGAACCGCTCTCATGCGGCGGCGTTTAACCAATTTGTTTTCTTTTGCAACCGTGTGGGTTATGAGGACGGAATAAGTTTCTGGGGAGGCTCAGAGATTATCTCCCCCACGGGAGAATTGCTGGTGGCTGCGCCTAGGTGGAAGCCAAAGCTGCTCACAGCTGAAATCAATACAGCGGATATCCGCCGAGCTAGAATTGCAACACCCACTCTGCGCGATGAGGATCTTGACCTCACCATCAAGGAGCTCAGGCGTATCCAGGCTGCCCGCTAAGAGTAGATTTGGGGGTGCAAAAAGAGGCTTGTTTTACTCCGTTTGAAAGAATAAGATTAAGTTGTCTCGTAGAAAAAGGATATGGAATATGTGTAATTACTATCCAGGTCAGCACTACGATTATCTTGAAGAGTTAGAGCGGCGGAATCGTCATTCCTTTGATGCCTGCGGGGAGCGGACTCTCTTGATAGATAAGCTCAAACGGACGCTTGAGGAGATTGGCGTTGGGGCAAATCGTCTCCGACAGGCAGGGGCCAAAGCTGCTGCCTCTGTTGCTGCGCTCCTCTAGCTCGGTCTTTTCTCCTCAAGGCACAAGAATCCCGAAATACCCTCTAGACCTATCTCTGCAATACGTCGTTCACATTGCCAGGAAATTGCCCTTTGCATCTCGACCCACCCCTTAATGGCGCTACCACTTGTCAATTTTGATATTTTTTAAGTATAATGATCTCAAGATCTTATGGTGATCTTAATTTTCATGTCATTAATAAGAATCCTAGCGAAAGGACAGACCGCCCGTTATGTCAGACACCGCCCGTGTTACACCAAAAGCCCGTGTGCGCCCGTTTCTCAAGTGGGCTGGCGGCAAAGGCAGGCTTCTCGCGCAGTTTGAGCCCCTCCTCCCAGATAAAATCGAAGACTATCATGAACCCTTTCTCGGAAGCGGCGCCGTGTTTTTTCACCTCCGGGAGCGGATCTCAGGCCGGGCCTATCTTTCGGACAGGATTGAAGATCTTGTCTCCACCTTCGGGACTGTCCGCGATAATGTTGAAGGCCTTATCCGCCACCTCGGCCGCCATGTCTACGAGAGCGAGCATTACTACCGCGTCCGTGCCCAGAACCCGGCCCGCCTCTCGCCCGCCAGTCTCGCCGCGCGCTTCATCTACCTAAACCGCACCGGCTTCAACGGCCTCTACCGGGTAAACAAGAGCGGGCGCTTCAACGTTCCCTTTGGCCGCTATACCAACCCGACCATTTGCAATGCCCCTGGTCTTCGTGCCGCTTCCGCCGCGCTGGCTGGCGCCGACCTTGCCCGGCGAGGTTTCGCCGAGCTTCCAGATTGGGTAGAGCCCGGCGATTTCGTCTACCTCGATCCGCCCTATCAGCCCCTATCAAAAACAGCGAGCTTCACCGCCTACACCGCAGGCGGATTCGGCGAGAATGAGCAGCGCCACCTCGCCGAAATTTGCCGCGGGCTAGATAAACTGGGCGCCCGGTTCATGCTCTCGAACTCAGACACCCCGCTTATCCGCGAAATTTATAAAGGTTTTGACATCCAAAAAGTCCTCGCCGCTCGCGCTATCAACGCCACAGCCTCAAAACGCGGCAAGGTCTCAGAAGTGGTCGTGCGCAACTACACTTAGCGGTTTTCCGAGTTCTTTTCTTCTGTAAATTTCTTTGATATCAGCCCTAAAATGAAGTAGAAATAAAGTGTAAATGAAATAAAAATAAACTTGAAATAGAAAGTGTAGTAAGTTTTATAATTATCTGTTTTTATTTGTATTGATAGTCATTGACAAAGGAATGAAATGGGATATAGTAGTAAATGTGATGAAATATCAACCGCCCGCTGACTGGATAAAATACGATTTCAAGGCTATCGCCAATGAATTGGTGGATGCCAAGGCCGCAGTTTCTTCGGTTGGGACGGTTCCCTATCAGCGGAGTTGGGTTGAATCTCTCCAAGAGATGGAGCTTAAGCGCGAAGTCGCCGGAACCTCTCGAATTGAGGGCGCGGATTTTACTGAAGGCGAGCTTAACGAAGCCCTAAAGGAAGAATCAGAAAAAGAACTTTTTACCCGCTCGCAAAAGCAGGCGAGTGCTGCGTTAAGTGCTTACCGCTGGATAGCCAAAATTCCCGATGACCGCCCCATTGACACCGATCTGATTCTTGAAATTCATCGACTTATTGTTACGGGTGCGGATGACGATCACTGCCCTCCTGGTGAAATCAGAGGGCGCGATCAGAATGTTTTATTTGGAAGACCGCAACACCGGGGGGCTGAAGGCGGCGATGAGTGTGCTGGAGCGCTCAACCGGCTCGGAGAGGCAATCCAAAGAGATTTTCAGGACCACGATCCGCTCATCCAAGCCCTTGCTGCACACTACCACGTGGCGGCGCTGCACCCTTTCCTTGACGGGAACGGTCGCACAGCCAGAGCGCTAGAGGCGCTTATGCTTCAACGTGCGGGCCTTCGTGACACGTCATTTATTGCGATGTCGAATTATTATTACGACGAAAAAAACCTGTATTTGAACGCTCTGAATGAGGTCTGGGAAAATGGTTATGATTTAACGGCCTTTTTAAAGTTAGGGCTAAGGGGAATCTACCGCCAAAGCCAAAGGCTGCTTGTGGAGATTCAGCGCCACATATCTAAAGAATTATACCGAAACCTCATGTACGATCTTTTTACAAGATTGAAAACTCCACGCAAGAGGGTTATTGCCGAACGTCAACTGGAAATACTCACCCTGCTATTGGAAGTAGACGACATGACCCTTGGGGAAATATTTTCTAGAACAAGAGGAAGGTATGGGCATTTAAAGAATCCGCGTAGCGCATTAATCAGAGACCTCATTGAGCTGATTCACCTAAAAGCAATTGGTTTTGATGACAAATCGGATGGCGGGGCAAAGGTTTTTGTAAGGCTGGAGTGGCCGACTGAAATCACGGAGACTCAATTTTTTGAGAGCTTAAAGACGTTGCCTAAAAGCAAATCCCACCCGCTTCCTCGCTAATTAAAAAACTTCTGTTCCAGCCCCCCTACAAAGTCACCGTCGGCAAATCCACGTCTTTTGGGTCGTAGCCATCGCTTTTAATCCGGGCGGCGTGTTGTTCGGCGTCAAAAATTCCATTCTCAACGATGCCCATGTCACAGAACAGCTCGATGCTGTTGCCGTCCGGATCGCTAAAATACATCGCTCGATTCTCGCCCCAAAGGCCGTCGCCGTCCGGGTGGGTCGGGCTGTGAACGACCGGGCCCCCCGTGAATTCGATTCCGTTGGCGAGGATGTGGGCCTCCCACTCCTCGAACACTTCTTTGTTTTCAATCTCGAAGGCCATGTGATGAAGCCCTAAGGTCGGGGAGTTGCGCGAATTTTCGACCGGCGCAGCGGAATCTGGCTGGTTCTCGGGGGTGAGCATCGAGAGATTGATGACGTGATGATAGCCCGTGCAAGAGATAAAATTTTGTGCCGCATAAATGTTCCGCGGCGGGTCATAGCGCAGGTGCTCGTTAACGTGAAAACCCATCACCTCGGTGTAGAACTTAAGCGAGGCCTCAATGTCGCGCACTTTGAGGCCGATGTGTTGAAGTCCTTTTAACTCAGGTGGCATAGCGCTCTCCTTAAATTTGCATTCTGTATATTTTAGATAAGCTCGTTGATATCCAACAAAATAAACTAAATACGAATTGTAATTCAAGTTGCCATTTCTTTAATCCCTGCGAGATGGCGTCTGAAATTCATGGCGCAAACAACCACCTATTTAAAAAAGGTGCGCTGTCGTTCTGCGTAAATTATCCAAACATAGGATTTGTAGACCGGCGAATCGACGCTAGTGAGGATGGGATCATCTAAACATGTTGTTATTTGTATAAACATAAATGCCCCAATAAAAATATTTAAATCAAGAAGGAATAAACAGATTTCTATTTAGTTTTAAGAAATGCAAACGAGGGTCCGCAGGGTTCAATAGAAATGAATGCGTGAGTTTTAAAAGGCAGCGCGCCTTTGAGGGGTATTTGCGCTCGAATTTGAAGAATGAAGGCCGCTAGCAGTTTAAGGCCGCTAGGGCTTCGGGGTTAGTTGCGCGTTTGGCCAAGATTGCAAAAAAGATTTTTTAAATTTGGTTTTATTAGAAGGAGTTTGCTGGTTGATCGAAAAGAGCCCGCCAGTCGATAGGGGGTGTTTATGGGTAATTTTAGTTTTTGTTAGAGGAAGTTTGCCTTTTTTTGCCGGAGGGGGTCCGCCGACCGAAAGGAGGTGCTTATGCGGGGTCGCGCAAATATAAAAAAATTGGATGACTCGCAATAAGCTGAAGTTCAAACGAACAACTCGGAAATTTCATTCTCAAGGAGAGACAAGGCAATGCGGAAATATTCCCTAGCTTTGATTGTGGTCGCTCTTGTGTTTGCTGTATCTGCGACAGAATATGCAAGCGCTGCTGACGTTAAAATGACTGGCGTAATTCGCCAACGTGGCAGCTCCACGGACAACATGGACCAGGATGATTCAGCCACCTCGCACGATAGCCTGCAAAAGATTGACACCCTGTGGCGTCCCCGCTGGAACGTGAGCGCATTTGGCGGCAAAGCAAAAGTCACGCTCGAGTTGGATGCGAGAGGCGATGCGACGAGCGGTAATGCCACGGGCCGGGCCGATGCTGAGTTCAATAGGTTCCTTTTCGATACAGCCATTCCGGGCACTTCGTTCCGCTTCAAGTTTGGCCGCTCTGACTGGTTTGATCCAAGCAAAGAGATTTTTGGCTCAAACGGCGTGACCCGCCGTTTTGGGTGGGGTGTCTATGGTAAAATCAACAAATCTCTGAGCCTTTATGCTTTCAATAACCAATTTACAGACGGTCAAACTGCGGCCAGTGACGACAACGACTACTTTCTGCAGTTGGCCTGGAAGGCCGCTCCTAATATCACGATTACCCCGTGGGTAGCCTGGGAGAAATTCAACGCCGTTACCACCGGCGCCGATCCGGCGTCCGACGGCTCCGTTGCTTTAAGCACGGTCACGACGGATTCGACCGAGCGTGACATCTGGATGTACGGATTGAACGCGAAAGCCAAGTTCGGTATCGCCAGCCTGAATACAACCGTTGTTATTCAGGACGGCAAACTCGACTTTGGCCGGGCGGTCAACTCAGGCAACGCGAACAACGACACGAACGTTAACGCTACGAAGGCGGCTGCCCGCTCGGATATTGACATTGAGGGCTATGCTGTACTGATTCGCCTCTGGCTGAACTTTGGCAAACTGAAGGTTGGCTTCTACGGCACATTTATGCCGGGCGACGATGACGCGACAGACGTCGCAGACGATCTGGGAACGCAGTTCGACGGTAAGCTGACGCGCTTCGTGCCAACCGGCGGCGGTGGCGACAACGGCAACTGCAGCATTAATGGTCCTCAGATCTATACACGCCGCCGCTACACGACGCACACCACTGGTTTCTCGCGTGAGAACCGTTGCGGAAGCGGCGACGGGGCCGCGAAAGGCAACGGCTCGGCGATCTACGAGATTCTGGCGAGCTATAAGCTTTCAAAGGCCCTGAGGTTTGATGGGAACGTGTCGCTTATTCGTACGGCTGCCAAGCGCGCCGATCAGGACACGACCGGCGATGGCATTGCCGACGGCAATACGTACAACAGCTCCAAGGACATCGGCACCGAGGTCGACATTTCGGCGAGATGGGACATCTACAAGGGTCTTTTTGCACGTGTGACCTACGCGTATCTGTTTGCCGGCGACTACGGCAAGCTGAACACCGCGGCGGCGCTTGATAACGATGACAGCTGGGCGTTGTACTATGAGTTTCGCTACACGTTCTAAGGATTTTATGGCCTAGGCGCTTGCGCTCCAGGCCGTAGCCTAAAAATGGCAAAATCCCCCGAGAGTGCCTTGGCTCTCCCGGGGGATTTTTATGAAAATGATTTTGCGATGGCGATGACACGAATCCCGGTTAGCCTTGCGAAAGAAAATGAATAGACTTTCGAGGCATTAAGGGTTTTATTCGTCTAATTGCGTGTTTGATCAGGCCGCAGGCTCGATGAGCTCCATCACGACCCCGTCCGGGCCGGCCACGTAGGCGGCGCGGTTGCCGTTGGGCAACTCAAATAAAGGCAGGGGTATTTCGCCCCCTTTGGCTGTAAAATCCTTGAGCATTCCGTCGATGTCGTTTACATGGAAGCAAATATGATCGACCCCAAAGCGTTGCTTTCCGACTTCGGGGGGGGCTAATGGATTCGTCCGCTCGCTCGCCCCGGATGAAGAGAAATGACTCACCAAGCGTCACCCGAACGTTGCGAGCTCCTCTGAGCTCCGCGTCGTCGACAATTTTTCCGCCCAGAAATTCCTCGTACCATTCGGCCGCTGCCCGGGGGTCCGGGCTCGTGAGATGCACGTGATGATAGTTTCCGATAATTGCCACAATCTTGTTCCTTTCTATTTTGTCTGAATGAGTTCAAACAGAACGTTTTCGGGGCCCACAACAAAGGCAGCTTCACTGCCGCCCGAGGGGGAGAAAATTTCTTCGGCAATCTCAACGCCGCCTGCGCGCATTTGCGCGACCATGGCTTCAAGATTGTCGACGAGAAAACAAACGTGGTCGAGCCCGAAGGGCCGGTGTCCGTCTGTCTCAATAAGTTTGTCCGAGGGACGCGGGGTGCGAAAGCTTAGATGGGCCTCGCCGATGCGTAGGATCACGTTTTTGGCGCCTCGGGCCTCCTCGCGTCCGATAACCTCGCCGCCCAGATAAACCCTAAGCCACTCGGCTGCCGCCTCCGGGTCCGGGCTGATAACGTGAACGTGATGATAGCCTCCGACAACTCCCATGAAATTCCTCCGGCCCCGCAGGGCAATTATTCCCAGTTAGTGATAGAGGGGAGTTTGCCGCCCCGCATATTTAAGACGATCAGCGCCCCATCTGACATCCGCTCGACATGGTGGCGCGAGCCGCCCGGTATGTGAATAAGATCGCCCTCGCCCGCCTCGATGGACTCGCCATCGATGTGAAAACGCATTTTCCCGCTCCCCCGAACTAGATAGGCCGCCTCGTCCATCTCTGTCTGGTGGGTGTGGGCTCCGTTATTGTCTCCGCTCTTGCGAGTAAAGGCGAATAGCTCTAGATAGGGTGTTTTGAAAACCTCAGGTGTGCCTTGTTTGGCCTCGTTGGAGGAAACCCCTGCGGGTGCCTCGTCGAAAATATTTCTGAGAATATAGCGACTCCCCGGCGTACCGGAAATATCCTCTGCCGGGCGCGCGTCGTCAGCCTCCGGCAAGATCATGCCCGAGGGCATATTACCGCCCCGGAAGTTGAATTCGATGAGGTCCTCATCCCCGATGTTTTCCATGTCGTGATAGCCGCCACGTTTGCCTAAGAGAATGTCTCCGGCCCGGACCTCGAACGCCTCGCCGTCTATTTTCATCATCCCGAGGCCCTGCTGGATGAGGTAGCCCTCGTCCATTTCCGGGTGGTGCCGGTGGTAGGGCGGGCGCTGCCCGGGCTTTAGGACAAGGGTGCGCACTTCTAGGTGCGGCGTGTTGATTAGAATTGGCGAGCTGGTTTTTGCAGCGGCCACTGGATCGTAGGTCCATTTAAGATCGTTGATATTTCCGACGAGAGGCATGGCCGTTCCAATAAAAATTGTCGAATGACGCCAGATGAAATTTATTTTCCCTAAACTAATGCCTGCCCATGCGCCGGGTCAATCGCTGGTAGTTGGCCAGGTGTGTTGCGGTGGAGCGCTCCTGACGGCATGATACGCCAGAATTTTTTCTAGCGCATTTTTAGGAGGCGTTTTGTGCCGATAGAGATGCAGGATCTGGTGAAAAAAAGCTTGGCTGAGCTTGAGCTGGACGCCCGCCTGGTCACAGAGCTGTTGGTTGGATTTGTCCGCGACGAGGTGCGCAAGGTTGGGGTGGGCAAAATTGTCCTCGGTCTCTCGGGTGGGATAGACAGCGCCATTGCCGCTTATATCGCGGCGCTGGCGATGGGACCCGAGAACGTCAAGGGCATCTGCATGCCCTATAAGCTATCAAACCCTCAGAGCGAAGCGGATGCCCGAGAAGTTGCCAAGGGATGCGGAATCACCTTTGAGCGGATGGAGATTACCCCCCAGGTAGATGCTTACTTCGATCAGCATCCTGATGCGCCCAACTTAAGACGCGGCAATAAGATGGCCCGCGAGCGGATGACGATTCTCTATGATCAGTCCGCTGCCGAGGGGGCGCTGGTGTTGGGAACAAGCAACAAGACTGAGCTTTTGCTGGGCTATGGGACACTTTTTGGGGATATGGCTAGCGCGATAAATCCAATCGGTGATTTATTCAAGACACAGGTGAGACAGATTTCGAGACATGTTGGCGTCCCGAGCGGGGTGATCGATAAGCCCCCTAGCGCGGACCTGTGGGTGGGGCAGACGGACGAGGAGGAGCTTGGCCTAACCTATGAAGAGGTGGACGCCGTGTTGCACTACCTAATCGATCATCGATACGACCGCCAGGAAATACTGGAGGTGGGTTTTGGGGCCGAGATTGTGGACGGCATCCTGCGGCTGATTCAGAGAAGCCAATACAAGCGTCGCCTTCCGCTTATCGCCAAGGTTAGCCAGAGGACCATTGATAGGGATTTCCGCTATGCCCGCGATTGGGGGGTGTAAATCCAACAAAGGGTTGCCTTGAAGGTTTTCCTGTCTTGTGTCATTATCCTATTGAATTCAGAGAGTATGAGAAGCGGCATCTCTAGCCGCTTTTTTTGATTTCTGACAGGAGCGGGATAATGGCTAAAGCTGCAAGTAAAGCAAAAACAAAGACTAAAGCCAAAGCGAAGTCGAAAGTAGCGACAAAAGCCAAGGCTAAGGCGAAGAGCAAATTAAAGGCGAAAGTAGCTTCTAAGGCCAAGCCCAAGAAATCTGCACCTAAGTCAAAAGCTGCATCGAAGACGAAAAAAGCTGCACCTAAATCAAAAGCCGCGCCCAAAACGAAGTTTGCACCGAAAGGGAAATCGAAAGCCATGGCCAAGGGACTAAGGCCCGGCGCGAAAGCGCCAGATTTTCGTCTGCGAGACGGAAACGGAAAAATGCACCGCCTGTTGAACTATGAAGGTCGTAAAGTTGTCATTTATTTTTATCCAAAAGACGACACTCCGGGCTGCACACTAGAGGCCATCGAATTTAATAAGGAATGTAAGAAAATTCAGGCCAAAGGCGCCATTCTGTTAGGGGTGAGTCCTGATAACGAGGTGAGCCACAAGAAATTCAGCGAAGAGCTTGAGCTGGTCTTTCCGCTTCTTGCGGATCCCGATGGGTTGGTGGCCACCAAGTTTGGGGCATACGGCGAAAAAGTTTTGTTCGGGACCAAATTCAACAGCGTATACAGGACAACCTTTATCATTGATGAAGAAGGAAAAGTTTCAAAGGTATTTCGGGATGTTTCGGTAAAAGGCCACGCAAAGGAAGTCTCGAAGGCCCTTTAGCGCATCTCCGCCATTCCGCGCCACATTGCAAATAATTTATCTGCATTTCCAGGATACGCTTCCTCGAAAAAACTGTTGTGCGTGCAGGTCTCGTGTGGGATAAATTAATCCGTGTTGAATCAATCATATAGGCCCCTCTGCCGGGCATGGAAGCGAATCGATGGTGTTTGAGGACTTGCGGTCGATACTCGAAAAAAGAATCCTCGTGCTCGATGGCGCCATGGGCACCATGATCCAGGGCTACGATCTCGAGGAGGCGGATTTTAGGGGGCCTCGTTTTACAGATCATTCTTGCGACCTAAAGGGCAACAATGATCTTTTAACAATCACGCAGCCTAAAATCATTGAAGACATCCACCGGTCATTCCTCGACGCAGGATGCGATATTCTCGAAACAAACACGTTTAACTCAAACGCTATCTCCCAAGCCGACTATTCGCTCGAAAACCTGGTCTATGAGCTGAACCTTGAGGCGGCTCAAATGGCAAAGCGGCTCTGTGAGGAGTACACGCTTAAAACACCGGACAAGCCTCGATTCTCGGCAGGCTCCATTGGGCCGACGAACCGAGCGCTATCGATATCGCCAGACGTGGGCAATCCCGGTTTCCGTGCGGTGACGTTCGAGGAGGTTGTTGCCGTTTATGTCGAGCAAATTAAAGGGCTTGTCGATGGCGGTGTCGATATCCTCCTCATTGAAACGGTTTTTGACACGCTAAACTGCCGTGCGGCCATTTATGCAATCGAAGTTTTTGTCGAAGAAACCGGCCGCAGGCTCCCCGTGATGATCTCGGGAACACTTCCCGATCAGAGCGGGCGAACCCTATCGGGCCAAACACCCCACGCATTTTGGGTATCGGTGGCGCACACCCAGAACCTGTTGAGTGTCGGGCTCAACTGTGCGCTCGGGGCCAAAGAAATGCGCCCGTTCATCGAGGAGCTTGCGGGAGTGGCCCATGTTCCTGTGAGCGCCCATCCGAATGCAGGTCTCCCTAACGAGTTTGGTGAATACGACGAGACGCCGACGGAATTTCTTCGGCTGATTGATGAGTTTGCCGAGAGCGGATTTTTAAACATCGTAGGGGGCTGCTGCGGAACAACGCCCGAGCATATAAAGCTGGTGGCCGAGGCGGTCGAGAGCCGAACGCCCAGAAAGCTCCCGGCGCGAAATCGTGCGTTCCAGCTTAGTGGCCTTGAGTCGGTTGAGTATACGCCCGAGTCGAATTTTATGAACATTGGCGAGCGAACGAACGTCGCTGGCTCGCGGCGGTTTGCCAAGCTTGTCCTCGCCGGGGATCTTGAAAAGGCGCTTGAGGTTGCGCTCCACCAGGTTGAGGGCGGCGCCCAGGTGCTCGACATAAATCTTGACGAGGGAATGCTCGACTCCGAGGCAATGATGACGAAGTTCATCAACCTCATGGCTGCCGAGCCGGACATTGCACGGCTGCCCTTCATGATCGATTCGTCGAACTGGCCGGTCATAGAAGCCGGGCTCCGTTGTCTTCAAGGTAAGGGCATCGTCAATTCAATCAGCCTCAAAGAGGGCGAGGAAGTTTTTCGGGGACACGCGCGGGAAGTTCTTCGCTATGGCGCGGCGGTGGTTGTCATGGCGTTCGATGAACAAGGCCAGGCCGACACCTTTGAGCGCAAGACAGAGATTTGCGCGCGCGCCTATCGGATACTCACTGAAGAGGTGGGTTTTCCGCCCGAGGATATTATTTTTGACCCCAATATCCTAACCGTTGGTACCGGCATCGAGGAGCACAACGACTACGCCGTGGCTTTTATCCGCGCAACGGCATGGATTAAGGAGAATTTGCCCCACGCAAAAGTGAGCGGCGGAGTGAGTAATGTGTCGTTTTCTTTTAGGGGAAACAATCCTGTGCGCGAGGCGATGCACTCGGCGTTTCTCTATCATGCTATTCGTGCCGGGCTCGACATGGGCATTGTTAATGCGGGCCAGCTTGAAGTCTACGAGCAAATTCCCGCCGATTTTCTTGAGCTTGTTGAGGACGTGTTACTCAATCGCCGACCTGATGCCACCGAGCGGTTGGTTGATGCCGCCGAGGGCTTTAAGGGGGACGGCAAGAAAACCGAAAAAGAACAACTTGCCTGGCGCGATGCCCCGGTCGAGGAGCGTTTAAAATATGCACTCATGCGCGGGGTCGTCGAATTCATCGACGAGGACACCGAGGAGGCTCGCCAAAAACTTGATAGCTCAATTAAGGTGATCGAGGGCCCGCTCATGGACGGGATGAACGTTGTTGGCGATCTTTTCGGCGAGGGCAAAATGTTCTTGCCCCAGGTGGTTAAGAGCGCTCGTGTGATGAAGAAATCCGTTGCCTATCTTGTGCCTTTTCTTGAAGAGGAAAAAGCAAAGGCCAAGAGTAATCGCAAGCCCGGCAAGGTGGTCATGGCCACCGTCAAGGGAGACGTGCACGACATCGGTAAAAATATCGTCGGGGTGGTGCTCGGCTGCAATAATTTTGATGTCGTTGATTTGGGGGTGATGGTTCCCGCACAAAAAATAATCGATGCCGCCATCAAAGAGGAGGCCGATGTTGTCGGCCTGAGCGGATTAATCACGCCCTCGCTCGCCGAGATGGCCCATGTTGCACAGGAGATGGAGCGCCAGGGGCTTGATATTCCGATTCTGATTGGCGGCGCAACCACCTCGCGCAAGCATACTGCCGTAAAAATTGCGCCCCACTATGGCGCTGGTACAATTCATGTTGTTGATGCTTCAAAGAGCGTGCCCGTCGTAAGCTCGCTCCTCAATACCGAGAATCGGGGGGATTTTCTCTCCTCTGTGCGTGAGGAGTATCAGGAAATAAGGGAAGAATTCGAGAACAGCACTGCCCGGGCGAACTATCTTTCGCTTGAGGCGGCGCGGGCGAATACCCTTGGGCTCGACTGGAGTGCCTATAGACCGACGAAGCCGCGCAATATGGGGATAACCGTACTCCGTGATTTTCCGCTTGAAGAGCTTTGCCGCTACATTGATTGGTCGCCGTTTTTTCAGGCTTGGGAGCTCAAAGGAAAATACCCGGACATCCTCAATTCACCCACGGCGGGAAAAGAGGCCAAGAGCCTTTTCGAGGATGCGAATATTTTGCTCGATAAGATCGTGCGCGAAAAGCTCATCAGCGCCAGCGGCGTGTTCGGTCTTTTTCCGGCTGGCCGGGTGGGGGCGGACGATATCGAATTGCGCATTGATGATAATGGTCACGAGCCCGCTCCTCATTTTCACATGCTTCGCCAGCAGGCCGAAAAAAGAGAAGGGCAGCCCAACCTCTCGCTCGCCGATTTCATCGCGCCCAAAGGATCGGGGGCCGAAGACTACATGGGCCTGTTTGCGGTCACAGCTGGTCTGGGTGCTGGGGCGCTTGCCGAGCAGTTTGAAAAAGATAGTGACGACTACCAGGCCATCATGGTCAAGGCGCTTGCCGATCGGCTGGCCGAGGCCTTTGCCGAATGTCTCCACGAGCGGGTGAGAAAAGATTACTGGGGCTACGCGGCAGATGAAAAACTCTCGGATGAGGACTTTATAAAAGAGCGCTTCCAGGGTATACGCCCGGCACCGGGCTATCCTGCCTGCCCCGACCACAGCGAAAAACGAATCCTGTTTGATATTTTAGATGCTGAGGCGAACACTGGCATATCCCTCACCGAGAGTTGTGCCATGTTTCCCGCCGCCTCGGTATCGGGCTTCTACCTTGCCCACCCCGATACCCGCTACTTTGCCGTCGGACGGGTAGAGCGCGACCAGGCCGAGGACTATGCCCGCCGCAAGGGCGTTCCCCTTGAGGAGGTCGAGCGCTGGCTCGTCGCCAACCTCAACTACGAGCCGGGCCGGGTTGTGGCGTAGGGAAATTTCCCCGCAAGTTTTCGTTTACTACTATGAATGAGCAGATTGTTTGATTCTTTCAAAGGAGACGCAACGCATGGCTGTAAAACTGAAAGAGCTGCCCGAAACGACAGAAAACTGGGCCGAGGCGGATTTTAAGGGGCACGCTTTTAGCGAGGTTTCCGTCAAGGGCGGGCATACGTTGATAGTTGATGAGCCAAAGCGCCTTGGCGGCTCGGACCAGGGGCCCTCGCCTTTGGGCTACCTTGCGACCTCGTTGGCGGGGTGCACGGCGGTTATCGTCGAGCGTTGCGTGAAAGACGCCAAACTCGATATTGAATCGATGAAAGTGAAATCGACTATCGTCTACAGCCCGCGGGGCATTGGTGGGGTGGCGGGCTATAAGTCTAATCCCTCGGAGGCCATCACCGACGTCTGGATTAAAATTGATGCAACGCCAGAGCAGATTGAGGCGGTAAAGGCCGACTACATGAAGCGCTGCCCGGTCTATAATCTTTTCAGTGCAAGTGGCTGCAAAATGATTGACAACTGGCACGTGAACGAATAGCGCTTTACTCGGATTGTAAAAGGGCGGCTTCCTCAAAGGGGCCGCCCTTTTTTTTAATTTAGCGAAGAATGCTTTTTCCGGCATCGCCCTCGGGCTTGATCACATCCTCCTCTGGGTTCTCTCGTGCCGGGCCACGGCTTAAGAGAAACTCTGCGGCCTCTGTGGCGGGTGTGGCAAGCTCGTGGACCGTGCCGGGGGCAAAATGCACCAGGCTCCCAACCGGCACCTCTAAAATCTTGCCATCGATGGCCACCCGGAGGCCGCCCTTTAAAATGTAGATAAATTGCTCATCGTTATGATAATGGGGCTCTGAGCCCTGGCCCGCCTCCATCCGAAAAAACCCCATGCTCAGGTTCTGGCCGTGGCGCCAGGCTATCTGGGCCGAGACATAAGAGGGGCTATCGCCGCCCTCTCGCCCAAAATCTTTGTAAACAGACATGTATCAAGCTCCTTTTAGGGAATGAAATTTTTTAATGCACGAATATGATTTTAGCACCAAAAATGACACATGGTCAGCAATTTGGACTGGAGTTTTTTTGCGGCGGGCGGTACATTATCGACTCGGAGAATTACACTACACGTGAAATTTCAAACGACTTTTTGCTTTTTTATTTGGATGAAGAACCCATGCGTTTCGCAGCTATCGCCATTGCCCTATCCCTGACTATTTCCGCTCCCGTTTTTGGCTACGAGGCCTCGAAACACCCCAAGGCCGATCCCACTGGCTCTACTTTTGATCGAGGCAGGATTCAGATCCACAAGGGCAACTGGCAGGGCGCGATCGATCTTTTCCATCAGGCGATTTCTGAGGATCGGAAAACTACAAGGCCTACACCCTTTTGGGCTACAGCCTTCGCCACGCTGGCCGCATCAGCGAGGCCATCGCCGCCTATAACCGCGCGGTTGAGATTAATCCAGGCTACGCCGAGTTGAGAGAATATCGGGGAAAAGCATATGTTTTGGCCGGGAACATGCCAGCCGCGATGAGCGACTACCGCACCCTCGTAGCCATGGGCTCGCCGCTTGCCGAGGCCCTCAAGGTGGCGATTGACCGGGGCGCTTCCTCGGCTAATTAAAAGCTACGATAAATCTTTCCCCGGCCCCCGGCTGGAGGTTTGCCTTGAGCGAGCCAGCGGACGAATTCGAGTTTTTCTTTGAAAAGTCCTGGTCGGACGGTCTGCCGGTTATTCCGCCGACTGAGGAGCGCATCGAGCGACTGCTTGGGGGCACCTCGCGCGGGGCCGACGAGCCCGTGGGTGAAATTCCTCCCGCTTTTGAGGCGGCGAGTGTCCGCGATATCGCGGTGCACGCTGTCATGGCCGGATGCAAACCCGAGTATCTTCCTGTTGTTCTCGCTGGTGTTGAGGCAATGCTCCAAGAGCCTTTTAACATCAACGGCATTCAGGCCACCATGCATGCTGTTGCCCCGCTCATGATTGTAAACGGCCCCTACGCCAAAAAAATTGAGCTCAACGGCGGCCTCGGCTGCTTCGGCCCCGGCTTTCGGGCAAACGCGACGATTGGCCGCGCAATCCGCCTTGTTCTCCTGAACCTGGGTGGCGGGATTCCGCAAATAACCTCGATGAGCACCTTTTCCCAGCCCTCGCGGTTCACGTTCTGCATCAGAGAGAACGAGGACGAGAGCCCCTGGGAGCCGCTTTCCCAAACGCTCGGCTTTGGGCCGGGTCAAGATGTCGTTACCCTCGCCGCCGTTGAAAACCCTCAGCTTATTTTTGATGATACGAGCCGTGACGCGGAGCGCTATTTCATAGCCACTGCCGATGCGATGGCCCACATGGGAAGCTGGAACAACTGGACGCGCTCGGATCTAATCGTAGCCCTTGCCCCGCAACACGCAGAAATTTGCGCCGGGGATGGTCTTTCAAAAAAAGACGTTCATGCCCGTCTCCTGGAGATGGCGGGTCGCCGGGTGGGCGAGCTAAGGCGAGGCGGTAATTTCAGGGCCGAGCGGATGCGCTCGCTACCCATCCCGGTCGATCTGGACGATGATGATTTCTTTGTGCCCACGGTGAAAGATCCTGCCGACCTCAAAATTATCGTCGCGGGAGGCGTCCCCGGCCCGGAGTCGGCTGTTATGCACGGCTGGAGCGGGGGGAGCCGATCGATCTCGGTGGCCTATACGTCATGATTGATGATATGGATGCACTCGAATTTTTTTTCGATAAAGAATGGTCTGACGGCCTCCCGGTTGTCATCCCCACCGAGGAGCGAACGGAGCAAATGCTTAAGGGCTCTTCTCGCGATCCCGAAGAGATAATTGGTGCTATCCCTCCGGCGTTCGGTGAGGCGACGGTTCGGGCTGCTGCTATGCATGCGGTCATGGCCGGTTGCAGGCCCGAATATCTTCCCGTCGTTCTTGCGGGTGTCGAGGCTGTCCTCGATGAGCGTTTTGGCCTTAACGGCCTCCAGGGCTCGATGAACAGTTCCGCCCCGCTACTCATCGTGAACGGACCTTATGCCCATGAAATTGGCCTCTATGGCGGGCGGGGGTGTTTTGGTCCCGGCTTTCGGGCGAACGCGACGATAGGCCGCGCAATCCGGCTTATGCTTCTGAATCTGGGCGGCGGAATCCCTGGTGTGGTTTCGATGAGCACCTTCGGCCAGCCCTCGAAATATACATTTTGCATTGCCGAGAACGAGGCGGAGAGCCCCTGGGAGCCGTTATCACAAAGCCGGGGATTTGCGCCCGGCGAGAATGTTGTGACGGCGGTTGCCTGTGAAAATCCCCAGCTCGTCGTGGACAACTATGCCCGAGATCCCGAACAGCTTTTTTTCAGCATCGCCGATGCGATGTCGCATGTTGGCTGCTGGAACCAGTGGGTTCGCTCGGATCTGGTCCTCGCCCTCTCGCCCCAGCAAGCGGCCATCTGCGCTGATCTCCCCAAGGAGCAGGTGCACCGCCGCCTGTGCGAGCTTTCAGGCCGAAGGCTCGGTGATCTCAAACGGGCGGGCCAATGGCGCGAGGAGTGGATGAAAGATCTTCCGTTTGCTGTTGATCTTGAAAATGACGATTATTTTGTGCCTTTGATAAAAGATCCTGCCGATCTGCACATCATCGTGGCCGGTGGCGCCCCTGGCCCGCACAGCGCGGTCATGCACGGCTGGAATGGCGGGAGCCGGGCGGTGTCAAAAGCCTATACAGTTTAACCGGCGGATTAAATGGTTTTGCTGAAAAAGGAAACGCAGCGCAACCCCACATATAAGGAGACAGTAATGGCTGGATATATCATCGCGCAAATCAAAGTGAACGACCCCGAACCATACAAAGATTATGTAAATCAGAACACAGAGTTGGTTGAAAAATTTGGCGGGAAATTTTTAGTGCGGGGCGGGGATCCGGAAGTGATGGAGGGTGAGTTTCCTCTCCCGAGGACCATTGTGCTTGAGTTCCCTAACGTCGAGGCGGCCTACAAGTGGTACAACTCGCCGGAATACGCAGGGCCTAAATCATTACGCCAGGCGACGGCGGATACTAATCTGATGATTGTTGATGGCGTATAATAACAGCGGCAGATTCTCTGGCCCCTCTGCCGGGAAAGGAAAACACCGTGGCCCTGCCTGATGATGAATTCGAGTATTTCTTTGACAAACCATGGTCCGATGGCCTGCCGGTTGTTATCCCGACCGAGGAGCGAATTGCAGACATGCTGGCTGGTGCCTCCCGCGACCCGGAAGAATTTATCGGCAACGTGCCGCCCGCCAATGAGCCTGCCAATGTTCGCAGTGTGGCGATCCATGCCGTAATGGCGGGTTGTAAATCAGATTACCTCCCTGCCGTCATCGCCGGGCTGGAGGCCGTGCTTGCCGAATCGTTTAATATGGGCGGGGTTCAGGCCACCATGCACAGTGCCGCGCCGCTGATGATCTTCAATGGCCCCCATGGAAAAGAAATTGGCCTCCATGGCGCATCGGGTTGCTTTGGTCCCGGTTTCAGAGCAAACGCAACAATCGGCCGCGCGCTAAGGCTCATGCTCATGAATCAGGGCGCGGGCATTCCCGGTGTTGTTTCGATGAGCACCTTCGGCCAGCCTTCGCGCTACACCTACTGTATCCGCGAGAACGAGGAAGATAGTCCCTGGGAGACACTGGCGGAAACGCGGGGCTGCGCTGCGGGCGATAATGCCGTCACCGTTGTTGCCTGCGAGAATCCCAAGCTCGTGTTCGATGATATGAGCAGCGATCCAGAACACCTGCTTGCTGCCCCGGCGGACGCCATGAGTTACTTGGGGAGTATGAACGCGCTTAGGCGATCCGATCTGGTGGTGGCGATTAGCCCCGACCACGCAAAAATTTGCGACAGCGCGGGCTGGAGTAAGGCCGATGTCCATCAATACCTATGCGAAAAAGCGGGCAAGACCCTCGGCGAGCTTAAAACAGGAGGCGGCTTTACCGAGGAGCGCATAAAAGATCTGCCCATCAATGTCGATCTTGGCGATGATTCGTTTTTTGTGCCCACAATCAAAGACCCCAAAGATCTGATGATCATCGTAGCGGGCGGCATCCCCGGGCCCATCAGCGCCGTCATGCACGGCTGGAACGGCGCAAGCCGCCCCGTGACGCGGACTTTTGAGGCATAGAAAGGGAAAAGGTGAGAATTTATGCGTTTGGATTGTCTTGGAAATTTGCTTTCTCCCGCGACGGGACATGAACTGGAACTCAAGCCCGGGGCGGAAATTGAAAACGACAAATTAAAATCGGGCGAGCTGGCGGACGCTTCCGCCGGTGCCGTTTTTCCCGTCCGGAATTTCATTCCCCGCTTCGCCGGGGATAAAAACTACGCCGCCACTTTCGGGTATCAATGGGAGGCTTTTCAGCGGACCCAGATCGACAGCGTTACTGGGCTTACCGTCTGCCGCGACCGGTTTTTCGGCCACTCATCGTGGCCTGAAAAAATGGCGGGCGAGACAATTTTAGAAGTTGGCTGCGGGGCCGGGCGCTACGCCGATGTTGTTCTGGGGACGGGAGCGGTTCTGTATTCGACGGACATGTCCTCGGCGGTGGATGTCTGCCTTGAAAACAACGGCCATCATCCGAACCACACCGTTATCCAGGCGGACATGCGCGCCCTGCCGTTTCCCGAAAAAATGTTCGACCGGATTTTCTGCTTCGGTGTTTTACAGCACACCCCGGACCCGAAAGCGGCTTTCGTGGGTTTGCTTTCATATTTAAAGCCGGGGGGCGTGCTCTCGGTCGATTGCTATCACAAGGACGGGGTCATCGCGCCCTGGAAATCGAAATATCTCTGGCGCTGGCTCGCCACCCGGATGCCGGTGGACACACTTCACAAAGTTGTAAAGTGGTACGTTCCCAAATGGATGCCGGTGGACCGTTTTATCGCGAAGATTCCCTATCTGAGGCGTTATTTGCGCTGTGTTGTTCCCTGTTTTGTGCATGATGGTTTCGGGCTGGACGAAAAGCAGGCGGTGGAGTGGGCGGTGCTCGACACCTTCGATGCGCTTTCCGCCGCCCATGACCACCCGCAGACGGTGGACACAGTCCGCTCGTGGTTTGAGGAGGCGGGCATGAAGAACATCGAGGTCCGGGGCGGCCCCATCGTCGTGGGCAATGGCCAGATGGCGGGGGGCGAGTTCGACAAACGTTAAGCCTGGTGTGCCGAACCCAGCTGTTTTGATATGTTGTCTGCCTCGGGGATGAACTTTTGCCGCCTAATTAGAGAGATAATCGTGCCTGCGAAAAAAGCGCCAGCAGCTAAGACGGAATCTGTGGTCAAGAAGAAACCTGCGGCCAAGAAAAAAACTACCGTAAAAAAGAAAGAGACTAAGAAAGCGCCTGCGGCTGAAAAGAAATCTACGGCCGAAAAGAAACCTGTAGCCAAGAAAAAAGCCGTCTCGAAAAAATCGCCGGCGAACGCAATGGGGTTTAAGCCGGGCGTGCCAAAAGAAAAGCCAAAAGGTCGAATCTACGAGGGGCCGCTTAATGTGAATGCGAAGCCGAAAAAGGCCGACACGATTTTTTTTGGTGTGGGTGGGGTGCCGCATTCGGCCAAGCCCCAGGGCCACCCGGAGGCAGTGCGCCGGCTTCATGAGCTTGGTCTTGGCGTCTACGAGATGGAGTTTGTCCACGGGGTGCGTATTCGGCCAGAGACCTGCGAGCTGGTAAAAGCGGCGCAGGCCGAAACGGGTGTGCACGTCACGGCGCATGGGCCCTACTACGTCAATCTGTACTCGCTTGAGGAAGAGAAGGTTGAGGCGAGCCGCAAGCGCGTGCTCGACACGGCGCGGGCGCTCGCGGCCTGCGGTGGAGATGGCGCATGTTTTCATGCCGGGTTTTATCAAAAACGTGACCCGGCAGAGGTGCATGCCTTCATGACAAAACAAATTGGAGAGCTGGTCGATATTTTAGAAAAGGAAGGCTGCCCGGTGCGGCTCGACCCTGAGACGACGGGTAAGGGGAGCCAGTTCGGCTCGTTGGCCGAGCTTTGCGAGATGGGCGATGCGCTCCAGGGCAAGAATATGAGTATCACGATTGATTTTGCCCATATCCATGCCCGGACAGCCGGGGCGATGAACACGTATGACGAGTTCGCGGGCCAGCTTGAGCTGATGAAAAATAAATTGGGAAAAGAGGCCCTTTCGTCGATGCATATCCATCTTTCGGGTATCGCCTACACCGAAAAGGGGGAGGCGCACCACCTTGAGCTCGACGACTCGGACATGAACTATGAGGATCTTTTTCGGGCGCTGATTGATTTTGGGGCCTCGGGACGGGTGGTCTGCGAGAGCCCGGCCCTTGAGTATGACGCCCTGATTATGCAGAAGGCCTACCGGCGACTAGCTGGTACTAAATAGTAGACCAATCCATCTGAAAAAGTGCTTGACCACCCACAGTTGTACGAGTATAGAATTCACATTACCATTTTTCAGACCACCGGCATTTCGCGTTGCAAGGGGAGAGGTACGATGGTGGGAAAAGACTCGTTTAGACCCTCTAATATACTCAAGAACCTGCTTATTCGTGCCGGGGTGAGCCCGTGATGCGCGCCTTCATTGGTCCCGGGTCTCGGGGCCGCAATGCTCGGCGCGCTGGGTAGCCTTACGCCGTACAGGCCGTATTTTGTTGTTTTTACGATTGTTGCGCTTGTTTGGACATATTTGCGCCATTACGGTTGGTGCGTGTCGAATTCGTGGGAAGAGGGTATTGGGGCCGTATTTGCCTGCCTTAGGCCATCGAGCGAAAAAGACGCCGGGCTCATCATCGCCTCGGTTTTCGTTCTCGCAATAATTATCGCTCCTCCCTGGAGTGTATTCCAGTATTTTGAGCCCGCTAACCCCTGCGCGGTCAGGATCCAACGACCAAAGGTGGCCCCTGCTGCGGGGTCTCATCGGCCTATTTCTCATTCAGTCTCAGCGGCTCAAAATCCCTGCGCGAAATAATTTTTGAATGAAATCCCCCTGTTTTTGTTCTAACTGCAACTTGGGTGCGTTTTCGCGCCCATAAATCCAAAAGACTTAGTTGACCCGGTGGCGGGCTCCAGGCTATAGCAGGTTCCCAGGAAACGGGTTTTAGTTGTTGTTTTTCTACTTACCAAGAAGTGCTACAGGAGACAAAAAAATGAGTGATAAAGAAGTAATCGTCTATTCGTCGAGCACCTGACCCCCCTGCAAAGCGGTGAGAGAGTTTCTCTCACATCATAACGTTGCGTTCGATGAGAAAATGGTAGACCAGGATGCTGCGGCCCTTGAGGCCTTCAAGCAAACTGGTTCGCGCGGCACCCCCACGATTATGGTTGGCGAGGAAATGATTATCGGTTTTGATCGCGGGCGGCTTGAACAGCTTCTGGACCTTAACTAGCCCGAGGTAAAACGATGTCGAATGACGAGCGTCATCTTCTCTGCCCAACCTGAGAGCAGAAGATACCCGTGCCGGGTGACACGGCGGAGGGCGGGCTTATCGATTGCCCCAACTGAGCGGGTATCATGCTCCGCCTCGGCGAGGCGGAAGAGGGCGAGGCCCTGCGCATGGTGCAGATGATCTCGTGCCCCGGTTGCGGCGAGAGGCTGCCCATCGATGACGACACCTCGCCGGGCACCGTTGTGCGCCACGACGGGGTTGATTACACGCTAACCAAAAAATTTGGCGCCTTTGCGCTCGTGTCCGAGTAAAAAAGAGGCGCTGTAATCATGGGCGAGGCAGGCGGAAACATCTCAGGCGAGATTGCCCCGAACGGGGGCCTCCCGAGCGGAATTTCCCCGAAAAAAAGCGGTCTTGCTGGCAAGGCCCTTCTCGCGGCGGCATTTTTCGCCTGCCCCTGCCACCTCCCCATCTATATCGCCCTGCTCGGGGGCACCGCCCTGGGCGGATATTTAACCGAGAACACCCTCCTTGTCGCCGCCGCGCTCTCTGCCGTGTTCGCCCTCTCGCTCTTCGCGGGGATGCGAAAGATCAAACCCGGGCAAGCTGGATAACCCCCCCCTTCGCAATTGCCTGAACTGGTATCCTGTCGGCTTTAAGTGCAGTCTTCTCGGGCCCTGGTCCGAAATACCCGCTAGGCTTGGCATCAATATGGGCCGGTGTTAGAATCGCCTCCGCTTGAGCGCCAGTGGCGCCGGGTTTTTTAGTGGTTGTCGCCGAATTATCTTTAGGAGTTTTGCTGTGGCTGAAAGAGATTTTGACATTATTATTGTTGGCGCGGGCCCTGCGGGCCTGACGGCTGGCCTGTATACATCGCGCTCGAAGCTCAATGTCATGTGCTACGAGAAGCTCGCGCCGGGCGGTGAAATACTCAACACCGAGCATGTTGAGGACTATCCCGGTTTCGAGATGATTGGCGGCCCCGAGCTTGCCCAGAAGTTCACCGACCATGCAGTGAAGTTCGGCCTTAAAATTGAGATGGAAGAAGTCACCGAAATCCGCAAGGATGGGGATGATTTTCTCGTCAAAACCGACATGGGCGAGCATCGCTGCGGTGCGGTGATATACACGGCGGGTGGCCATCCAAGAAAACTGGAAATCCCCGGCGAGGAGACTTACGCTGGCAAGGGAGTGAGCTACTGCGCGCTCTGTGATGGCGCTTTTTTCCAAGATGAGGTCATTACCGTTGTCGGCGGCGGAAACAGTGCCGTTGACGAGGCCCAGTTTTTGACGAAATACGGCTCAAAGGTTTATCTTGTGCACCGGCGGCAGGGCTTTCGGGCCCACCAGGTGGCAGTGGAAAAGCTCCAGGAAAATCCCAAGATAGAACTTATGTTAGACCATGTGGCCGAGGAGGTTGTCGGCGACGATAAGGAAATGAAGGCGCTCCGCGTTCGCAACGTCAAGACGGGCGAGATTAAAGATGTTGAGGCCAACGGCCTTTTTGTTTTTGTCGGCTTTCTTCCCAATACTGACGTCATTAAGGACGAGATAGAAAAAGACGAGAGCGGCTTCATCTACACGGATCAGAAAATGGAAACATGCGTTCCCGGTCTTTTTGTCGCGGGCGATGTTCGTAGCCAGCTTATTCGCCAGATTACAAACGCCTCAGGCGATGCGACGACGGCGGCCGTGGCGGCTGAAAAATACCTTGAGGCCCAGGAAGACGCAAAGAAAGTGTCCGCCGCCGCCTCTTCGTGATATGATTTTTCCCGGACAAGACATTTTCCGGACAGGAGATAGCACATGCAGTTTTCGACCGCGATAAGACGATTTTTTCTATTCGATATCGTCAAGGGCATGGCCATCACGCTTCGTCATATGGTCAAAAAACCCGTTACGCTTCAGTATCCCGACGAGCGTTGGGAGACGGCCGAGCGATTTCGTGGTTTTCTGGGTCTGACGCGGGATTTTCAAACCGGCGAGGAAAACTGCATTGGCTGCCTCAATTGCGAGAAAGCCTGCCCGGTGGACTGCATCACCATCCTCACGGCCGAAAAGGGCCGGGGTATGTACGCCAAAGAGTTTTATATCGATTACATGCGTTGCATGTATTGTGGGCTGTGCACTGAGGCGTGCCCGACGACGCCTAAATCCATCGTGCATACGAATCAGTACGAGACGACCGGCTATTTCCGGGAAGATCTGGTTTATGAAAAGGAGCGTCTTTACGATATCTGGGAGAAGGAAGTGAACTATGCTGGCCCGCGTCCCTGGGGCAAGCTCTTTGGCCTTCGTGCCCAGGAAAACGAGAGACGACCCGCAGAGCCAGAGCCCGAAGCGGCCGCGTCAGCAGAATAAACCCATACCCCTCGGCGGCATCCATTGAGCTTTTTCACATCAAATTTCGATGACATCCGATCCGGCAAAACGACGGATGTCTATTTTGAGCGGACCAATCGCATCCTTGATGCGAAAAATATCCGCAAGAACACCCGCTCGGAGTTAATGGCCAAGCATCTTCCCTCGGGGTGGGGTGTTTTCACGGGTCTCGCCGAAATTCTCTCATTATTGGAAGGTTTGCCCGTCAAAGTCCGCTCGGTCCCCGAGGGGACGGTGTTTCGCCCTTTCCAGCCTGTTATGGAAATCGAAGGCCTCTTCAACGACTACGGAGCGCTTGAGACGGCTATCCTGGGATTGATGTGTCAGTCCAGCGGCATTGCCACAAAAGCTGCTCGCTGCCGTATTGCGGTGGGAGGTCTTCAGCTGGTGAGTTTTGGGGCCCGCCGCATGCACCCGACCATCGCACCGATGATCGATCGGTCGGCCTACATCGGCGGCTGCGATGGTGTGGCGATGACGAGCAATGCCGAGATGCTGGGCCTGCCCGCCGTGGGCACGATGCCCCATGCGCTTGTTCTTCTGATGGGTGGCTTGGTTCCGGCGATCAAGGCGTTCGATGAGGTAATTGATGAAGGTGTGCGTCGCGTGGCGCTTGTGGATACCCTGGGTGATGAGAAATTCGAGGCCCTTGAGGCCGCCCGAACCATCACGGATAGACTTTACGCTGTTCGCCTCGACACCCCTGGCTCCAGGCGTGGCGATTTTGCCCAGATACTTGAAGAGGTCAGATGGGAGCTCGACCGGGCAGGCTATCGCCACGTTAAATTGTTCGTCAGCGGCGGCCTCGACGAAGATAAGATACTCGCCCTGAACGGTATTGTGGACGGCGGCTTCGGCGTCGGCACAGCTATCAGCGGCGCCGCCACAATCGACTATTCTATGGACATCGTTGAAATCGAGGGCGAGGCCATCGCCAAACGCGGAAAAGCCTCAGGCGCCAAACACCTGCTGCGCTGCCGCGATTGCAACCGGGAGCGAGTCATTCCCATCGACAGGCCCTATGGTGATTGTGAGGAATGCGGCGGCGTAATGGAGCAGATGCTGGCGACGGTAATGGAGGAGGGAAAAATCGTGAACCCGCTTCCTGAGCCAGCTAAAATTCGTGATTATGTTCTTCGCCAGCTTCCGGATTGCTCCCTTGCTGGTTCGGAATAATGTCTCAAGAAGACGCTGACAAAATTGATTTTGAGCCCATCCGGGGTTTTCTCTCCGAGCACGAGCGCTTTTTACTTCTCACCCATATAGGCCCAGACGGAGATGGCCTCCTCGCGTGTGTTGCGATGAGCCGTTATCTCCGCACGATAGACAAGCACGCCACGGTCGTGATCGAAGGCGCTACTCCGGTTTTTCTGGCGCCCTATGATCCTGAGGGTCTGGTTCGTACGAGAGAGGAGTTGCTCGCTCACGAGGACTGGGCGAAGCACTTCGATGCCATCCTTGTTGTCGACACAGGCAAGCCGGAGCGCATCGGAAAAATTCGTCATGCTGTTGTGGAGAGCAAGCTACCCGTTGCCGTGATCGATCATCACATTAGGGAGGAAGGTGATTTCGATGGCCCAAGCGTCATCGACATCAGCGCCGCCTCAGTGGGCCAGATTATCGCTGAGTATTTCGACAGCGAGGGCTATTCATTTGAAGATTTGCTTGTTGTCCGTGCACTTTTTGCTACCCTTTCATACGACACCGGACATTTCAGGTTTACAAATACAACCGAGCAAACCTTTAGATGGGCCTCGCGATTAGTCGAGCTAGGAGCTAAGCCGAGCGAGGCGTTCGCTATTTTCTGGGAATCGAACAGCGTCGCCTCGCTCAAGTTACTTGGCCATCTTATGAATGATCTTCACATCGAATGCGGCGGTCGGCTCGGGTGGTTCGCGATGAGCGGCGAGGATCTTGAAAAGTTCGGGGTCAAGCGCGAGGAAACCGAAGAATATATATCGGTGCCTCGGAGCATCGCCTCGCTTGAGGTAATCGCGCAGTTCTCAGAGATTAACAAAAACCTCATACGTGTGAGCCTTCGCTCGAAGGGGCGCATCAGCATTCACGAGGTAGCGTTGCGCTTCGGTGGCGGCGGGCATGCCTTTGCCGCTGGAGCGCGGATACCCGATACCCTTGAAAACGCCTCGAAAATGGTCGCTGAGGCCTTGACCGAGAAAATACGTGTCGAAATGGGCCCGGACTAAATTCCCCTCTCCTTAAAAACGTTGAGCGAGGCTTTTGAGGCGGCGACGGCGTTGGGTCCCCCCGCGTAGTAGGCGCACACCATGATAATTTCCTGAATGTCTTCTTTGCTCATTCCTACGTTGAGGGCTGCGTGGGTGTGGTATTCGAACTCCTCTGCCCGACCGAGGGTGCAGAGGATCGAGAGAATAATCGTTTCACGTGATTGGTCGCTGATTCCTTTTCTTTCGTAGAGCTCGCCGTAAAAACTCTCGGTGACATAGCGTGCAAAATCCGGGCTTGCCTCCTCGAACTCCTTGCGTCGCACCTCGCCCTCGTCTCCAAAAACCTTAGCCCTGTTAGCCAAACCTTTTTGATACCGTTCATCGCCGGACATGAATATCTCCCAATTTGAATGAGTAAATGGATACGGATCATTTCCCAATACTCTCATAGAATAATGGGTCCCGTGGCATTTGCCGGGGAGATAATTATAATAAGTGGGCCCGCCGAAGGGAGGACTGCCATGAAACTTAATCCGTTAAAGTTCGGCGCAGCATTTGGAATCGTCTATGCGGTGGTTTTTACTGTATATGGGCTGGTATCAGCATTATTTGGCTGGGGAGTAGGATTTGCCGAAATGGTGGGTGAATTTTATGCTGGATTCGGGCCAACCATTGGTGGCGCAATCATCGGAGCTCTTTGGGGATTTGGAATCGGATTTATTTTTTTCTCGCTGGGGGCAATGATTTATAATTGCATGCTTAGTGATGGCGAATAAAAGGGTTTTCATGAAATACAACTTTTCATCGAGCGGTAAATATATTTTTCTAGGGATGGTAATGGTGCTGGTATTTTTGGCGGCCTTTGTCGGGGCTGCCATTGGCGCTCCCCAAGTATTGGCCCCGACATTGATTCCAGCGCCTATACATCAACTTGAGATTCGCTCCTCGCGGGAGGGGGCGAATGTTCGAGTGGTGGGCATAGGCGGATGGCAAAAGGCACCCGTTTCGCTCAATCTCCCGCGCGGGGTTCATCTGGTTGAAGAAAAAGCGCCGGGCGCAGGCAAATCCCAGAGAATGGTTTTACTTACCGAAAAGACCTCGATCTGGTTCGGCCCGTCGAGAATTCAGATTGAGACCGAACCGGGGGGCGCTCAGGTTCGAATGGATGGTCAGATTATTGGCAAGACCCCCATGGAAATGCCTGTTTCTGCGGGCAGACACTTTTTTTCATTTTTAAAAAAAGGGTACATACCCATGGCTAGCGATTTTTTGATAAGTGGGCCATCGCGGATCGGTGTGCGCATGAAGCGATCAGACGGAGACGCTTATCGCGTAACTGTTCGGGATGCGGGGTTGTTTTTTGATTTTGACATAGCGCCATTAATAAAAAAAAATTCAGACGGCCTCAAGGCTAAAAATGATTCTTTATTTACCGGAGCAGTAAAAAAGAAATTAAAATTTGCATCTTTGGGTGTGCAAGCCATTTCCCGTAGCGACAATAATTTGGGTCCGGCCCGGCGGTATGCGCTTGTTGTGGGGATTTCGAGATACGACGATCCTCAAATCCCTCCACTTCTTGGCCCTGTTGAGGATGCGGCTGATTTTGTGCGCGTGCTTAAAGGCGTCGAGGCGAAAGAGATTGAAAAAAAATTAGTTTCTCGTGCTGCTATGGCATTTGATGAATTTGATCGAGAAGGACTGTCTCACGACAAAATAAATTTTCTTCAAGATAAAGCCGCAACTAGAGACGCGATATTAGGCGGCATTGCTGGCATCGCTCGCCGTGCCCGAGCGGAGGATTCGGTAGTAATTTATTTTTCGGGTTATGGGGCGGCAATTGCGTCGAATAAGACGGACCCGGAGATGTATTTACTTCCTAAAGACACAGCCACGGGACGAATGGCAGAAACAGCGCTATCAGAGAAGGCTATTCTTGAGGCCACCTCGAAAATTAGGGCACGCCGAATTGTCTTGTTGCTCGATACCGATTTTTCGGGTGATGGAGTTTCTGGTCGGCAATGGGCGGCTCGCCAGGGGCGGCATGCAATTATTTCTGATCTTTCCAGCCATCGCCTGCTGCCGCCGGGCCCGGGTCGGGTGATGATTGCCGCTAGCCGCCCAGTACTGGATCAGGCGACAGGGAGAAGTTTTTTTATTGAAGCCCTGTTGCATCACTCCTATGATGGAGCTCTTCCCGTGGCTGTTGCACTACGAAGACTCGAAGGGCGGCTTCCAGGCTTAAAGCCTGTGATTGTTGGTGAACTGCTAACCGGACAAACGTTTAGAGCGGATGAGTTGAAAAATCGCCAGGGCCGGGGTGATGTTTTTATCACAACAACTGAGGCTGGCGCCGAGGTTTTCCTTAAAGGCCGATTGGTGGGCCGAACGCCTTTACTTCTCAAGAATCTGCCGGTGGGGCGCCTGCCTGTTCGAGTGGTGGGTAAGGGTGGGCAGGGTGCCTCTCGCCGGTTATTTGTCGAATCGGGAGTGCAGTTAAAATATTTACTCAAGCCTCGCCCTTCGGCGGGTCGGTTGATAGTGGCCACTTCGCCGCCCGGTGCATTGGTCAAGGTGATTTTCTCAGGTGCATCAGCTCAATCAAAATCTGGTGTGTTTCTTGTCCGCCCTGGGAGAGCGAGGATTCGTGCGACCATGACAGGCCATTACACGCGCGAATTGAACGTCGAAATTCTTACGAATAAAACAGTAGAAGTAAGTTTGCCGCTCGCCCCTAAAGGCGGAAAGGATTTTTCGTTTCAAGGAGGCACGCCGTCCGTCTCCCTGCCGCCTAGAGTCAAGGAGATGGCGCTAGTGCCGGGTGGGGAGTTCATCGTGGGTGCGCGACGCGACTTGAGGAAGGTGACACCTATTCGCCGGGTGTCGCTCGCTTCGTTCTTCATCGACAAGCGTCTTGTGCGAAAAGATGAATTCGCTCAGTTCGTGAAAGAGACTGGACACATCACGGCAGCTCGAAAAAAGAAAGAAGGGGGTACACTAACTAAAGCGGGGGGGTGGACCCTTAGGCGCAATGCGACATGGAAAAATACCAACCAGGGGGGAGGAATACAGAATGGCGAGAAAGTACAAGCGCCCGCCCGCCTTCCTGTGGTCCAGATTGCTCTTGAGGATGCCGCCGCCTACTGCAAGTGGGCAGGAGCAAGGCTGCCTACCGAGGATCAATGGGAAAAGGCGGCGAGAGGGGTGGATGGGCGTCCCTATCCCTGGGGGCAGGAGCCTCGGGATCTAAAGTCGCCGAAGTTTGATTTGTTCTATGGCATGCCAGCAGAACAGAGCGAGAACACCATTATTTCTCAACTGGCCGGACCTTATGGCGCTAGAGAGTTTTGGGGCCCTGCCTCGGAGTGGGTTGAGCCGAAAAAAGGCAAATCAAAGAAACCAGGCGGGCGTGAAAAAAAGAATAAAAAGCGGGCTTCGCAGTTTCATATATATCGTGGTGGTTGGGTGTCCCGCGGCGGGAGGCGCCCGACTCTAAGTGCACGGGGGCTTGCCGAGGCCGGGTTTAGCGATTCAAGAATCGGATTTCGGTGCGTGAGGGAGGCGGCGGCATTTTTGAAAAAAAGGTAGCCCGGATTTCGGCAGGGGTTATCTTAGTGTTTTGGCCAATTGCTCGCCTCGGGCGCGCATTTCTCCGGTCAAGGTTTCTCCGTTGGGAAGAAAGGTCATCGCCACAAAAACATTTTCCTCGCCGTCGATAATAAGTCGGTTTCGAAACAGGGGTTGTGGATAGCAAGTCGGTAGCGCTTCTTCGTGGGCGAAATATTCTTGGTTCCTGTAGAAATGAAAGGCTATGATAGCCCTTGGGGGAGCCCAACGCTCTCGGGAACTGCCATCTTCGAGCGTTTCGCGGATAACGCCCCCGAATCCTCGGGTGTGGCCATTGCCGTAGATGAATCTGGCGGATTTAGACTGATCGCAGTCATGAATTTCGGCAAGCTCGATATAGGGGATATCTCCGGGCTCGCGGCCTTCGGGTAGAGAAAGTTCGGCTTCTCCGCAGGCGGGGCAGATGAATGTGGCATCAGGCATAACGGTATCCGAATGTGAGGTTTAAATTTTTTTCAGGAAGCTGAGATTCCACAACATTGCTTCCCGTAGATAAAATTTAGAACTAGGAAATCCTGCCAGAGGTGCAGGCGGTTCGCAAGGAGCCGGGTGTATTTTGTTTTGCATCTACTCCCAAGGAAAGGTGTATTTTATATGAGCAAGTCGATAGAAAAGACCCTGTTAAGCCTCTCGGGGGCCAGTTGGTTATTTGCTGCCATTGCGCTGGGGATGTTGTGGCTGGCGGTTCTTATAGATGTTGTTCTTTGGCTGGTTCAACTTAACGGAGGTTTTTCCTCGAAGGCAAATTTACTCAGCCACGTGTGGCCCTATATTTCGTTTGGGGGAGCATTGGCCGGGTTATTGGCCCGGGGGATGCCGAACATCCTGCGATCGCTTCCAACAATCTGGTTGCTGGCATCGCTGGCAATGCTTCACGGAAATCAGATTGTTCCGAAGGCGGCCCCACCTCCCCTGGCGGGACCAGCCATCCGTGTCATGACGCTGAACCTGGGTGATTCGCCCGCGACTCGTGGCCGGGCACTGTCGTATTTTCGCCAACGACGAAACGTGGATATTTTTCTGCTCCAGGAGGTGCATCGCGCACCGGGCTTTGACGATGCCCGAAAATTCGAAGACGCGTTGCGCTCTCGTCTTCCGTATATGGCTTGGTTTCCGAATCCGCCAGGCGCGAATTTCACCCTGGGCCTCGGGATAATGAGCCGCTATCCCTTGGAGGGTGTCACCCCGATTGTGCTCCCGACCGGGGAGTCTGCCACTGGCAAATGCGCCCAGGCGGCTGCCCTTGGTGCCAAGGTGAATATCCACGGACGGCGTCTTAGGCTGGTGACGGCGCACCTATGCCCTCCGGCGCTTCCCTGGATGGACGGATGGGGCCGGGAAACAGGATTCACCATTAGTTCGTTTTCGGGTTGGTTGAGGAACAATAGCACGTACGAATATGCGCGGCGCTACCAGCTACATACGCTTCGCATCCTGGCCGAAGGTGGGGTGGAGCCTTTGATACTTGGAGGAGATTTAAGCACCACCCCGAGCAGTATCGATCTCTCGCAGTTTGGCGGAATCCTCAAAAGCGCATTTGCCGAGCGCGGCCTTGGATTTGGATTCACTTATTCGCTCGGTTTTATTGGACAGCGGATTGATCATATATTTTTCACAAAGGGGCTTGCTGCGCGAACGGCTCGGGTCATCGATGTAGACATTTCCGACCATAAACCCCTTGAATCTATGCTTGAAATTCTTCCTGCGAAATGAAAAGCCTCCGCTTTTTTTCGATTGCTCTATTTTTGACGGTCTCGCTTGCCGCCTTTAATGTGCATCCAGCCACCGGCCCGCCCCGAGAAATCAAAGGGGCAGACGACGCCCCAATGGTTCTTGTTCCAAAGGGTGAGTTCATCATGGGCTCTACACCCGGCACCTTTATTTTCGGTGACAACGAAACTCCACAGCGACGCGTATTTCTTGCCGCTTTCTACATCGATAAA
This sequence comes from Nitrospinaceae bacterium, assembly GCA_018669005.1. Classification (NCBI taxonomy): domain Bacteria; kingdom Pseudomonadati; phylum Nitrospinota; class Nitrospinia; order Nitrospinales; family Nitrospinaceae; species Nitrospinaceae bacterium. The sequence goes on from JABJAL010000072.1 coordinate 103,566, forward strand.
TATGAAGTGACGAATGTATTTTTCAATAAACGCTTTGCCTTGAGATCGGGTTACCGGGGAAGTTTTTCAGGAGATCGCCAGCCGGTTGTCGGCGTCTCGTGGTTTCAGGCGAAATCATATTGTGCCAGCGTCAAAAAACGTTTGCCGACCGAGGCGGAGTGGGAAAAGGCTGCGCGAGGCACCGATGGGCGCATCTATCCGTGGGGCGGGCGGCCAGCCGATTGTTCGTTGGCGGTGATGGGGGGAACCGTTCCTTCGTGTAATAAGGGCTATGCCACCTGGGAAGTGGGAAGTCGACCCAAGGGCGCGAGCCCCTGGGGTGCAATGGACATGGCTGGCAACGTGACCGAATGGGTGGCGGATAGATACGATGAAAAATATTATCGGAGGGCACCTCTCAAAAACCCAAAGGGACCTGAGGCGGGTGGCCTGCGCGTGTTAAAGGGAGGGGCATGGTTTAATAGCAGTCAACTTCTTCGCGCTGCATTCAGAACCGGGTTTGCGCCCGAAAGTGCCAACCACGGAATTGGTTTTCGCTGTGTTAAAACGCTCTCTAGGGGATTCGTTGGTATGCCCCATCCAAGCCGAGCGATGTGGGCGCACCGTCCTTAAGATTCTTCGTTCCGCTCCCGCCACAGCTTGACGAGCACCCGTGTCTTGAAAACGCTGAAGCGTTTGTATTTGTAAAAGAGAAAAAGCGCCGCCGCCTCGAAAGCGATTAGCGCGGCCCACCACCAGGGAAGCCAGCGGGCGATGGCGAACAGGGCGAGTGTCCCCGCCGCCGCGATGATATAGCTTCTGACCTGTCCGGCGTCATCGCTGGTTTCGTATTTTCGGGCGAGGCTTGAGAGAAAACCTTTTTCGCGTGCGCTCAACCCATTTCGTGGTGCAACGGATTTTTCAGTTTCCATGACGCTCTCCTTTTCATTTTCCCCGGGAGGGCAAAGGGAGAGGTTGTATCGACGGGCTCAGCGCCCCGTCCATTCGGGCCGCCGTTTTTCTAAAAATGCCCTGATTCCCTCGGCCTTATCGTCGGTCTCGCAAAGGGCACCCTGCGCGAATTTCTCCATCGCAAGACCGGCTGCGAGGCTTCCTTCCATGCCGGAGTGGACCATCGCCTTCATAAAGCGTGGCACAAAAGGTGCGAAGGCGGCCAGGTGACTCGCCATGCGGCGCACCTCGGGGAGGAGTTCGTCCGGCGCGGTAAGCCGTGTGATTAGCCCGATGTTGAGCGCGCGCTCGGCGTCGATGGTCTCTCCCATCAGGAGCATTTCCATTCCCCAGCCGCGTCCCACGATGCGGGGCAGGCGCTGGGTTGCCCCGCCGCCGGGTATGATGCCGAGCTTGCCCTCGGGGGTGGCGAATTTTGCATTTGTCGAGCCCACCCTCAGATCGCAGCCTAGCGCTACCTCAAGCCCCCCGCCCATGCAGTAGCCGTTGATTGCGGCGATGGTGGGCTTGGGTGTTTTTTCAAGGCGCTCGGCTATGCCTTGCACGAGTGGCTCAAGCGCCTTTTTAAGATCGCGCTGCTCGACCTCCTCAAGATCAGAGCCAGAGGCGAAGGACTTATCTCCGGCACCGGTGATGGCGATGACGCGGACAGATTCATCGTCTGCTGCTGCTCCGATGGCGGCGTGAAGATCGTTCAGCGTGCTAAGCGAAATAGCGTTGTGTCTATCGGCACGGTTGATGGTGATGAGTGCCAATGGACCCTCTATTTCGTAAAGTAGGTTTTCGTAAGACATGATGAAACCTCGTTGGAAAAATTCGTTTCTTATCCCGCTGCCCGATCGGCTCGTCTCCGCTTGGCAATGAGATTAAGCGCCTCGACGAGTATCGAGAATGCGATGGCAAAATAGAGATAGCCTCTCGGAATGTGGAAGTGCATCCCGTCGGCCACTAGCGCCAAGCCTACGAGAAGCAGGAAACTGAGCGCCAACATTTTGGCTGTCGGATGATTTTCAATGAACGCGCTTACCGGCCCCGAGGCGAGGAGCATGATTAGCATCGCGATGACGACCGCCGCGATCATCACCGGTAGATGCTCGGCCATGCCCACCGCCGTTATCACAGAGTCGAGCGAGAACACCATGTCGAGAACCATGATTTGCACGATGATGGCGGTGAAACTTTTTATCTCGCCATCGCCGCCGCTTTCCGCCTCGCCCTCGACGGTGTGGTGAATCTCGTAGGTTCCCTTGGTGAGGAGAAAGAGCCCACCCGCGAGCATGATAATGTCGCGCCAGGAAAGCGCAAAGCCGAATATTTCGGCGACTGGCGCCGTGAGTCCGACAATCCAGGCAATACCCGCCAGCATAATGATCCGCATGACGAGAGCGGCCATGAGGCCCAGGTGCCTCGCCCGCGCGGCCTCGGCCTCGGGAAGCTTGGCCGCCACAATTGATATAAACACTACGTTGTCGATGCCCAGTACAATTTCGAGTGCGGTCAACGTGAGCAGGCTAATCCAAATCGCGGGATCGAAAAGCCATTCGAACATTAATTTCTCCACAACAAATTGATCATGCAATCGTTAGACGTTTTTAATGCCCCCTAACTAGTTAGCTTGATCTGAATGTTAAATTTTATTACTATTGTAGAATAACTTCGCCCGTAGAGAGGTGGCAAAATGACAGGCGGTAAAAAACAAAAACCTACAGAGCATGTAGTTCGAATTCCCCCTGCTGGCTCGAATATTGATACGAGTAAAGATATTTTTATAGATGAATCAGCGGGAGATAAAATACCGCAACCCAGCAACGATCACAAAGAGCCTGTGAATAAACTTAGACCAGACTCAGACGAGTAATCGGCTTAGGCCCAGTGCCAGCAAACCGAAAAAGGTAAAAAAAAGTGAAATTTTGAGTAGTTGGCCCTTTCGCACAAAAGGTGCCCTATTGTCTTTGTAGGCGTCAACGATATTCGCTATAAGTTGCTGGTATGTTTCTTCTATATTTTTCTCGTCATCAGCTTCTTTAAGGACCGCCTCTGGGTTTGGCGGAAATTGCCACTCTTGAGGCATGTAAGCTCTGATTAATAGCCCTATTGCAATTATTATGCTTCCGCATCCCAGCCAATAGAACCATGTGCCAAATGCACACCATTCTTTAGGTACTTTCTGTAGTCCTAATGCTAGTGACATAAAGATACCATTGAAACCAATCAAAATACTTAATTTCGAATCTATATCTGAAATGTCTTTTGATTGCTGTAGAATTCTGTTTTGAACTATTTGGTAAAATTTCTCATGATATGATTCGCTAGATTTTTCCTCCACGACAATCCTCAATTAAAGACCATATATTTTAAGTTAATGCACGATTCGGTTTCTTAACACACCGATGCCTTCGATTTCGAGTTCCAAAACATCGCCCGGTTGAATCCATTTGTCGAGGTCGGCGCCGCAGCCGGTGCCCACGGTTCCCGAGCCGATGAGGTCTCCGGGGGCGAGTTCCTCTTCCATCGAGAGATGCTCAAGCACCCGGCCCCAGCTGAAGTGCATGTCGCCGACGTTTCCCCGGCTCCACTCGTTGCCGTTGATGCGAGCGGTCATGACGGCGTCTGTGTGGTCGAATTCATCCTTTGTTACGATGCAGGGTCCGATGGCGGTGCCAAAATCTTTGCCCTTGTGTGGTCCGAGCCAGAGAGACATTTCTTTCATCTGGATGTCACGAGCGCTGAAGTCGTTCATGACGGTGAACCCAAAGATATGGTCCATTCCGTCAGCCTCGGTGATGTTTTCCCCGCTTTTTCCGATGAGGATGGCGATTTCAAGCTCATAATCAAGTTTTTCGGTGTAATGAGGCCATTTGAGTTCATCATCGGGGCCAATAATGGTGAGCCGGTTTCCTTTATAAGAGGTGGGCATCTCGTACCAGAGCGGATCTACGGTGGTGTTCCGCCTGCGGGCCCCTGCCTGCTTGTGGCCCTCAAAACAGAGGCAGTCCCTGAAGCTCACTGGCCGGGGAACAGGGGCCAATAGGCGCACATCTCCTAGCCCATAGGCCAGTCGCTCCCCACCGGGGCCGATGGTCTCCTCACCCTCGGCGTTTAAATAGACGATTGCCTCCCGGGCGGCCTCCAGCGAGGGCTCTCCTCCTGCGGCAAAATCGCAAATATCCTGAGGAATCCTGAAATCGGCGTATTCTCGCCACCGGGGCTCATTACCCTCGGCTCGGGCCCTGGCTGCGTAAGCATGAGCAAGGTCCACGGCGCGCATATCGCCCTCGGGGCCCCAGATGGCTCCGAGCCGCTGAATCGGCCCTGCTGGGGACGCTACTTCAAAAGTAATGAATTTCATGGTTTTCCTCCGAATTAATGATGTCCCCGACCGACCCTTGGGCCAGCCGGATCGAAAAATTGTTATTGGAATGACGCCAAAGCTTACCATTTTGTGCGCCGAAGTGCTCCAGGCTCGCGAGAGCAGGTGCGCGTTTCCTCTCTAAGGGGCTGAATTTAAACCCTTCGTTGGTTTGGTCAGATTCCCACTATAAAGGTGCGATCTAGGCTTGACTTCCCAAGAGTGTGCGGTTATTTTTAGGCGTTTTTTTATTAAATTGATTCTGGGGCCGGGCCCTGTTTTTTTGTAGTTATTGGTATATCTTCGCGTATTAGGTGTTTCCAAATAGACGAGGATGCTTTGTGCCTGGGGAGTGAAATTTGCCCTCTCTGCGGCGCTTGAGCGGAAGGATTAAACATTTCCATGATGGTTGAAGTGAGCATTCGGCGGGCGCTTAAGGCCGCTTTTTTTACGTTGGTCGCGTTTCTGGTTCTGGTAGCCTTGCCGCATGCTTCTTGGGCATCGGAAGCTGCGCAAGGTTCGGCTGGTGGGCTTAAAGATTGGCTGGCTGGTTTTAATCTTGGTAGTGGGGCACTCATCATCAACCCCGCCATCATGGTTATTCAGTGGATCAATTTCGTCGTAATCCTCGTTGTCCTGAATAAAATTATTTATAAGCCACTCTGGCGCGTTATTGATGAGCGCAAAGGTCAGGTAGATGGCGACCTGGCCGCCTCGGAGCGCGATCGAAGCGAAACCCAGGGCTATATCACCCAATATGAAGATTCGCTGGCGGAAATTCAGCGAGAAAACACTGAAGCGATGATTGCCCTCCAGCAGCAGCTAGCCGAATCTGGCCGAAAATTAATCGATGAAGTTCGTGAGAAGACTTCCAAGGAAATGGAAGAGGCGCGCGCTTCGATATCAACCCAGGCTGTTGCTGCATCGGATGAGCTCAAAGGAAATGCCGAGGAGTTTTCCGGCCAAATTGCTAACCGCCTTGCCGGTCGGCAGATTGCTTAAGGATATGACGATGAAGCCCTCGACCCTAAGATTTATTAGCTTTTCGGGTTTATGTTTTGTTGCAGTCGCGCTGGCTCTTGGGGTGTTTCCTGAATGGGCCTTGGGCGCGGAAGGTGGGGAGGTCCACCACAAGGAATTCAGTATCGTTGAAGAAGGTTTTAAATTTGTTAACACGTTGATAGTGGTTTTAATTTTATACAAGCTCCTCGCGAAGCCGCTGGCGAATTTCTTTAAGGATCGCCGCGAGGGCATTACTGCCGCGTTGGCAGAAGCTAAGGCGGCACGCTTGGAGGCCGAAGGTGAGCTTGAGGCGCAGCGCTCGAAGGTTGCTGACCTTGAAGCCGAGTTGGGTCGGGTCCGCGAAACCGGCGAGAGAGAGCGTGGAGAAATTGGCGAGCGGATCGAGGTGGAGCAAAAGGCCCAGGCCGACCGTCTTTTAGAACAGACTCGCGGTGCAATTGAACTTGAAACTTCTAAGGCGAGAGCGGAGCTTCAGGCTCGTGCGGCGGAACTGGCGATGGGTCTTGCCGAGGAAATGCTCAAGAAAAATATTGGCCCTGAGGATCAGGAACGTTTCGTTTCAGAGTACTTGGTCAAGCTTGGGGATCAGGCTGGAGGCAATTCATGATCGGTGGTCAGGCGGCGAGCCGCTACGCCAAGGCGCTAGTCAATATCGCGGAAAAAGATGGCTCTCTTGACGAAACCGGGGTAGAGCTTGCCCAGTTGGACAAGGCGCTGGATAACCCCGAGCTTCGCAAGGTGTTAATGAATCCGCGTTTTTCCCGTCCGGTACGGACTGGGGTTATCGACGAAATTTTGAAATCCTCAGGTGCGAGCGAGTTGATGCAGAAGTTTGCGCGGCTCATTACAGAAAAAGATCGCATCGCTGAGTTGCCTGCCATCTCGGAGCGCTATCAGGCGCTGGCCGACGAAATGAGGGGCCGTATTCGTGCGCAGGTTCGAACCGCGTTTGATCTTTCTGATTCCGCTATGGAGGAGCTTCGTAAAATGCTTTCCGAGGTTAGCGGAAAACAAGTTTTGCTTGAGGTAGAAAAAGATTCTTCGCTCATCGGCGGCCTTGTTTGCCGGATGGGCGGTATTGTTATGGACGGTAGTATCCAGAACCAGCTCAAAAACTTGCGAGAGAGTTTAACTACAAGCTAACTTTCGCTTCCACGGAACAGTTGAGGGGACGAGATGCAAATTCGTGCCGAAGAAATTAGTCAGATTATTCAAAAGCAGATCGAAGGCTTCGACTCGTCGGTTGAGTTGGCCGAAACTGGATCAGTGATATCCGTAGGTGATGGTATCGCGCGCATCTATGGCCTTGAGAAGTGCATGGCCGGTGAGTTGATTGAGTTTCCGGGCGGGCTCTTTGGCATGGCGTTGAATCTTGAGACGGACAACGTCGGTGCCGTGCTTCTGGGTGACGATCGAAACATCAAGGAAGGCGACGAGGTTCGCCGTACTGGTCGTATCGTTCAGGTGCCTACTGGTAAGGGGCTTCTGGGCCGGGTGGTAAATCCGCTTGGTCAGCCGATTGATGGCAAGGGCCCAATTGCCTCTGATAGCACTGCCAACATCGATGTCGTCGCACCAGGCGTTATTGAGCGTAAGTCGGTTACCGAGCCGCTTCAAACGGGCATCAAGGCAATCGACGGCATGATTCCGATTGGTCGGGGCCAGCGCGAACTAATCATCGGTGACCGGCAGACCGGAAAGACGGCCATCGCGCTCGACACCATCATCAACCAAAAAGATACCGACGTTTACAGCATCTATGTCTGCATCGGACAGAAACGCTCCACTCTGGCGCAGGTGGTGGCTGCTCTTGAAGAGTACGGTGCGATGGACAAGACCATCGTCGTTGCCGCGACGGCTTCAGACCCGGCCCCGCTTCAGTATATTGCGCCATTCTCGGGCTGTGCGATGGGCGAGTATTTCCGGGACAATGGAATGCACTCTCTTATTGTGTACGATGATCTTTCAAAGCAGGCCGTGGCCTATCGCCAGCTTTCGCTCATGCTCCGCCGCCCGCCAGGGCGCGAGGCGTATCCAGGTGACGTTTTTTATCTCCACTCCAGGCTCTTAGAGCGTGCCTCAAAGCTGAGTGATGCGCTCGGTGGCGGCTCCTTGACGGCTCTTCCAATTATTGAAACCCAAGCCGGTGACGTTGCGGCTTATATTCCGACAAACGTTATTTCGATTACCGACGGCCAGATTTATCTCGAATCAGCCCTTTTCTACTCCGGTATTCGTCCAGCGGTTAACGTTGGTCTTTCGGTGTCCCGAGTGGGTGGTGCTGCACAAACTCGCGGGATGAAAAAAGTCGCTGGTACGCTTCGTCTCGACTTGGCGCAGTATCGTGAGATGGCGGCCTTTGCTCAGTTTGGCTCAGAGCTCGATGCCGCCACACAGGCCCAGCTCAACCGGGGCGCAAGGCTGACAGAATTGCTCAAGCAGTCCCAGTACCAGCCATTTCCTGTGCAGAAACAGATCATGTCGATCTACCTTGGAACCAGCGGTGGGCTCGATAATATTGAAATTGCCGATGTTCAGGCAACGGAGGCGGCTTTCCAGACGTTCATGGAAACGCGCCATCCGCAGATTGGCGTTGACCTCGCCGAGAAAAAAGAATTGACCGACGATATCGTTCAACGCCTCGATGCCGCAATCGAGGAATTTAAAAAGACATTGGTCGCTGCCGAAGCGGCCCCGGCCACCGCTTCGTAATCGCGGACGACGGATAGAGAAAAATGCCTTCTACCAGAGATTATAAAAACCGAATCCGTAGCGTTAAAAACACGCAGCAGATCACGCGCGCGATGAAGCTCGTGGCGGCCTCTAAGGTACGCCGCGCCCAGGAGCGCATCGAGAGTGCGCGGCCTTACAGTGAGAAGATGGAAGAGCTCGTCACCTCCCTTTCGCAACGGGTTGAGGGCGAGCCACATCCGCTCCTTCGCGACACGATGAAATCTGATCGGGCACTGCTTTTGGTGATTTCCTCGGACAAGGGTCTTTGCGGCAGCTACAACACGAACGTTAATCGTCGAGCGCTTCAGTTTTTAAAAGAGCGTGAGAATGAGGGCAAGGAAACTGAGATTGTTGCTGTTGGACGAAAAGCCTGTACTTTTCTCACCATTCGGGGATATTCCTTCAAGGAAGAATTTCAGGAAGTTTACGGAAAAATTAATTTTTCGTTGGCGCAAACTATCTCCGATATTTTGATTAATGCTTTTCTCGAAGAAGAGTTTGATGAAATTCATATACTGACAACCGAATTCGTGTCCGTTCTTACTCAGAACGCGGGTTTAAACCGTCTTCTGCCGCTGGCGCCTGCTGCGCCGGACGGCGTGGATCCCGAGGGTGAGCCTGTTTCTGTGGACTTTATATATGAGCCGTCCATGGAAGGCGTACTGACAAGTATTTTGCCACGATATATTACGGTACAGGTTTTCCGCGCTCTGCTAGATGCTGAGGCGAGCGAGTTCGGGTCGCGGATGACTGCGATGGACAGTGCATCACGAAACGCAGAAGACATGATTGGATCGCTTACTTTACAAATGAACCGGGCCCGGCAAGCTACCATCACCAAGGAGCTGCTTGAGGTCGTAGCCGGAGCGGACGCGCTGACCGGTTAGGGAGTCGAAGATGAACGAAGGTGTAATTACCCAGATTATTGGACCCGTTATCGATGTGGAGTTCGAGGTTGGAAGCCTGCCCGAGCTCAAGAATGCCCTGGTCGTCAAGAAAGAGGCCGAGCAGGTGCAAGAAGGTGAGCGTGGCGAAATTGTCGTAGAGGTGGCGCTTCATTTAGGCGAATCCACCGTCCGCACCGTTGCGATGGAGCCGACCGAAGGTTTGGTTCGAGGTCTCAAGGTTGAGGACACCGGTGCGCCGATATCGGTTCCTGTGGGCAAAGAAGTTTTGGGTCGTATTCTCAACGTCATTGGTGAGCCCGTTGACGGTAAGGGACCTGTGCCGACAGAGCTTCGTAGCCCGATTCACAGGTCGGCCCCGACCCTTGAGGAGCAGAGCACCTCAACTGATATGCTCGAAACGGGTCTTAAGGTTGTTGATCTGCTGGAGCCATATACGAAAGGTGGTAAGACCGGCCTGTTTGGCGGCGCCGGTGTGGGTAAAACCGTGCTTATCATGGAGCTCATCCATAACATCTCAAAAGAGCATTCCGGAACCAGCGTGTTTGCGGGCGTCGGAGAGCGTACCCGCGAGGGCAACGACCTCTATGCTGAGATGGAAGAGTCTGGAGTTTTAGACAGCGTTGGACTGATATACGGTCAGATGACTGAACCTCCCGGAGCGCGTCTTCGCGTGGGCCTGACCGGCCTGACTGTTGCCGAATATTTCCGGGATGTTGAGGGCCAGGATGTGCTCCTCTTCATCGACAATATTTTCCGTTTCACCCAGGCGGGCTCGGAAGTGTCGGCTCTCCTTGGTCGTATGCCCAGTGCTGTTGGATATCAACCCAACCTAGCAACTGAGATGGGCGATCTTCAGGAGCGCATCACCTCGACCAACAAAGGCTCGATTACATCGGTCCAGGCCATCTACGTTCCGGCTGACGATCTTACTGACCCGGCCCCGGCGACGGCTTTCGCGCATCTTGACGCTACGACGGTGCTTTCAAGACAGATTGCGGAACTCGGTATTTATCCTGCTGTTGACCCGCTTGACTCAACCAGCCGGATTCTCGATCCGCGCATTATTGGTGAAAATCACTACGGGGTTGCCCGCGGCGTTCAGCTGGTTCTTCAGCGTTACAAGGAGCTTCAGGACATCATCGCCATTCTCGGTATGGACGAGCTCTCCGAGGAAGACAAAGTGGCTGTTGCCCGCGCCCGAAAAATTCAACGCTTCTTGAGTCAGCCGTTCCACGTTGCCGAGCAATTCACTGGTACCCCGGGCGTTTATGTTTCGCTCGAAGAATCCATTAGCGGTTTTAAAGAGCTAATTGACGGAAACGTGGATCATCTTCCCGAGCAGGCGTTCTATATGGTGGGTAACCTCGATTCCGCCAAGGAGAAGGCCAAGACACTGGGAGTTACTGTCTAGCTATGGCTAACGGCAAGATTGCACTTGAAATAGTTACTCCAGAAAAACGTCTTGTAACCGACGAAGTGGATGAAATTACCGGACCCGGCTTGTGGGGCGAGTTTGGAATTCTTCCACAACATACGCCTTATCTCGTCGAGCTCGACGTAGGTTCTCTTTCGTATCGCAAGGGTAGCGGTCGCTATTTTATTTCGGTGAGTGGTGGCTACGCCGAGGTTGGACCCGATGCAGTGACGGTACTCGCCGAGACGGCTGAACTGGCTGAGGATATCGACGTGGATAGAGCCAAGGCTGCCCGCGAGAGGGCTCAAAATCTCATCTCGGGAAAAGAGGAGACCGAAGATTTCTCCTTTGATCGGGCCGAGACTGCTCTGAAGCGGGCCATAAGCCGGATATCTGTCGCAAACCGTAGCGGCCTAGGCTAAAGACTACGACAAGTAGTTTCCGACCGGAATTCCCAATGTATGCGGAACAGGGTCGAAAAATCCCCGACTAGTATATAATTCATCAAATATTGGTACCTGAGCCGCTATATCAGCCGCTTTTGATGTAAATTTCATGGGAGAAATTCGATGAAACTTAGGCGAATAATTCTGGCTACGATTTTGGTTGCCATGATACCCGTGGTCGCCTTTTCAGCAGGTGACCCCGAGCCAGAAAAGTCGGCTTCTCAGCCCTCGGCCTATGAAATGGGTCGTGCAGCGGTAAAAGCTGGAGACTGGAGCCGGGCAGTTTCCTTGTTCCAAAGTGCAGTAGGGAAAGATGACAAAGATTATAAATCGTTCAACATGCTCGGCTACTCCCTCCGCAATTTGGGTCGCTACAAGGTTGCCATACTGGCTTATAACCGGGCGCTTTCGATAAGACCTGATTACGCACCTGCACTTGAATACCGTGGGATGGCGCATCTGAAGGCGAAAAACACCAAGGCTGCGATGGCCGATTATGAGGTGTTGAAGGGGATAGGTTCTCCTCTGGCCGAAGATCTCAAGGCGGCCATAGACTCAGCGGCAAAAAACTAGCTGGCGGCGGGGCCGTGCGGGGCCTCGATAATTTAAGAAAGCTGTCACACAAGGAGATATGACATGGCCATCACTGGATTTCATAACATCAGCCTCACCGTTTCAGACGCAGGTGAGGCCGCGAAGTGGTATGGAGACAAGCTGGGATTTGAGGTCCAGTCAGACTCTGAGCGTACGCCTGAATTCTCCGAGGCTGTCACGGGTGTTAAAGGGGCTACTCTCCGCGTCGTTCACTTAAACGGCCACGGTCTCCACTTTGAGTTGATGCAATACGTTACTGGTTCTGGCGCACAGGTTGAGACCAGCCCCAACAACATCGGTAGTGCCCAGGTGGGTTTTCTGACCGACAATGGTCCGGCGCTTTATGAGGAATGGAAAGCCAATGGTATTAAAATGTGGTCCCCTGGTCCCGCTGAGGTACCGAATGGTCCTATGAAAGGTGGTTTTATCTTCTTCTGCCAAGACCTGGACGGCAACGTACTCAAATTCATGCAAACACCGAAGTAGTATTTTTTATAAATTTTAAATTATTTAATAACCCCATTCGGTTTTCAATCGGGTGGGGTTTTTTATACCTCGTTAAATTCTGGCCGGTATCTGACGGTGCCGCTGATTCGAGAGAGTGCGTCGAGCCCGAGTTCCTTGACCATAAAGACCTCATCGGGGACTTTGCTTTCCCAAGAGATTCCGTATGGCCGGGCGGGTGAGAAACCAAATCGGGGGTAGTATTCTGAATGGCCGAGTACGACGACGAGCGGATAACCTAACTTTTCACACGCTCTGAGCCCAGCCTCCACCAGTTTAGAGCCTATGCCTTTTCCTTGATGGGCGGGGAGTACCGCCATTGGACCCAAGCCGAGTGCTGTCCAGTGATCAGATTCGGACTCAATCGAGACTTCGCTGAATGCGACATGGCCTACGATCTTGTCCTCTACTTCAGCAACCAGTGAAATTAAAAGCGCCTCCGATGAGCGGAGGGCATCCACTAAATTTGCCTCGTTTTGCTCACCGAAGGCGATTTCCTCTACTTGGCGAATCGAGGGGATGTCTCGGTTTTCTTCTTGTCGGATGGCGATCATAAGTGTTTCCTGAAAAAAGTTGATTTTGCTGCGGGCGCTTTTACTTATATGCGGGCCATAATAAGACGATTGAATTGAGGTGGACAATCGGCAGGGGGGGATTCGATGAAAGGGAAATTTAATGAAATTCTAGTATTCCCTTCAGGTGAGTTTGTGTGGCGCGGCAACAAGATGAGATGCGCACTTGGGAGAAATGGAGTTTCCAGAGATAGAAAAGAGGGAGACGGGACGACTCCTGTGGGAGTATTTCCGATCCGGGAGGTATTCTACCGGGCGGACAGGGTGGGTGAATTTGAATGCGCCCTACCTGCCAGGCCCATTGGGGAGAATGATGGCTGGTGCGACGATCCGGACGATCCGGCATACAATCGCCTGATCGGGCTTCCCCATCCGGCGCGACATGAACGAATGTGGCGAGAGGATAATCTTTACGACATTGTAGTCGTTCTTGGATACAATGATGATCCCCCAGTTCCGGGCAAGGGAAGCGGGATTTTTCTTCACGCGGCGAGTGGGGACTATGCGCCGACCGAGGGGTGTGTCGCTATATCGGAGGCCAATTTAATCACTCTGGTGAGGGAAATTCCACTAGGTGGGACCCTTCGTGTTTTGCCTTCGGATGAGTCTTTTTCGCGATAAACCCGCCTGAAGTGAAATGCCTTGCCGAGGTGAGTGGGGTATAATAAAGCCCACTGGGTACAACTTTTTTATCTTAATTTCGTTCTAGGGGGAGAATATGCATCCGTTCGATTTGAATGTGGAAAAAGAATTCAAGTCTGAAAAGCACGTAGAGAAAATTCTGGGCCAGTTTGCCGAAGGTGACGTAACAGTGGCTTGCTGGGAGCCAGGGCAGATTAGCCCTTATCATGCCCACCTTGAGGCGACGGAAATTTACTTTTGCTATCAAGGCGGAGGCGTGATGACCACGGACGATGGGAAGATCGACATTGTCCCAGGCTCGTTTGTCGTCCATCCGCAGGGAGAATTCCACGAGTACGAAAATGGTCCGGAGCGCACGCTGCTATTTCGGGTGCGCTATGGGGGAATGAAAAACTCTACGCGCAGGCACTGGCGGGGCCACGAAGATTAGCAGCTGTTTTCCAGTTGAGGCTGATTCCGCATGTCACTTCGTGAAGTAAAGGACAAGCTTATCGCCCGCCTGCTGACGCGGTATCCGGCACTTGTGCGCCGATGGGCAGGCGGGCGCGAGTTTGTCTCTAGGGCTGGGGAGGAGAATCCTTGGACCCCGCTTACTAAACCACTAGACGAATGTCGGGTGGCGTTGGTGACGACCGGGGGTTTGCACCTCAAGAGCCAGCTACCTTTCGACATGAAGAACCCGGACGGAGACCCAACTTTCCGTGAGATACCTAGCAGTGTCCCTCGCGGGGAGATAACAATTACCCACAACTACTACGATCACCGGAGCGCGGATAGGGACATTAATGTAGTGTTCCCACTCGATCGCCTTGCCGATCTCGCCGCCGAGGGGCTAATTGCCGGGGTTGTGCCGTTTCATTTGAGTTTTATGGGCCACATCGATGGGCCGCTTATTGAGAAGCTTATCGATGAAGAGGCGCCCGAGGCTGCGAGGCGACTAATGGAGGCAGGGGCGGATTGTGTGCTGCTAACTCCGGCTTGAGGATTCTGTAATCGCTCGGTCGGGCTGATTCAGAAAGTTATTGAGGCGGCGGGGCTTCCTACGGTATCGATTAGCATTGTCAGGGAGATCACAGTTCAGGTGAAACCACCGCGAGCGATGTTTCTTCCCTGGCCGCTTGGCCATCCACTGGGCGAGCCGGAGAACCATGCCCAGCAGCGTTGGGCACTCAGGAGCGCCCTGGGACTGTTGGAGACGCTTAGTACGCCTGGCACACTGATTGAGCCTGCCTATGAATGGGGCGCGAGCCCCCCGGGGGAGCTATAGGCGTTTCTAATAATTCTGGCTTGGGGCGTGAAACAGGTGTGCATGGTCGAATAGTAATTTTAATCAACAATAAAACAATTGGTTACGTATTTTTATCGAATTGATGTTTTGCTGAGTAGTGAAAAGACATATTCTTTGTCTGAGAGTGAATTCAAAGCGTCGAAATTGGTTGTATTCCATATAATAGGTTGTATATCAATTGGTTATATGGCTTAGTAATTTGTTTTGACTGCCGCCGTAGATCGCATGTCAGGGATTATTCATCTCGACATACTCCACTACATATGCTCCAATTAATGCCGTTCGGTCGGGAGAGAGGCCGAGAATATTGAGGGTTTTTCTTTGAGTAATATTTCCGCGAAGACAGTTGTTTCATCTGATCCAATCACCCGGCTAGCCCAGGAAATAGAAGAATTTGCCGGCGAGGGTCTAAACGATAGGAAGTTTATCCAGGCCGCCGAACCGGCTTTGCGAAGGCTTTTGGACGAGAAGGACTTTTTGCCCGATGAGGCGAAACGAACCTCAGACAAAAGCTATGCACGCCATCTTCTGCATGTTGACCCAAAGAACCGGTTTTGCATCGCGGCTATGGTCTGGGCGCCTGGTCAGGGAACGCCTATCCATGATCATGACGGCTCCTGGGGCATGATAGGTATGGTCCGAGGCAAACTTGAAGTGGTGAATTTTTTTGCTGACGAGGCTGAAATAACCACAGGTGAAATGGACCTAAGAAGCGAGGCACCCCATGTGTCCAGTGCCGGGTCCGAGGAGTGCGTCTGTGGTTGTGCCGATATTCACAGGGTAAATAATCGTTTTGATGAAAAGGCTATATCTGTACATATATACGCCCGTGAACTGGAAAAATGCCACGTATTTGAGCCGCTTGCTGGTGCCAAAAATAGATTCATAGCCAGCGAAAAAAAGCTGGCCTACACGAGCGATTCTTCTTCTTAGGAATTCAATTCTAAAAATACAAATTCAAATTTATCCTGCCGAATCTCGGTAGGTATTTTTAATTATTCGAAACGAATGGATTTTTTTATTAGTAATTTAAAAAGCTGGAGAATTTAATGGGCGCTAAAGGAAGCTGGCGAAGTGGATTCGAAGAAGTGTCCAACTACAGGATGTACTACCGCGAATGGCGGCCGATGACTGGTGGTGAGGGTCTTCCCGTTATTGCATTGCACGGTTCTTTGTCTCAGGGCGGGATGTGGTTTTCAACGGCTGAACGGGTGGGGGCGGTCAGAATGATCTGTCCGGATCAGCGTGGATATGGCAAAAGCGCAGATCCCGGCAGAGGAGACGCGGCGGCGGATTTCGCCCAGGATGCGATTCGATTGGCGGATGGACTTTTGGTCGACAGGTTTGTTGTGATGGGCCACTCTTTTGCAAGCTCCATTGCGCTTAAGGTTGCGGAGATGGCAGCAGGCCGCGTAGGAGGGGTCGTGTTAGTCGATCCGACAGTTCGATCAGCCAAGGGAAACAGGGGTAATCTTGAAGTGGCTCGCCAGCGTCCGAATCGTTTTAAAAATTACAGTGAAGTTAAAAAGTTCTGGAAAAAAACAGAAGAGGGTCAGTGGCCAGCTAAAAACTTAGATCGCTTCCTTCGGGATATTATGATTTCTGCTCCCGGAAAGGCGATGTGTGAAATGCCATTTGTAAATGAGAGATTAGTCCGACTCCGCGAATTTCAGGCCTCTGCATCGGGTGATTATTTTCCCGACAAGATTGCCCAGAAAATAAAATCATCGGTTCTGATATTCAGAGGTGGGAAAAGCCGTCGTTTCTCCGGAGAGGGCCAAAAGATTCTAGCTGGCGCTTTTCCGAAGAAACCAAAAGTAGTTCTTTGTTCCAAGGCAGGGCATTTTCCGCCGGCTCAGGAACCTTCTGCATTTGACTTGCCCTTTAAAAATTTTGTGTTGGGATTGAAGTAAAAAGAAATACTCTGCCTGCCGGTAATTGATGCTGGCTGATGGGTATAAAAGAAGATCTAGCTGGAGGGAAGTTGGTGGCAGGGATTCAGGAGGTTGAACATCCGCTGGAGCTTGAAAGTGATTCCGGTGGTGGGGAAAAGTCTGGAATAAAACTTAAGGCCCATATGCTGGGCCAGCTCTCCGCGACAGCTATATGCGGTAACGACATTACGTCTTCGTGTCTGTACGTATCGGCACTGGCCATAATCTATGCAGGTAAATGGGCCCCTGTTTCGCTACTAATGGTAGCAGGGGTTCTGTACCTTTATCGGTCAATTTATGCTGAGGTTGTAGGGGCGCTTCCCTTGAACGGAGGGGCTTATAACGCCCTGCTGAATACGACAAGTAAATCCCGAGCCTCAATTGCAGCGTGTCTTACAATTCTTTCTTATATGGCAACAGCTGTGATTTCGGCGAGCGAGGCAATGCATTACGCCCACTCTCTTTGGAGTGGACTTCCTATCATTCCGGCCACTGCGGCGCTTCTTGCGGTATTCATGGTGCTGACAATTGTCGGTATCTCAGAGTCGGCAATTGTTGCTGTGGTTATATTCATCACCCATCTCGTAGCTTTGACTCTGTTGTTGGTTTTGGGTGTGAGTTTTGTTTTGATGAATGGTCTGACCATACTTATGGAGAACCTCCAGTCGTCTCCTCCGGGAGGCCTTGGAACTGCTCTTGTTTTCGGATTTGCGGCCGCCATGCTTGGAGTTTCAGGATTTGAGAGCTCTGCCAATTTCGTCGAGGAGCAGGCCGAAGGCGTATTTCCTAAAACCTTGCGGAATATGTGGATCGCCGTCACGATCTTTAATCCCCTCATGGCGCTATTGGCGCTTGCGCTCCTGCCTATCGCCCAGGTTGGCCAACATCAAGAAGCGCTACTCTCGTATATGGGGAATATTTCTGCCGGGCCGTGGCTCTCTTGGGTAATTAGTATCGACGCAGCGCTGGTGTTAAGTGGTGCCGTACTAACCAGCTTTGTTGGCGTGAATGGCTTGATATTAAGAATGACCCTTGATCGTTGTCTGCCCCAGATGCTTTTGAAGACAAATCGGCGGGGCACGTTCCATCGAATAATTATTGCTTTTTTCCTTCTGGCCGTGTCTGTTCTCATCATCACGGGTGGTGAATTAAAAGCCCTGGCTGGTGTGTATACTCTTTCATTCCTCTCGGTTATGGCTCTGTTCGGATTAGGAAATATTTTACTCAAAGTAAAGCGTACGCGCCTGCCAAGACCTTCTCGTGCGGGCTGGGTGACGGTGATTATTGGTATCGTTGCTGTCCTGGTTGCATTGGTCAGTAATGCGGTAATGAATCCACCTTATCTGCGTGTATTTCTCAATTACTTTGTCCCCTCGATGTTGTTTATCATGATCATGCTGTCCCGCATTACGCTTTTAAAGGGATGTTTGTTTGTGGTCCGGGTTATCAGCGCCTCGCTATACAATCTGATGGGCGGAGTGACTGATTCGATTCGCCATAAAATAGAGGAAATCAATTCGCAACAAGTGGTGTTTTTCACCCGAGGCGACAACGTTGCAAATCTCAACAATGCCATTCTTTACGTCTGGGATAATGAACACACAAACCGGATAAAGATTGTCACTGTGGTGAATGACAAAAAAGAAGTTCCTGAAAAGCTCAAGAGCGATTTGAAGTTTCTCTCGGAAACGTATCCACATATTGATATTGATTTTGTAATAGTTGAAGGAGCTTTCAGCCCGGCCCTGATCCAGGAATTGTCTGAAAAATGGAATATTCCGGGCAACCTCATGTTCATAGGATCGCCTGGGGGAAAGCTTGTTTACAGTCAAGCTGAACTGGGCGGAGTTCGTTTGGTGATTTAGTTTTAGTCTTGAAAATTTCTGTTTTTTGATCAGCATTTAAAATGAGAGATAAAAATTGCCAAAGGTATACGGTAGTTCAACTGAGGCGGTGGAAGATATCCAGAGTGGGGCGACAATTCTTGTCGGTGGATTTGGAATTTGTGGCATGGCGGCTAGTCTATGTCGGGCGCTGAGCGAGCGGGTTGGCGTAGGGCAATTTCACTTTGTGGGTAATGCTGGTGGGATGGATGGCTGGGGTGCCGGACTTCTGTTTGAGGCGAAGAAGATAAAAAGTGTCATTGCCACAAGGGTAGGATCGGCATGTAAGGCTTACGAAGATCAGGCGCTCAACAATGAAATAGAACTTGAGCTGATCCCTCAGGGAACATTTGCAGAGCGTATTCGCGCCGGAGGTGCCGGTATAGGAGGATTCTTCACCCCAACGGGCGCGGGTACGGTCGTCGCCGAAGGTAAGGAATCACGGATTATCGATGGGCGCGAGCACATTTTCGAGAAGCCCATCAGGGGAGATTTTGCCATTATTCGTGCCTGGAAGGCGGATGAGGCAGGAAATTTAATTTATCGGAAGAGCGCGGGAAACTTTAATCCCGTTATGGCGTCGGCAGCAGATGTCACTATTGTTGAAGTCGAGCAAATTGTTCCCGTTGGTGAACTTGATCCCGAAGCAATTCACACGCCAGGCATTTTTGTGCAACGTTTAGTTGTTGCTGAAGAAAAAGATAAACCGATTGAAATAAAAACTAATAGGCCCCGAACTGGGAAATAGTTGGAGATACCATGCCTCTTAGCAGAGATGAAATAGCGCGGCGAGCGGCGCAGGAAGTCCCCCGAGGGGGATTTGTTAATCTAGGACTGGGCATTCCGACCCTCGTTAGTAACTTTATACCCGAGGAATACGGAGTCACCATTCACTCGGAAAATGGTATTTTAGGTGTCGGGCCATTTCCTTACGAGGGCGATGAGGACCCAGACCTTGTCAATGCAAGCAAGGAGACGGTGACGGTAATGCCAGGTGCCTCCTTCTTTGACAGCGCCACATCTTTTTCAATGGTTCGGGGTGGCCATATTGACGTGACAATCCTAGGAGCTATGCAGGTGGCCGCTAATGGAGATTTGGCCAATTGGGCGATTCCCGGAAAAATGATATCCGGCATGGGTGGCGCCATGGATCTCGTCGTCGGGGCTAAAAAAGTTATCATCACTATGGCCCATTGCTCTCGAACTGGCGAACCTAAAATTTTGAATGAATGCTCTTTTCCTTTGACTGGAAAAGGAGTGGTGGACATTATCGTTACCGAGCTGGCTCTGATTTCCATCGAGGACAATGAGTTGGTGCTTCGTGAATTAGCGCCAGGTGTTAGTGAAGAAGAAGTTCGTGAAAAAACCGAAGCGCCTCTTACCGCTGGCTCAGATTTGAAGGAAATGTTCACGGCGGCATGAGTAGAAATAATTCTAATGTCCATTCCAGATTTTTGATGTTGTTGGAGCTATGAAAATACAGTGATTGATCTGGAGAAATTTACACAAGAATATTGGGGATTGCTTCGCCGTCATGCCTACCGCCTTACGGGCAGTATCCTTGACGCAGAGGATATTTCTCAAGAAACCATGCTCCGGGTAGTGGAGATGGGGCCTTCGCTAGAAAATATCGACGATCACAACGAGTGGCTTCATACGGCTGCCACGGAAGCAGCGTTTGAACTTCTTAAGAGCCACAAACCTGTTTCGCTCGAAGAGTTCGACCTTCCGGACCTAATTCAGACAAATGGTGCGTGTACCGATCCGAATTTCCGATCGCTTGAGGGCGAGGACTATTGGCCTGAAGTGCCGCTCCACTTTCTTTTTCCGCTTCAATACATGGAACCCGAACAACGGTCTGTGGTTGTTCTCAGGGACGGGTTTGAAGACGGGGACCGAATGGCAGCAGAGGCGCTTCATGTCACCATCCCGGAAGTTTTTGAAATCGCCGAGGAAGCAGAAAAAATACGATCTTCAGTTCGCAAGAGGTGGGGCTCGACGGTGCCTTTCGTTTCGCTAGATAATAATGAAAAATCGGAAAAAGTGTTTAAACGATTTCTCGAGATTTTCCAGATGAAAGACAAAGTTTTGCTTCAACAAGTTATGTGGAAAAATACTGAAATGATTCTAGGCCCTGAGCGAACGACCGGGGAGGATTTTGTAGCGACGGAGCTTGCTTCTTTTGCAAAAGGAATGGGCGACAAGATTAGGTTTAGCCCTGTTTGGTTGAATGGATATCGGGGTGTTCTAATTGAAGATTGGCAAGAGCTTCGCTCAGAATGGCTTAGGGTGGCACTTGGCCTTATTTTGTGTAGTGATCGTGAAGTAAGAGCTCTTAAATGGTTTCTAGACGGCCATATCCTTAGAAAGATCGAGACCGATGATACCGAATCTTCCCTGTCGGGCTAAACCGCCCTTTATGTTTTAGAGAACTCTTCTTTTCTTAACGCGTTCCTCGCAAGGAACGATGTCTTTGTTTCCCAACCAAAAATCCCATGCACTGTGATGGCCGATATCCACGCCCTCTTCCTGGGCTTTCTTTTGAAGAGCGCTTTGGAGATCGTCAAGCAAAGTGCAGTCCATTAAATCCAGATTTTCGCTCAAATGTCGATGAAGCGTTCTGTAGACAAGTTTCATGTCCTTGATCGAGGCATCGATCTGGACAGTGTTTCCAATTGAAGTGAAAGACATAGCCATTCCTTCCAGTTAAATAGAATTTTTATTCTGAAAAAAAACGAACAGATTGAGGCAGGTGAATTCTATCTTAAAGTTGTGCGAGTAAAAACATATTTTTAAATCTGATTTCCAGAAAAGGAAGGGCCGAGGGCCCAAATGCTACAGGGGGAAGGGCCCTCGGCTTGGGGGGGGACTTAATTTCCTTTAATTCAGGCAGACCTTTTTGAGGTCCGCCAGATTATCTAGTACATAACCCGTTCCGCGAACTATGGCGGTTAGTGGGTCTTTGGCCCTAAAAATAGGTAAATCCGTTTCAGCGTGTAATCGAGCACCAAGGCCTTTGAGGAGCGAGCCACCTCCGGCCAGAACAATGCCCCTGCGACGGATGTCAGAAGCGAGCTCTGGGCTCGATTTGTAAAGTGCGTTTCGAATCGACTCAACGATAGCCTTGACAGGGTTATTCAGTGCCTCTCGGATCATGGCATCTGTTAGTTGAATTGTTCTGGGCATTCCAGTTGATGCGTCAATGCCCGTGACTTCGCCTTCAATTGGCTCTGAAAGGGGGGAAGCTGAACCGATTTCTATCTTGATGCGTTCGGCCTCGAATGAGCCTATTGAAATACCGTGTTGGCGGCGGATGTAGCGCTGAATGCAATTGTCCATCTCATCTCCGGCAACGCGGAGAGACTCTGAGTATGCGATGGTGAACTGGGATATCATCGCGACCTCGGTGGTTCCGCCACCGATGTCAATAATCATTGACCCTGAAATTTCCTGTATTGGTAATTTGCTTCCGATTGCCGCAGCCATTGGTTCTTCGATCAGATGTACCTTTCCTGCGCCACATTGAATTGAAGAGTCAATAACGGCTTTCATTTCAACGCTTGTAATTCCAGAAGGGACACAGACCATCATGGTGGGGCGGCTGATACGTTTTTTAGGTACGACCGAAGAGATGAAGTGGCGAATCATAGTTTTTGTAACGTCGAAATCAGCGATAACCCCATCTTTCATGGGGCGTATGGTCTGTATGCTCTCGGGGGTTCTCCCGTACATTTCTTTTGCTCGTTTTCCTACGGCAAGGACGGCTCCACCGTTTCGTGTGTTGAGAGCAACAACAGAGGGTTCGTCTAGAACGATTCCGTTGTCCTTGGTGTAAATTAGTGTATTTGCTGTTCCGAGATCCATAGCGATTTTTGCACCGAAGAATGATCTGAAATTATTAAACGAAAGCATTGTTCGAAACTCCCCCCTTCAGGCATACCTGGTTAATGCCCAGGGACTGCGCAGATTGCAGTGCCCTGGAGGAGGCCATAAATAGGCCGTCCGAATCCCGCGCGTCTTCCGGGAAACAAGCTGCCCCGACACATGCGGTAAGAGAAATTTCACTATTTTTGATTTCCAAAGGATTTTCGTTAATTGTTAGGATGATATGATTGGCCACAGCTTCGGCATGTTCTGTCGATGTCCCTTGAAGAAGAAGGAAGAAATTAGCGCCTTCATGACGAACAAGTATGTCGCCGTCTCGTGAGAAGGGTTCAAGGAGTTCGAATAAATGTCTAGTTAACTTTTCATTTCCCGGGACGCCGAATTCATTTTGAATGGTATGTACGTCGTCGAGCCTGATTTCTAGTAGCGCGACTTGCCTTCCCTTTCGGTTGGCTTCTTGGAGTATTTTATCAAGACGGGAGCGAATGTAGGTAATATTTCGTCCGCTGGTGAGGGTGTCGAACTCTGCTCGTTGTTGCCATTTAATTTCATAGCGCAGTCGAGATAATGCATCGGCCACCGGGGTCGCAATAACTTCGGCGCGCTTCAAGGTAAAAGTATCGAACTGATTTCGTTGATGGTTTGTGAATCCTAGTACGCCTACTGTCTTACCGTCTATCTTTAAAGGAACTGCGGCTACTGACCGAGCTCCAAAATCTGGCTCGCCTTCATGAAAAAGAGGGCGTCTTTTAATATCGGGGAGGCGGAGGGATTCTTCTTTTCCAATTACATAGCCTGCTACGCTCGAACGATCATTGATAAAAACATCATCCATAAAGAGTTCACCGAACCCAGAGGTTCGAACAAGACGCGAAACGCCTGCTTCCTCATCTTTTAAAACGAGGAAGCAGGCGGTAAAGGGGACCAATTCGCGAGGTACTAGGCAAATGGCGTTCAGCAATTGATCTTCGCTATCGCAGGATTTCAGCGAAGAGAGGTAGCTGCCGAACGAGCCGATGTTGATGCTCTGGCGCTCAACTTGTGCTGCATTGAGAGCGCCGTCCACCAAGTATGCGAATTGCTGGGCGAACCCTGCTAGAATTTTTTGAGATTTGCTGTTGAATGACCATTGTTTTTTTCCGTCAACGGCCAGTGCTCCTTTTGTCATTGTGGTAGGGAGCGGTGCCGCCATGAAGGATTTGATGTCTTCATCACGACTGTAGTAGCCGAGGACGACTGTATCTTTGTTAAATTGATCGATGCTAAGAGGGGCGTTGTTTTCTAGCACCCAACCCATGAAGCCTTGTCCGGTTTTTATGGATGCATTTGAAATAATGTG
Source organism: Nitrospinaceae bacterium (assembly GCA_018669005.1). Taxonomy (NCBI): domain Bacteria; kingdom Pseudomonadati; phylum Nitrospinota; class Nitrospinia; order Nitrospinales; family Nitrospinaceae; species Nitrospinaceae bacterium. Next base: position 127,031 of record JABJAL010000072.1, read on the forward strand.
GGGGCTTAGGCTGTGGACGGCGGTTAGCTGGAATGTTTTTCGGCGCTTGTTTTCGAGAAACAGGCAGGCCGAATAGGCTTCCATGACGTTGCTAACCAGAGTTACCAGGGAAAAAAGATCCCTTTCAAGATTTGTCATCAACAACCCTGCCACGGGGCGAAGCTGGGAACACCTTGAATATTACATAGAAGGAAGGATTAACTCAAGTAAAATTTCAGGTAATGATTGTAAGTTATTGATGCAAAAAGGTTTGCCAAATTAAAAAAATATTATCGACCAATATTTTGTTCATGTATGTTATGTATAAATAAAGATAAGTAGTTGATAAATAAAGGTATATAAGATTTATTTTGTGTTGGTGGTAAATTTCAAGATATGGGGTATGAAAATTTCAAGGAATCTATATATAGCGCCTTACCCATAAATTTTTTCTTTGAGGGTGGACTCCTTTAATAGGTCATTATTCTTGCTTTAGCTTTGAGTTTTTGGGTCCCTGGAAGTCAAAGAAAGTAGGAGTTATTCAGGATGAAACGTTAAAGGCTCTGGCCAGAACTTATCCAGGCTTGCCAATCTCGAAACGCAGCACGTGTGGTGTCGAAGGCGAGTTCCTCAAAAAGGATTTCATCGGGACCTACAAAATGGATGTCCGTGCTTTCATCGAGTGCGCGGGGTACTCCGCCGATTACTTCCCCTGTATAAACGATAAGAATTGTCGGGTTGTCCTGAAAAGAGTAGACGCCCAACAGTTTCCCCGCTCTTACGTCTACTCCCGCCTCTTCTTTCGCCTCGCGGATAGCAGCTTCGCTGACTATTTCACCGCGGTTTACAAAGCCACCGGGAAAAGTCCAGAGTCCCTTACCGGGGTTGTAAGCTCTTTGAAGGATAATGGCTTTTCCGTCGATTGTTGGTATTACGCCGGCCGCCACTTTGGGATCAAGGAAATGAACGTGGTTGCACTTAGAACTTGAGCAGCAAAGCTGCATAGTGCCATCGCCTTTGCTCCAGATACGGTAATCAAGGTTTGAGCCGCAGGAGACACAAAAATGAATGTTTCCGCCAAGGTGTGGATGCGCTGGATGAGAAGGGGGATGCTCGATCATTGGAGATTACTTTCGGCGCCGGGCTGGCAAAAAGGATTAGTCGCTTTCTCGTGTCCTATAGTCGTTTCGGGGCCGTGGCCCGGATAAACGACTGTGTCGGGTGGAAGTGTCAAAAGTTGGGTATGGATGGCGCTGAGTAGTGTTTTAACGCTTCCCATATAAAGATCGGTACGACCGATAGAGCCGGCGAACAAGGAGTCTCCAACAATTACATGTCCTCCCTCTCCGGTCCCGGGCCAGTAAAGGGAAATGTTGCCGGGGGCGTGGCCATCAGTAAGTCTTATTTCAAAACTAATATCCCCGACCTCCAAGAATTCGCCGGGAATGAGAAAGTCATCGATGTCAGGCACGTCGGGGACTGGAAACCCGTACCCTTTTGCGACGTCCGGCATGCTCTGGAGATTAAATAATTCGGCTTCATGGAGAAGGAAGGGGATGTCTAGTTTTTGCTTAGCCTCAGCAACGCCTTCGGCGTGATCAATATGCGCATGCGTGCCGATTAGTCTAGAAAGCCGAAGGTTTTTCTCTTTCGCGAAGGCGATGACGCGGTCAACCTCTGCTCCGGGATCAATATAGATCCCCTCGCCCGTTTTTTCGCAGCCCACAATATAGCTGTTCATTTGAAATGAGCCGACGGGGATGCGTTCTATGATCACGCTTGTACTCCGAGGGCGAAAGAAAAAACTGGAAAGATGTAATTAGGACGCTGGAGGGTAAAGAACAATATCAATACGGCGGTTTTGTTTTTTCCCCGCCTTGGTCGAGTTATCTGCAATGGGGCGGAATTCGCCGAGGCCGGCAGCCGATATTGTTTTAGGGTCAATATTTCCGATCTCAACCAAAAATCGGAGGACCCGAGTTGCGCGGGCTGTAGACAATTCCCAATTGGACTCCCATCTTTCAATCAGCCTTTCGCTAATAGGGTCGTTGTCGGTGTGGCCCTGGACTTGAATTTCTCGATTCGTGTAGCGAAGTAGTATTCGGGAAATTTTTCTTAAATGTTTTTTTCCGATCCGCCGAATCGCAGCCCTACCTGAAGAAAAGAGCGTTGAGCTTTCGAGGCCGATGACGACCCGATCGTTGCTGCGACTAATTGTAATGGAGCCAGATTTAATTTCAGGCGAAAGTTGAGCGGTTAGGTCTCTTTTGACTTGTTCTTGAAGACGTAATTTGTCTTCGAAGCGGTCAATTTTTTTCTTAAGCGATACGTTAGCTTCCTCAAGTGCGCGAAAATTCTTTTCGGCTTCCTCGACGGAAGATTTAAGCATGGAAGAATTTTTCTCGGAAATTTTATTTTCAAGATCCTGAGAAGAGACACGTGCGCGCAGATCAGCCAATTTTGTTTCAAGCTGTTGCCCATAGCGGCGGGCCATGCTGAGAGATTGGGTCAGCTCCTCGCCCTCAAGACGTCGATCTGTATTTTTTTTCTCAAGATCGTCAATAGTTCTTCGGAGAGAAGTGATGCGGGAGCGGGCGCTTTCAATTTCCTTTCTAAGTCCAGCCGCCTCGGAGACTTTCGCTTCGAACTCATCTATTCCGACACATCCGTTAAGAAAAAGGACACTTGCCACTGTGGCAATAATTATTGGTAGGTTGGTAAAAACTTTGTTCATGCTGAGCCCCCGGAGAGGAATCGCTCTATATCTGAAACGTCTTCCTGGCTGCCGATAAAGAAAGGCACGCGTTGATGGAGGTCGTCGGGGAGGATGTCAAGAATGCGGTGTTGCCCATTGCTGGCTGCGCCTCCTGCCTGCTCGACGATGAAAGACATTGGGTTGCATTCATACAAAAGTCGAAGCTTGCCGTTTGGATTCTTCTTGTCGTCGGGATAAAGAAAAATGCCGCCTTTGAGCAGGTTGCGGTGAAAGTCGGCCACGAGAGAGCCGATATATCTCGCCGTGTAGGGACGCCCCGTCGACTTATCGTCTTCTTTGAGGTGATTGATATAGTGTTTAACCGGGTCGTGCCATTTAGAGGCGTTTCCTTCGTTGATGCTGTAAATCTTCCCTCTCGATGGTATCTGGATATTAGGGTGGGATAGAAAAAATTCACCGACTGATGGATTGAGAGTGAATCCATTGACGCCGTTTCCTGTTGTGTATACGAGCATGGTCGATGAACCGTAAATGATATAGCCAGCGCAAACTTGCCCTGAGCCAGGCTGCAGAAAATCTGACATCTGCGCCTCGGGGCCCGTGGTTTTTCTTTTGAGAATTGAGAAAATGGAACCGATGCTTACGTTCACGTCAATGTTGGAAGAGCCATCAAGTGGGTCGTAAACGACGACATACTCACCATCATCAAGATAATCACCAGATACGATGTAGGGATCGTCCATCTCCTCGCTTGCGAGTGCGGCAACTGAGCCGTGGTGGTCAAGGGCCCGGCGAAGAACCTCGTCGGCATAATCGTCGAGTTTTTGGACTTCCTCTCCTTGAACATTCGTATGGCCTGCGAGGCCCAGAATATCCACGAGCCCTGCTTTGTTGACTTCAGCATTGATGATTTTGGCGGCAAGAGAAATTTGACTGATAAGGGTAGTGAAAACGCCGCGCGCTTCGGGAAATTTTCTTTCCTCTTCTTTTACGTGGCGCTCTAGTGTGATGCCTTTTTCGATTTCGGCCTCGGCGGTCACCGCCTGTGAATTCATTTTTTCGTCCTTCTCCCGGGAGAGGTATGTGTGTGTACGTTGATTGACACCCTTAAGCGACAGCGACCTCTTTTTCCATTTCTGCTGTGTAGGAGCCGGAGCGGGCAGCGCCATTGCATTTTGCGCGATGGAATAAAACCTTCTGGGCAAGAGGCATATTAGCCGGGTCGCCGCCCCAGGCTTTGAGGGCTGGTGCTTGAAGTGCTCGACCGTAAGAGAAGCTCAGCTCCCACGGATGGGGGCCAATTGCATTCATGGCGTTGAGGTGGGCAGTGGCGACCTCATCGGACTGTCCACCTGAGAGGAAGGCCATCCCCGGAACGGTTTCTGGTACGCAAGCCTTCAGGCAGCGAACAGTTTGCTCGGCAACTTCCTGAATTCCTGCCTGTGTCGGGCAATTATTCCCAGAAAGAATCATGTTCGGTTTAAGAACCATTCCTTCGAGCGAGACGCGCTGATCATTCAGTTCCTCGAAAACACGTTTGAAGGTAGCCTCCGACGCTTCGTAGCAACGCTCAATCGTATGGTCGCCGTCCATAAGCACCTCAGGCTCGACGATGGGAACCAGGTTCGCTTCCTGCGAGAGGGCTGCGAAACGTGCCAATGCGTGGGCGTTGGTGTCGATGGCGTACTTTGTAGGAAGGCCGTTACCGATATTGATGACCGAGCGCCATTTGGTGAAGCGAGCACCCAGTTCATAATATTCGGCGAGGCGATCACGAAGACCATCGAGACCCTCGGTAACCGTTTCTCCTGGTGCGCCTGCGAGGGGTTTTGCGCCTTTGTCAACCTTGATGCCCGGAACGATGCCAAGGCTGGTAAGAAGTTCCGCGAACGGTATTCCGTCCTTTGTTTTTTGACGAATAGTTTCATCGAAAAGTATGACGCCGCTGATATGCTCTTCAATGTTTTTGGCAGTGAAAAGCATCTCCCTGTATGAGCGCCGGTTTTCTTCGGTAGAAGGAACGTTGATCAAATCGAATCGCTTTTTGATGGTGCCATCGCTTTCGTCGGCGGCGAGAATTCCCTTGCCTGCAGCCACCATCTTCTTTGCGTTGGTTTCGATCTCATTAGCGCACATCGCTTTACTCCCCTGCTTAAATTAATAAAAAGTATTCGGGCTTGGAAGCTCAAAATTCTAAATAACGTAGCCTCCGATAGAGGAGAAATATTAGCAAATCTTTCTCAGGATAGAAACTTTTGAAAGTGTAGAATGTGCCCAAATGTATGGTGATTCCCCCTTTTCAGTGTAATCTTCCAAGTGCTCCGGGCAGGGGGACCATATATCGCCAATATGGTCTATATTCTAGGGAAATGACACCTATATATTGGTTACTCAGACGAAACGGGCGGGTATGATTAAAGGTTTGTCGATTCCGCCTTCCTGGCGAATGCCTGCTTTTTATTTTCTCCACTTTTTCGGGGTTGGCGTCACCCTGCCTTTCTTGAACGTTTATTACTATTCAGTGGGTATCACCGCAGTGCAGTTGGGGTATCTGAACGCCGCTGCCCGATTTTCGACTTCTCTGGCGCCCCCGCTGGTGGGTGTTCTTGCCGACAGGCTGGGGCGAGGCCGTGAGATAATGCTCTTTTGCGTGGCCTTAGGTAGTTTTCTCGCCCTTGGACTTTGGTGGAGTCAGGGATTTTGGGCGCTATTGTTCCTCGTCACCCTTTATTCTGCGAGCCGGGGTGCAGTTGGTCCAATTGCCGAGAACACTTCACTTAGGCAGGTCGAAAAAAGTGGAGGCCAGTACGGTCGGCTCAGATGGTGGGGTTCGCTGGGTTTTATCGTCGCTGCCATGGGTGTTGGCCGTATTATTGAGGCGTACTCAATCGGTTGGATGTTTCCGGTTCTTTTTGGAAGTGGAATGATTCTCTTGCTCGTAGTGAGGACATTTCCCCAAAAGTTGGAAAGTGGAACTTCTCATTTCAGGCGAGATTTGAAGGGACTTCTTAAATCCAAGCCCCTGCTCCATTTTTTCGGAAGTGCCATTCTTGCGGCGATAAGCGCAGGCCCTTTTGGCCTTTATTTCAGCATATATCTTCGAGAACTTGGCATGTCGGCGATGCTTATTGGCCTAGCTTGGACGATAGGTGTTGTTAGCGAAATATTTTTCCTCTGGTATGCGCATGATATTCAGAAACGAATTGGCCTAAAAGCCATGATCGCCGCGGGAATTTTCGCCTTGGCCCTGAGGTGGGAGTTCACGACCTGGACTACTAATATTGTGGCCCTGCTTGCGATTCAGATGCTCCACGGAGTTACGTTTGGTATCTATCATGTCGGGGCTGTGCAGTTTGTGGACAAGATGAGCGGGGATGCTATCAAGAATACGGGGCAGGCTCTTTATACCGCTGCGACGTTTGGCGTTGGCTCAACTTTCGGTGCTTTGTTGGCGGGCTGGCTTCTTCCTCAATTTGGATTTGTTACTTTAATGCACTGGGGAGCGGCGCTGGCAACAATTTCCGGGGTCTGGTTTGTTTTGTTAACGAAGATTCCGTCCGAGGATACAGAGGTGAGTCCGGATACGCGGTAGACAACTCTGTTTTATGGCAGTTTTAGCTGGACGGCTACACCGCCTTCGGGGCCCGAGGTGGATGAAACGTGTTTAACGCCTTCAGCTTCGGCGCTTTGGGGCACACTCGTTGAGGGCTCTCCCTCGTCGAGCCATACTTCTAATAGTTCGCCGGAACCCATTTCCTCGATGGCGAGTTTTGTACGTACCCAGGTCATCGGACAAATCTCGCCCAAAAGGTTCAAAGTTTTATCAGGTTTCAAAGTAGGTCTTCGCTCCCTTGAATTGATGAAAGGCATGACTCGTGGCTGATCCTGCCATTTTTTTAACTGGAACGGGAACCGGTGTGGGAAAAACGGTGGTCGGGTGCGCCCTGGTGTCTTTGTGGGCCTCTATTGGCCGTATGCCCCGGGTGCTCAAGCCAGCCGAGTCGGGCTGTGAAAAAATTGATGGCTCCCTTTATCCACTGGATGCGGTGGCCCTGAAACAGGCGGCCGGGGATGAGCGTCCGATTGATGAAATATGCCCGTACCGCTATGCACTTCCGATGGCGCCCGCCCATGCTGCCGAGGAGGAAGGGAGCACACCGGACATCGCCCAAATCGAAGAAATCGTTTCAGGTTTGAAAAAGCAACCCGGACCACTTCTTGTGGAGGGAGCGGGGGGGCTTCTTGTTCCGCTGGCCAGAGGCGTGTTGATGAGCGATCTGGCGAGGCGATGTGACTTGAAGCTTTTAATTGTTGCGCCTTTGGGGCTCGGAACGCTGAACGACACGCAGCTTACTGTGAGGGCGGCCCGAGCCGAGGGGCTCTCTATCGCGGGTGTTGTTCTGAACGATCTGACTGGAGAGGATTCGCCTGCCGCGAGACGGAATCCTTGTGCGATTGAAGAGCTTACAGGCGTCCGGTTGCTGGGGGTGTTTCCACGCTTGCCCGAAATTGAGTCAGAGATTAGAGAAGGTGTTGGTGTAGGATCCCGGGCGGCAAAGCGCCTCCGGGAAGCTGTGGGTAAGATAGATTTCTCGTCGCTGGGGTGAGTTTATCCTATTCTTTCTGCGCTGATTCCGGGCCACTTTGAAGATATTCCCTGAGGGAGGCAATCTGCTCAGGCCGCCCCATTGCGTACAGAGTGTCTCCTATCTGAATAATGTGGTCGGCTCCGGGATTAAAGGTCATCTCCCCATCTCTTTTGGATGCCAATATATATACCCCGGTTTCCTGTCCGATGTTCGAGCACCTTAGGTTCTGGTCGCCCCATGAAGATGTGTCAGATATGACGGTTTCCTCGAAATCCCAATCCTTGGATGTGTATCCTGCAATCGTGTCGAAAAAATTCGCCAGCTTGGGTCGCAGGACGGATTCGGCCATGCGTAGCCCACCCATTGTATATGGAGAAATAACGCGGTTGGCCCCCGCAGCTTGGAGTTTCGGAATTGCGCTGTCTCTGACGGCACGGGCCACCACGAAGAGATCTGAATTGAGGCGTTTGGCCGACAAGGCGACGAATACGTTCTCCGCGTCTGAGGGCATGGAGCTTATGAGCCCCACGGCGCGCTCCACCCCGGCTTCGATGAGGGTGGCATCGCTCGTGGCGTCACCGACGACGACCGGGATGCCATCATCGATAAGTTCCGCCGCTTTATCCGGGTTGTTTTCAATGACCGCATAGGGGCGGTTTTCGCGCCTGAATTCGCGGCAGATAACGAATCCGATGCGCCCGTAACCGCAAACGATATGATGTCCTTTTAGTTTATGAATTTCGCGCACTCTTTTTCGCCTCCCCAATATTTGACGGACGCGCCCCTCGATCATGATCTCGGCGATGCCAGCCATGACATAGAAAACCGCTCCGACACCTAGCAACAAAAGAACGGCAGTGAATAATCTTCCGTTGGAGCTTAGTGGATGAACTTCCTGATAGCCGACAGTCGTGATGGAGATGATGGTCATATAAAAGGCTTCATTCAGCGACCACCCTTCAATTAGGGCGTAGCCGGTTGTACCAAATACGGTGATTCCAAGAAGAATTGCGGTGAAATATAAGAATTTCATGGGCCCAGTTTCCTTCCCGAACCAAAGGTTTTTGGAACGGGCATTATACGACCAGAATCTGCTATGGCGAGTGCCTTTAAGTTAAAAGTGGAGGGCCCTAAAGAATTTGGAAACCGAGCAATTTTTAGCCCAACAATGAGAATATCTCATTTCCCAGCCGAGAGCGGGCTTCATCCAAAACCGGGAGGACAGCTTTCTTGAATGCCTCGCGCTCCTCTGAGGTAAGGCTAATGACCTCGATGCCCTCTTCAAGCATCTGGACACGCAGTTCCTCTTCTTTGGCAAAAGCCGACTGGCGTTGCACCTGGATCGCCTCACAGGCCGATTTTCGGACTGCGAGTTGTACGCTCTCGGGCCAGGAGTCAAAGCTGTCTTTGTGTGTATAAAGGCCTCTGGCACCGAAAAAATGTCCGCTCATGGTGACGTGGTTGTGATGTTTGTCTACGCCGTAGGTGACGGTGTTTGCCAGTGGATTTTCTTGGGCATCTACATCGTGAGAAACAATTTTTTCTATGCCCTCTTTCAAGTCGACAGCAACCGGCACTGCTCCAAGCATCTCGAATGTTTTGATGTGAACTTCGTTGGGCTGAAGACGAACGCGCATATCTTTGCAGTCGGCGGGGGAGCGGACCGGACGAAGGCGATTTGATAAATGGCGGAAGCCGTTGTCCCAGTAGCCGAGCACCCGGTACCCCGTCCGATTTTCAGTTTTTTCGGTCAGGTAATCTCCGAGTGCACCATCGAGAGCGGCGTGGGCAGCAGCTTCGTTTTCGAACACGAATGGCAGATCGATGATCTCAAGTTCGGGTACGCGGCTAGTCACATAACTGGTGGAAAAATAACACATCGTAAGAAGGCCGCACTCGACCATTGAGAGAAGATCGTCAGCACGGTATCCGAAATCGAGAACGTTCCAGAATAGATCGACGGTGACTTCGTCTCCGAGTTGTTTTTCGAGAGATTCTTTGAAATGAACGGAAGCCAGGCTATGGGTAGAATCGGGGGGCGAATAGCCGCCGAGGCGAATAATGATATTTTCAGACATAAGAAAATCCTTTCAATAATTAAAGCCGAATATGGCAAAACGGAAGGCTATCATATTGAAAATAAGGGTGTCTTCACCTAGAGGCGTATGTGTGGAACTGTATTGTTTTTAGATAGTTGCGAATTTGTTTGCTGTATGTTCGTGCTCTTGGGAGCCCCATGTCCCTTGACGCTCTCTCATCTATTAGGCATGTTTCGGACCTGATTTTTAGGGGTCTGTTTCGTGTTTGTGAAGGAGTTTAAATATATGGCAACTCTTCAAGAGCAACTCTTCGTACAAGTCGCCACCCGATCTTTGAATAACCTGGCCAAAAATCTTCAGAAAAAATATGAGCCTAAAAAAGGAGATAGGTTCAGCACTAAGGGAATTACTTACGAAATTGGTCCTCCAAAATACGTGGAAGACGGAATTCGATTCGAGATAAGTAGCAAGATTCCGGGCGATGAATTTCCCACTGATTACAATCAAGCCCAATATTTTGAGGAAATCGAAAAGGTTTGCCGCAATTCCGAGAAAAAGCCTTCTTCCTCTGACATGGAAAATATTATTCGCGAAACGCGTGACCAGGAACGCAAGGAGCGCGATTATGTGAAGCTGGCTTATCAGTATTCGAAAAACGAGCTTTACGATGAAGGCGAGATTGTAAAAGAAGTCGAGGATTATGCGAAAAATCCCGACAAAGAATTGCCGCCTGCGGTCTCGGGCGCTAACACGCTGGCTGCTCGCCTGATTCTCAGTAAACTTGAGGGTAGCATACTTGGTTCTGCCGAAAAAAATATCGAAGACTTAATCAAAGCAAACGAAATCGTTCGTTCCGAGTTAAAGAAGCTTAAAAAAGCGTAACATTTCAACTTTTAGGCTGAGATTATAGGTTCGCAAAAGTAGCTCTAGGCCAATATTTTGAGCGCCCCGCTCTTTTTGAGTTGGGGCGCTTTTTTTTCTGGCGCTGGCTGTCATTTCCTTGGATTTTGCAACTAATAATTTACTCTAAATCCCTGCGTGACCTCGCAATCGGTTTCATGTAAATTTTATTGGATTAAGGTTTTAGCGTCCGCCTGCCTAAATGTTCTCTCCGAGTGGCCAAACTGTGTACGATATAATATTTCATGAAGCAACTATTTTTGATGGAAGCGGTGATTCTCCTTTTATCGGTAATCTGGCGATAGAGGGGGATTCGATTGCGGCCGTAGGGCCCACTTCACTATCGGGGGCTCGCCGGGATATTGATGCCGCTGGTATGGCTCTTTCGCCCGGTTTTATCGATATACATGGCCATTCCGATTATTACCTTTTAATGAACCCCACCGCCGAAGCGAAAGTTCGCCAGGGCGTAACTACCGATGTTGGTGGCAATTGTGGCTACGCGGCAGCGCCCATCGGCGGGCTTGAGGTCGAGGAGCGGCGCGAGTTTTATAGAGAGCAGTTTGGCCTCGAAATTCCTTTTCTACGGTTGGACGAGTATTTGAACCACGTCGAAAGCGTGGGTGTGTCGGTAAACTATGCTCCTTTGATCGGCCATAACACGATTCGAGCCAGTGTTATGGGCGGAAGCGATCGTGTTGCCAGCCCGGACGATCTCGCCCAGATGGATCGAATGGTGGATGAAGGGATGCGTGATGGCGCGTTCGGTATTTCAACCGGATTGGTGTATGCCCCGGCCTGTTTTGCCGATAGGGAAGAATTGACGGCGCTATGCCGGACCTCGGCGCGGTATGGTGGCCTGTTTGCTACGCATATGCGAAGCGAGGGGGTCCAACTTCTTGAGGCGATAAATGAAGTTATCGGTATTGCCCGTGATGCGGAACTTCCTCTTCAGATTAGCCACCTGAAAACTGCGGGTGAGAAAAACTGGGACAAGCTGGATGCTGCATTTGAGCTGATTGAGGGGGCGCGCTCGTTGGGGCAGGACGTTACCTGTGATCGCTATCCCTATATTGCGTCGAATACTCATCTAAGTGCGCTGCTCCCTGATTGGGTACATAATGGCCAGACGGATGAGAAGATTGCCCGGCTTCAAGATTCTGAGACCCGAATTCGAATTTGCTCGGAACTCAAGGAAAAGTATCCGGATCCGATTTATTGGAATCGGGTTTTAATCAGTCGCGTTCTAACGGATGAAAATCGTTTTTGTGAAGGCATGACTGTTGGGAAACTCGCAGAGAAAAGAAGGGTTGAACCAGTCGAGGCTATGATGGATCTTCTCGTCGATGAGAAGTTGACTGTCGAGATCCTGATTTTCATGATGAGCGAGAAGAATATGCGCCGCGTTCTAGAGAAGCCTTATGTCATGGTCGGCTCCGATTCTGCCGCTTTGACCCACGAGCCTCCGCTGGGGGCTGGAAAGCCCCATCCCAGAAATTTCGGCACATTTCCTGCGGTGCTGGGAAATTTTTCGAGGGACGAAGGGTTGTTTTCTCTGTCCGAGGCGATTCGGAAGATGACTTCTGCGCCCTGTGATCGGTTAGGTATAAAAAATCGGGGAAGACTTGCTGCCGGAATGAAAGCAGATGTTGTTTTGTTCGACCCCGAGAAAATTCGAGACACGACCACCTATGAGTCGCCAGTGTCTTATCCGTCCGGTATTGAAATGGTTCTTGTGAACGGAGTTGTTGTTATAGATAGTGGGGAACATACGGACGCTCGCTCAGGGTGTGCGCTACGAAGGCAGGGTTGAAATAATGGATCTATATTCTAGTTTGGGTCTGGTCGCCGCGATGGCTTTAAGCGCCCTTGTGGCTGTGTGGCTTTTGTATAAACGCTCGCGCAGGGATGAATTTCCCGAGGAGACCTGGGACCCCTATATCGCGCAAAAAAACAGGGAAGATGGAGACGCTTATCTTGATGTGGAGGATATTTCTGGAGTTCCACAGAGCGCGGGCCCAACCACCGTATCGCACCGTCTGATGGCGTTCGGAGAGAACCCTGGTCAAAAAACTACAGAAGATAAATTCCAAGAAGAGCCTGCATCGAAAGAAAACCAGGGCGAGTCTGAAATGGGTGAGCAGGTTGAGTTGCTTGCGGGAGAGCCACAACCTCTAACGGATAATGAGCAAGACGACTACGGGGCGGAGCCGAACTTAATGTCTGAAGTTTCGCCGGCTCAAGAAGGCTCCTCTTCAAGCGAGTCGTTGTTCGATTCACTGCCGCCTCTTGATGAGGCACCTACTAAAGCTCCTACTGAATCTACTTCGGGTGAATCGTTGTTCGATTCACTGCCGCCTCTTGATGAGGCACCTACTAAAGCTCTTGCTGAATCTACTTCGGGTGAATCGTTGTTCGATTCACTGCCGCCTCTCGATGAGGTACCTACCAAGGCTCCTGTTGAAACCTCTTCGGGTGAATCGTTGTTCGATTCACTGCCGCCTCTCGATGAGGTACCTACCAAGGCTCCTGTTGAAACCTCTTCGGGTGAATCGCCATTCGATGCTCTCGTTGCCCCCAAGGATGTGCCTTATCGCCATACGGTGGCAGAGTTGATGGGTGTGGGTGTAATTAATTTTTCACCGAACACCGAGGCCGATTTGGCTGTGGCGAATGAAGAAGAGCGAGGCGATTCTTTATCTGACCCCTCGCCTTCGATGAGTTCGAACGAAGAAAGTAGCGTTTACGGCGGGGCGGAGTCGGAATCTTCTGAGGCTGAAACTACGGAGTCTAATGAAGAATCCTGGCCGACACCCGAAGAAGAGTTGAATCGCGATTCTTCAACGGAGCCGACGTTCTCGAGGTCTGATACCGAGCCGATTTTGCTCAGTGATGAAATTCCTCATGAAACGGAATCATCTGTCTCTCCGGCTACCGAGCCAGGGCGGGAGGAAAGCGTTCAGGATGAGGAGCCATCTTTCACGATGGAGTCTCTGACTTTTAACAACGACGAACAAGCTGCGCCTCCTGTGATGTACAAACCTGAAACATCACTACTTTCCGAAGGGGAAGATGATTCATCAGAGCCCGTGTCTTTGTCGGACGATGATAGTGATGAGTCCGTGCTGGATGAATATGTCTCCGGGATAGAGAATGAAGAGCAGCATCGAGGTGAGGAGGCGTCTTTTACGCTTGAGTCTCTGTCATTTGAGGGGGATGAGGAGAGCGAGCCTCCTGTAAGGTATGAGCCTGAAACTACTTCCTCTCCGGAGGAATATGAAGAATCACAGGAGGCGGCTTCAGTAGACGAATCTTCCCTCCTTTCTGAGAAAGAGCCCGATGGTCTGGATGAAGAAAAAGTTCAAACAATTGATGATCAGCTCCCTGCAGGGGAGCTGCCGGGCGACACCGATGTATCGCTAACATCGGAAAATGTGGAAGCCTCGGAATTCGAAAGAGGAGACTTGGATTCTGTCGAAGAGGCTCCCATGGCTTTTGATATGCCCTCCGATGGGCAAGAGTTTATTGATACTGAAGAAAAGGCACAGGAGATACCGGCTGGATTAGAAACATCAGAATCGATTCAAGACGCGGATGAAAATCATGAAGTGCCTGACTTGATTCTTGGGGAAGAATCGATTGAGCCAGAAATTGACGAGAAGCTTGAGCAGAGATTAGATGGAACTGACGATTTAATTCTCGATTCGTCGGAGATGGTGGACGAGCCCCCTGATATTACTCTGGAACCGAATGAAATAGAGGAAGAGTCTGAAGAAATTTTCGATGCGGTGGAGATGGAAGAAGAACTCCCCAAGGTAGAGACAGCGCAAGACGAGGCGATGGAGCCGCCGAAAGATGACTCGTTAGAAGGGCCGGTGTCCGAGGAGTCCATGGATGTTTTTTCTGTGCTTGAGAGTGAGCGGGCAGAGTCTTTGGTCGATATGCCGCAAGGGCCTATTGGAAATGCGGGGCTATTCGACGATGAAGAAGATGAATCGGAATTATTGAAAGGGATTAGCCCTGAGGTTGAATCGGGGAAAATTCTTCAAGGAATGGATTCTGTCGTTGGCGATGAAGAAGAAGATGCCGCTCATGATATTGGCGGAGATACATTTGCCGATGAAAGTGTTTTTGAGCCTCTTTCTCCTGTGGAAGAGAAGCTAACTATCGAGCCTCTTTCAGGGAAATCGATGTATGAGATAGTGAAAAAATTTGTTTCCCTTTATTGTTCGAATAATCTCCTTTTGCTCGAGGAGCAAAGCGAATCATATCCGAAAGAAATCGAAGAAATAGCCAAAGCTGGCTGGGACGATATTTGTGCGCGCTTGGAGATGCGTAAAGAAATTGAGGCGGAAGAGTATCTTCGGATTGGGATAATGGAACACATGTTAGGTCATTATGACATCGCCCTTGTTCATTTTAAAGAGGCGCTCCGCCGTGCGGAGAAAATGGGTCCTGTTTTGAATGCCCTTGGTGTGACTAGTTTTAGCCGGGAGAAAATTGATCCGGGCATATCCTATTTCAAGGAGGCTATCCGGGAGGCGGGTACGGATGTTGCTCTATTGGCGGCGTCTAATAGAAATTTGGCGATTCTTTATCAGTCGAAGGGCGATCTCGAAAATGCTGCGGTGTCTGTTGTTTCTGCACTGAAGTGCATGGCAGAGGATGAAGATCCAGGAACCCTCGCGGGCCTATATTTTAGGGCCGGACAATTGTTCAGAAAACTTGGTGAAATTGAAAATGCCCACCATCATCTATCAGAATCCACTCATTTGTATCTTCGTGCTGGAGACGATGAGGCACGGACTCGCTCGTTGGTCGCACTTTCCTCGACGCAGACGGAAATGGGTGAATATGATGGCGCTTTAAAAAATCTGGATGAGGCCGTGTTGTTGTGCCGAAATTCAGGAGACAAGGCAGGAGAAGCGCTCGTCGTAGGGCAAATGGGTGTAGCTTATTCCGATCAAGATCAATATACGCGCGCCCTGGAATGTTACGAAAAGGCGATAATCTTGAATCGCTCGCTGGGAAATCGAAAAGGGGAAGGTGCGAATCTCAGCAATATTGGGAATATTCATTATTTCCGTGGCGATCTTGAAGAGGCTTTGAGTGCTTATGAGGAAGCGCTTGAGATTAACCGAGAACAAGAGCACATCATCGGGCAGGCGACAATATTGGGAAACCTGGCGCGTATTTATATCGAAATGAAGATGTTTCCGGATGCCACTGAAAGGCTGCGGGAGTCGCTTGAAATGTTCAGGTCGGTCGGAGCGCAAACCCAGATGAAAAGCATTCAAGAATTAATCGAAGAGTTGGGAGCTGAACAAGAATAAAATTCACTTCAACTGAAAATCAATTGTCGGCTTGCTCGTCCATGTCCCTAAGTTTTTTGGAAAGCTCTTTAGCCAGATGCGATGCAACCTTAAAACCCAAAGAAGGAAAAGTGTCTACAAGCGTGTCGCGCTCTAGAGAAAACAGAAGGGTTGGCCTGATCGCCCTGGCGGTGGCATTTCGGGGTTGCTCTTCCAGTACGGCCATTTCTCCGAAACACTGACCTTGTTTGAGTCTTGAGAGTTCTGTTTCTTTTCTTACAATAGAAACATTTCCGAAAATAATCATGTAAAAACAATTTCCTGTATCGCCCTGTTCAAAAATTGTTTGGCCGGGTTCGTAGGAGCGACGGCCACATAACTTCAGAATTGATACAATCTCCCGATCATCCATTTCCGAGAAAAATGCATAATTTCCTCGAAGTTTTTTGATCAAGGTACTCAAACAAGGCTTGCCCTCTTTGGTTAACTGAAATCCCATAAATTTTTGAGGGATATCGCCTTGGGATATTTCTTCTGATTTGGTCTTTTCTCTCACCATGCTCATTTGGATTCTCTTTTGTGTAAATTTACTGGGAAAAATCTAATTGACTATGATTAATATGTGTCTATGGATTGAGGTATGCATTCCGAATGGTGTAACCGGCATCACAATTTATGGAGTTAGGTTTAAATTTTTGATTTTTTGACTTCTAATTGATTTACTTGTCGTTGAAGTTTTTTTATGGTTTCGTTCGCATCTCGAAGTTTTTCTGAGAGTTGGCGTGCGATGCCTTCCATCACCTTGTTGGCAAAACTTGGCATGCTCGAATGAAGAACACCTCGCGAAATAGAAAATAGTAAAGTGGGAGAAGCAACCATGGCAGATGCTGTTCGCCGGGTGTTGTCGAGTAAAGCCATTTCACCGAAAACGGTCCCTGGGCCCATTCTCGCCACTTCCTTTTCGCCTACTGTGATAATGACTTCACCGGATACCACGAGAAAAAATTCGTTGCCATTGTCGCCTTCCCTGAATATCCCTTTGCCGGGTTCGTAGTTTTCTCTTTTGCATAATTTTAAAAATTGCCCTACCTCCATGTCCTCCATATCCGTAAAAAATGGATAATTCCGCTGGAGCTTGTGGATTAGATTGAGGAGAGGTTTTGGGACCGATTTTTCAAACTTGATTTTCTGGGCCATCGGATTGGGAATGAGGGGATTTGGCGCCTCGGTATTTTGTTGACCAGCTGGCATATTCAATTTCCAATTCTCCCGATGGGAAAAGCACTAAAGCCCCGGTGCAAATTGAAATTCATCCTCGCTCCGGGAGGTAGATATAAATCTTTTATTACCCCAGCAAAATCAACCAGTCAGTAATTTACCTTAACCTGAAGAAATATTCTAAGGGAAGTAATAGCCCAAGTTGTAGTATTTGAATATTGAACGACACAAAAGAAATGAATTGCCCGTTTTTATTTGCCAAGTGCGAATTGTTCGGTAAGAGAGCTAATAATTAAAGCAGACTTTTTCAGTTCTTCGAGATCAATAAATTCATCTGGCCGATGTGCCTGCTCGATGCTGCCAGGCCCAAGCAGGTAACATTGTTGATTCCCCGTTCGTGCAGCGGCGAGCCCTGCATCAGAGTAATAGCTGACACCCGCCGGAACGGGATTTACTCCCGTAGATTCAGAGATGGCCCTGCAGAAGATTTTTGCGTTATCCGTTTGCAGGCTGGAGAGTATGGGGGGGCGGTCTACCGAGAGCGAATTGATCTGTGCTGAGGTGCCGGGAACAGATTGACATGCCTCAGTTGCAATTCCTTCGAGCAGTTCCCGTACTCCGGTAACGGACAAAGGGGGAACAAAACGAACATCCACCTCAATCCGGCAAGCATCAGGAACAATGTTGGTTTTACTGCCGCCATCGATGACGCTTGTCACGATGGTGGTTTTGCCGAGCAACTCATTAGTATTGCTCATTGAGGCGGCAGCCTCTTCAAGACGAATCAAAGTTTGAGCAGCTGCCTGTATGGCATTGGCGCCCATTTGCGGCGCGGCGGCGTGAGCGCTTTTGCCTGAAAAAACGATTTCATACCAAAGAGCGCCTTTTTGAGCGGTTTTTAGCTCAAGGCTTGTGGGCTCACACGCGATGACAATATCTTCTTTCTTGATTCGACCTAGCTCAACGGCTTTTGACACTCCTTGCATCCAGGAGCACTCCTCGTCTACGACAAGACATGCCCTGATGGAACGATTGAGGCGAGCGCCGCCATCGAGTTTCATTTTTAAATTTTTTATGGCGATCAAGCTTGCCGCCAAGCCGCCTTTCATATCGCATGAGCCTCGGCCCCAGAGTTTTCCTTCTGATATTTCTGCGGAAAAGGGGTCTTTTGTCCAGCCATCGCCAGCGGGGACAGTATCCATATGGTTTAGGTAAACGAGCGTTGGCGCATCGGGGTTGGCACTCAATTTGGCAATAATGTTTTGGCGTCCATCGACAACATCGTCACGCTCGACATCAAGACCAAGATTTTTTAAGTAGTCCTCAGTGCGGTCAGCCATGCCCGCTTCTGTGCCGCCGGGGTTCTCGCTCCGGATTCGGATTAGTTCTTGTGTAAGGGTGACAGTTTCGTCAACAAGTGCATTATCCATTATGCCCCTTCGTTTTTAGCGGCTACGTTGTTATTGATGACACCCTTACAAATTAAAGCACGGAAAGATAATTTTTGCCGGGGGTAATATTCCCGAGGACCACGGCGTGGCTAGCTCCGGTGGCGGCGGGTATATTGGCCGGCTCGCCCCGTAGTGTCGCCCAGGCTAGAAGAGCGAAGGATACGGCTTCCACCGCGTTGGGGTCTATTTCGTGGACGGCGCTAGATACGACAGGAATCGGGTCCAGCCCTTCTTGTAAATAGCGCATCATGGATTTGTTGTGTACGCCGCCACCTCCGGCGATGATCTCTTTGGGAGGCGCATCTGTGGGAAAGTAATTATTGACGGCTTTGATGATACATCTGGCAGAGAAGGCTGTCAGTGTAGCCATTTGGTTCTCATCGCTCTCGCCGAGCGAGGCGAGTATATCGATAGTATCGCTAAGGAAAGTTTCTCCAAAAGTTTCGCGACCGGTGCTTTTCGGGGGACGAAGTTTCAGATAAGGATGCTCCATCAACGAGGCGAGAGCTTTTTCGTTAATTTGCCCCCGAGCGGCAATCTCACCCCCGAGGTCAAACTGCGCTTTGCCGCCGGAAATTTTGTTGGCGAGGGTATCGAGGGCCATATTGGCTGGCCCGGCGTCGAACCCCATAATCCCATCTTCGCTGCTGGGGGGGATGTAGGTGATATTCGAGATGCCCCCGAGATTCAAAAAAGCGCAGGGATAGTTGGAATTCTCGAAAAGGGTGCGGTGGGCCCACGGCGTAAGCGGAGCACCCATTCCGCCGGCAGCAACATCTCTAGATCGAAAATCCGAAATGATTGTGCTGCCTGTTTTTTCGGCAATGATGGACGGATCGCCGATTTGAAGGGTAGATGGCAGCAATGCCCCTTGAGAGTTTTTGCCTCCCTTCGGCAGGTGCCGCACGGTCTGGCCGTGACTTCCCATGAAGTCCACCTGGTTTGGCGTCATGTGGTGTTTTTTGATAATGGCGAGTGCCGCCTCGGCGAATACTTCGCCAACCTCGCGGTGAAGGGAGCATATTTCCTCGGTGTTAACTCCCGGATCTCCACATGCTTCAAGTACACGGCGACGAATTTCATCAGAATACGGATAGGATTTAAATTCAAGAACCTCGACATTCGAGGATGTGGGGGAGGCGGGGATTGATATTAATGCCGCATCTACACCATCTGCTGAGGTTCCTGACATTAAGCCGATAGCGGTATGGCTGTGCTTGGACGAAACATTCATTTTGTTCTCTTTTTTATTGTTGATGCTTTTTTTGGTTTTTTGTATATGCGGCGATATTCGCGAAGATAACCGAGTACTTTTTTTACATAATAGCGTGTCTCTTGATACGGAATTTTCTCGATGAATACCTCGATAGGTTCATCGCGGCGATTTTTCCACCATCGCTTTACCGGTCGTTTGCCAGCGTTGTAGCTGGCAATAGCTGGCACCAAAGCTCCCTTAAATTCTTTTACCAGGTCACCCAGATAGCGAGCTCCCAGGCGGACATTTAGATCCGGATCGAAAAGCTTTTTATTTGACGTTAGGCGGATATTCAATTTTTTAGATAGCCGCTTGCCAGTGGCGGGCATCAATTGCATTAGTCCAATGGCGCCAGCGCGAGAAAAAGCATTTCGGTGAAATAGACTTTCTGCCCGAATGATAGCGCTGACCAACAGCGGGTTGGCCTCTCCTTTTTTTCGTGTTTTCCTGTGAATCGGAAACGCAATTTTCCAAAAGTCCATCGGGAGATCTTTGCCGCCGCCCCTGACGGCATCCCAAAAAGATTCGTGCATGATCCTGATCGCCATATCGTGCCGCTCGGCTTCAAGGTATGAGCGAGCGGCCTTTAGTCTGAAGTAAGGCGAGCCCCTAAGGTGCTTAAATTCCTCGGCTGCCAACTTGTGAAAGCCCATGGAAGACAAAAGCTCGGCAGCACGCCACCTGTTTAAAAATGCGCCTCCGGCAATATTTTTAGGGGGGCGGAGCCAATTTTTATAGCCTGTTGTCGGGAGAGAGATTTGTTTGGGCGGAAATCCGGTTCGCCGTCCAATGCGGCGAAGAGCGCCCGCCGAGAGTTGTCCGTAGTAGCGGTGGCGATATATCTGAATACATTTGCGATATAAATCCTCAGCTTTTTCTCTTTCGCCTTGTCTTTCTGCGGCAACGGCACCCCAGTAAAGGGCCGAGGATATGAGCTTATGATTTGGATACTTGAGTCCCATTTCGTTGAAATTATTATAGGCTTCGAGATAATTTCCTGTGCGGTAATTTATCCAGGCGAGTTGCCATTGGGCCTTGGGTGCATTTGACGAATAGGGATGGTATTTCAAAACTTCCCGGTAGTAGTTCGATGCGGTTTCGTAATCAAGATCGTCCTCGCTAACACGGGCGAGCAGAAAGCGCGTCTTGCCTGCCCATTTGCCGCGCGGGGCTTCATCTAGAAGCTGTTTCGCCTCCATTTCGAAAGCGCCCTGATCGCGACGGCGCAAATTGTTTCTTGAAAGGTAATAGCGAACCTGGGCACGGGCAGGTGAATTTGATGGAAAAAGGGGTATCGCCCGCTCAAGTGCCCTTTGGGCATTTTTCGTTTTACGAAGAGAGTAAAGCGTGAGCGATTCATAAAGTTTAATTTCACGTTGGTGTATTGAATTGGGAAAAATTCGTTTTAAGTTCTGATAGCTCTTCAGGGCTTTTTCATAGTGATAGCGTTTTTGTAATTTCCTTGCGCGAAGAAAATGATCTCGCGGGCCAAAAGGCCTGAGGCGAGGCATTAATCCTTCGGCCAATTGTTCGGATAACTTCAATGCGCGATCTGCCTGGGAGTGTTCCGGATGGTTTGTCCAGATTCGCCTCCAAGCAGCGGCGGCGTTTCTTTTTTGCCCGGCCGAATTAAATGCTTTTGCCCGGCGGACCATAATCTCGGCGGCCCTTTCGTGTTTTGGATTATAGCGAAGAAATTCTCCCAATCGGGCGGCTGCGCGTTGGTGTTGGCCTCGCTGGGTTTCAATCGAGGCCAGTGTTTCTAAGGCATCTGGTGTGTGGATACTTCTCGGGTCTAATCGGACCATTTTTTCCAGCGATTTCCGAGCAGCCTCGTTATCATTCGCCGACATGGATGCCCTTGCCGAGAAATGCAGAATGTGAACTTTGAGAGCGGGTGCCAGATGCAGGGCTTGCTTGAAGTAAGAAACGGCATCGTGAGGACGCTTCATTTTAAGGCTGGCGTATCCGAGTAAAAATGCCCGGCGTCCGTTCCATGTCGAGGATTCTGCCTTTAATTCCGCTTCGAGTTTTTTGTAGTTTTTAGCTTTGAGAAGAAGATGGATTTTTTTTGGCAGCGAAGAGTATGTAGGTGGTTTAATTTTTGTGGCAGTTTTTTTTCTCGCGGGTGTTTTCGTCAGAGGAGGTCGAGTGGGCGAATTTTTTGTAGCGCCGAGGGACGAAATAGAATGAAAGAAGACAAGCCCAAGGCTCAGGACGAGGATGGAAATTCGTTTCGACATCAACGATTAGCTTTTGGGCGGTTGGCGTGGTTCGTCTCGGATCTAAATTCAGTACGTACCTGCTCTCTTGCTTTTTTATTAAGAAGAATATCAATGCCGGTCATTGCAAGAGATTTGGCTCCGAGTATGAGTGTTTTCCTGCCTGCCTGTCCGCCAGCCGCTTTGGCGAAAGCATGTGTGTGGGCGGATACATCCGGCGCGACCATCTTTATTTCGGGATGAATGGTAGGTGTTTTTTGGCTCGCGTTTCCTACGTCGGATGAGCCCATTTGAAGGGGGGGAAGTGGAACTGGCTCGAAGATGCCCAGGTTTTCGAGATTGTTTTTGAAAAGAGAAGCCAGCGCGGAGTTCGTTCGCATGGGTGCGTATTCAATTGGTATTTTTTTTACACGCAGTTTTGTGCCGGTGGAGCGCGCAGCGCCCCGGGCGCATTCCGTGACTCGTTTGAGGATGGCTTTAAGGCCCTCTTGTGTTTCGCTTCTGACATAAAACCAAGCGGATGCTTTCTCCGGAATGATATTGGGTGCTTGCCCGCCTTCGGTGATAACCCCGTGGATTCTGTCGCTCTGGAGTATCTGCTGTCTCAGGGCGGAAATGGCGTTGAATGTGGCGATTACACCATCAAGCGCGTTAATGCCCTTTTCTGGCGCCGCCGAGGCATGGGAGGTTTTGCCGTAGAAATTGAACCTGAGTTCAGCCAGCGCTAAGAAATTCACTTCGGAGCGGGTTTCCGAGGAGGGGTGCATCATCATATTGGCGTCAATTCCTTGGAATAGCCCTTTGTCCGCCATGATGACTTTCCCGCCGCCGCCCTCTTCGGCCGGTGTCCCGAGAACCTGCACCTCGCCTGTCTCTGGCTTGAGAATGTTGGCGAGGGCGGCCCCGGCCCCGGCGCTGGCCATGGCGATCAGGTTGTGGCCGCATGCGTGGCCCAGGCCCGGTAAGGCATCGTATTCAGACATATACGAGACAGCAGGTTTATTTTTACCCTTGGCCGGGCGAATTGCTCTAAATGCTGTAGGCAGGCCGGCAACGCCTCGTTCAAGCTGAAAACCCTGCTCTTCGAGGAATTGTGTAATTTGAGCCGATGAGCGTTTTTCCTCAAAGGCGATTTCAGGATGTTTGTGGAGGTCGAGCGAAAGCTTCCAGAGAAGGGGAGCAATGTTGTCGATATATTCTTTGGCGGCTGCTTTTGCACGATCAAGATTCATCATAGATGAGCCTGCAGGCGGATAGAGAGTCCAATTATCACCGGAGCTTAGAATTGATGTCAACGATTCGTTGAAAACATCTGTATTGACGATGTTTTTTAAAAAAGCAATACTTCCTCTATCCGCCCTGGAGATAGGTCTTGCAGTTTATCCTCACCCCTGCTTTAGCGATTGGCGAGAGTGCCGCGATGGCATCTCAAGAGTTGGATGTCTGGAGCCTTGCCTTTGGCTCCAAGGGTATCGTTTTCTTTGTTTTGCTCATTTTGATTTTCTTCTCTCTTGCCTCGTGGGCGGTTATTATTTGGAAGTTTATCGAGCTCAAAAGGGCCAAGAATGCTTGTGATGAATTTTTAACGGCATTCTGGCAGGCCAAGCGCCTGGATCAGCTCTACGAAGAAGCTGCTTCTGTTGAAGGAAATCCGGTAGTAGAGGTATTTGCGGCGGGCTACCGTGAAGCGGAGCATGTTTTGCAGGTGAGGTCGAAAAATACCTCGGTCGAATCCTCCGTCCTATCGGCGGAGCTCTCGGGTGTCGAAAGCGTGGAGCGTGCGCTTCGCCGGGCGGCTAATCATGAAATATCAAATCTAGAGCGTCTTATTACGTTTCTCGCTACGACTGCCAGCGCCACTCCGTTTATCGGACTTTTTGGAACGGTCTGGGGGATCATGAATTCATTTCGGAATATTGGTAGCCAGGGCGCTGCGGGTTTGGCTGTCGTGGCCCCTGGCATCAGCGAGGCCCTCATTGCGACGGCGCTTGGCCTTGCCGCGGCTATCCCTGCCGTTATTGCCTATAACCATTTCCAGAATCAGATTAAAGTTCTTTCGGACGATATTGAAAATTTCACTGCAGATTTCCTCAATCTTGTTGGCCGCCATTTTATGAGTATGTAAAAAACGGAGAAAATTTTGGCCGCTCACATCAGCCGTGGCGGAGGTTCTCGCCTGTCGGACATCAACGTTACGCCACTTGTGGACGTGATGCTCGTCCTGCTGATTATTTTCATGGTGACCGCTCCGATGCTTCAGCAGAGCCAGAGCCAGGTAAATGTCGATTTGCCCAACGTGTTAGCCTCTCCGGCTACAGCGGCTGAGGATGCCGTCATTATTACGGTCGATCTCAATAGCCGTGTTTTTATAAATGACAGTCAGGTGCAGCCAGCGGACCTTGGCGAAAAACTATCTGTTTTATTCAAAAGCCGTTCAAAAAAAGAGATTTTCTTGAGGGCCGATCAAAATGTACCTTATGGCGAAGTAGTCAAAACGATGGCTGTTATTCGTAAAGCGGGCATTACCCGTCTTAACATGGTGACGGAATCGCTTAAATCGAAAAGCAAAAAAACCTCATCCCGGCGTTGAGTCTGGTCTTCTAGCTATGAGCGAGAATCCCCCCTTACATTTTTCGAGCGATATGCCCGATCAGGGTAATTCGCAGCACTTATCTGGGGAATCTCCTTCGAGGAAAGTCGAACGCTCTCTTTTCCGAGACAAAAGATTTAGGTGGGCGTGGGGTATTTCGTTTTTTTTGCATGTGGTGATTTTTGGTGCTGCGGCGTGGTCCCCTTCGTCAGCGGATTACCGATTCTATGGTAGCGGAACAGCGGTAAGCCTGGTTGGTGCGGATGAAATACCGGGTGGCTCAGCCCGAGGAAAGTCTGGAGATAGGCCCGAGGATGTTCAGACTTCACCGGCCAGAGGCGGCAGGAATATAAAAAAAGTCACAACCCCGACAAAGAAAAAAGCAAAAAGAAAAATTAAACGAACAAAGAAAAAACCATCGAGCAAGAAAAAATCTCGGAAGTTGGCGATCAAGAAAAAAAAGAAGAAGATAAGCAAAAGTCGGCAGGCGAGGCTCAAGAGAATCAAAGTCCGCCGGGAGAGGTTAAAAAAATGGCGCAGGAAACAAGCGAAGCAAAAAAAAGTTGTTAAGGAAGTTAAGCCGGCGCCTGCTAAAAAACCAGGCAAAAGTTCCGGAGGTAATCGCAAGCAGGTTTTGGCGAAGAATACGGCTGGCGAGCCCCCAAAACCCAAGACAGGATATCCGGGTGAGGGAGGCGGGGATGGTCAAGGCGGTGGCAGCCTAGGTGGTGGCAGTGGGGGTGTCGCACGGAATGATATTGAACGCTACTATGGGCTTCTGGCCGAGCGCGTGAGGAATTTTTGGACGGTGCCCCCGAATCTACCTAATTTGGAGAGCTTGAAAGTGGTTGTTATTTTCGATGTGGCCCGAGATGGAGAAATGCGTAATCTGCGCATCGAGACAACGAGTGGAAATCGAATTTATGATACGGCGGCGCTAAGGGCGGTTAAGCGCTCTGCAGATCCGGCATTGCCTGCGCCGCCGAATAGCGTGAAGGAAACGTGGTTGCCTCTTGGATTTCGTTTTTGTGGACGGAATTTCTGCCGTTAGTTGTGGTGATTGAAATGAAAAAAATTGAATTGAAAATATGGATTGAAATTTTTTGGGTGGCAAAGGTGGTCTTTGCGCTATTGCTGGTAATGCCTGGGTTATTCTTGTTTGATGGTCGCGCAGAGGCTGCGAAGTCGGGACGTGTTTTTATCGACATTTACTCGCCTAGCTCGAGGAAAATACGTCTTGCCATTCCTGAGCTTCGCCCCTTAGAGGGCGGCCGAAATCCGATTGGGCTTAAAATTGCCCAGGTCATCGAGGCTGACCTTCAGAGAAGCGGCATATTTTTTATCCGCAACAGAAAAGGGTTTCTAGAAAATCCTCTTAAGGCTGGTATTCAAAAGAAAAGCCAGCGATTTAAACAGTGGGCGAATGTCGTCAAGGTCGAAGGATTAATCAAGGGTGGCTATAAGATTCTAGGCAATTCCCTTGAAGCGGAAATGTATATGTATGACGTGGTTCGAGGTGTGCAGGAACTTGGCAAAAGATATCGTTATCCCAAATCGAACTGGAGATTGCTGGCTCATCGATTTGCCAATACTGTTTTGGAGCGTTTTACTGGTGAAAAGGGTGTTTTCGATACCCAGATCGCATTCGTCGCCAGGCGCACAATAAAGCATCGTGGTGAAATCTATATTATGGATTGGGATGGGGCCCAACTTCGTCGCGTTACGCGGAACGGGCAAGGTAATAATGCCCCGGCCTGGTCTCCCGATGGTAAGTGGCTGGCTTACTCTTCTTTTAAGTCGAGAACGCCCGGTGTTTTTATTCTCCCAACAAATGGCGGTCGTGAGTTTCGTGTAAGTTCAGGGCGTTTTCAGGCCATTGGCGGGGGTTTCTCGCCCGACAGCCGCTATTTTGCTTTTTCGCAATTGGCGGGCAGAAATTACGAGATTTATCGCTACGATATGTTTAGCCGCGTGCGAAAGCGTCTTACCAGGAATTTTGGAATCGATGTTTCCCCTGCGTTTTCTCCAGATGGCAGGAAAATTGCTTTTTCTACAGGACGCACAGGGACTCCTCAGATTTATGTAATGAACTCCGATGGTTCCAACCCAAGGCGCATTACTCAAAAAGGGACATACAACACTGAGCCAGATTGGAGCCCACGAGGAGATAGGATCGTATTTACAGGTCGGGTAACGGACGGCTCTTCCATAGATATAGTTACAATAAACCCAGATGGAAGCGATTTAAGGCGTTTGACAGGTGGACAGCGAAGAAATGAGTCGCCTTCCTGGTCGCCAGATGGCCGAAACATTGCATTTTCATCAGATCGATCGGGTCGAAAATACGTTTATGTCATGACATCGGCCGGAACCCAACTGAAACGCCTTGAACTTGGTCAGGAGCCAGCTTGGTCTCCTGCGCTTCCGTGACCAAGGTCACAATTTTATGTGATAAGGCTTGCCCCTTATCCATCAATGCCTTATACTTAAAAGTCGTGATTTCTTGGGTGATGGGAGCACGGAATTGCTCTGGGCATAGGGCATGATGTTTAGGTATCTGCCCGTGGTTTATTTTGCTTCCTACTTCGATTATGTACTGTGCAGAGGGCTGCTAGGAGGACGTTAGAATGTTTGAGATTGGAATTATTAAGCACTTTAAATTTGTAGTGGTTGGTGGCGCATTGCTTCTTACTGTTGGTTGCGCCCAGCAGACGGTGAAATCTGATGAATCTGTTGCTTCGGCTTCCTCCCCCTCTTCTGGCTCCCGCTCAGGGTCCAGTATGAAAGAAGGAAGCATGACTGAGGCTGAGCGTAGGCGTAAGAGAGATGCTTTTAAACGGTCGCTCCGAGAATTCCAGAATGCGCCAGTCTATTTTGATTTCGATAAGTCGGGAATTAGGCCCGATATGCGCCCCGTCCTTGATCGCAAGGCACAGTTTCTTCTTGATTTTCCGTCTGTTCGGATTCAAGTCGAAGGTCATTGCGATGAGCGTGGTACAGCAGAGTATAACGTAGCGCTGGGTCATCGCAGGGCTCAGCAGACGAAAGACTATCTTGTGTCCCTTGGGGTTTCGGCATCTCGTGTCGATACGGTCAGTTACGGTGAAGAGCGACCTGCCGATCCGAGGAGCCATGAATTGGCGTGGGCAAAAAATCGCCGAGCCATGTTTAATGCGATTGGCGGCATTCCTTCGGGATTGAACTAAGGTATCAATTTGCTCCGGTCTAAGGAGGCTCCCCGGCAGATTCTGCCGGGGAGCTTTTTCTTTATGTCTTCTTTAACTCGCCATTCCTTCCCTCGATTTTTCCTTCCGCTCTTTTTGTTTGCCTTGTTCGGCTGTCAAGATGTTATCCAGGGCGGAGATCAGACGTTTAGCGCTCCGGGCCCTGTTAAGAATACTTCGCGGGAAGTCGAACGTGCTAATTCGGATATTACCTCATTAGGTAGAAATCTCAGTGGGCTCAGGCGGGGACTGTCGAATCAGGAATCTCGGATTGAAGAGGTTCGAAAAGGACTGCAAACCCTAAAAGACGAGCTTGAAAAAGACAGAGAAAAAATATCTTCTGTTTCTATGAAACTGGAACAACAAATAAAAGAACTTCGCGCAAAGTTGGATACAATGGATAACGATCTGACTTTTTTAAGGTCATCAGGCAGGAATTCGGGTGCCATACCTGAGAAAGAAGAATTAGATGTCCAAATCCGTCCTGCAGGAGTTCCCGCAGGAAGTTCTCCTGCCGGCTCTTCGGCAGAAGGCGCTGCACAGCCTCAAGCATCTGTGGGTGTTTCAAAGGAAACCTTAATCGCGGCTGGGGTTCCGCAGGGTGGGTCTCGAGATGTGGTTGTTGTTGTTCCACCTGTAGGAATGCCGGCGGAAGTTCCACAACCACCAAAACCAATTACGCCAAACTCGGAAGACGAATATAATGAGGCTCTCCGAATTCTTAATGAGGAGGGAAATTTTCCTCGGGCAAGATCAGTATTTAATCGGTTTATTACAAAAAATCCAACGCATGAACGGGCTGATGACGCTCAATTTTGGATAGGTGAATCATATTTTAGGGAAAAGAATTTTGAACGAGCGATTCTCGCGTTTAACAAAGTGCAGGTAGATTATGCAAATGGAGATAAGGCACCTGATGCGCTTTTGAAAGAAGCGTTGGCGTTCTTGAATCTTGGAGATAAAGCGAGCGCGCGGGAGCTTCTAGCCCGAGTGATCCAAAAATATCCGAATTCCTCGGCAGCTGAAGCTGCATTGGAACGTTTGAAATCTTTGTAGGTGAAGTAATCAGACTCCGATAGATAAAATTAAATAGGTAGGCTTTTCGCATAGACAAGTCATGAGTAGTCAAAAAAAAATACCTCACGAAATTCGATCAAAAGCCGGGGAGCTGAGCGATCAGCTGCACCTCCATAATTATCGATATTATGCTTTAGATAATCCGATTGTATCGGACGCTGAGTATGACAGTCTGATGCGTGAGCTTCAGTTGCTCGAATCTGACTATCCTTCTCTTATGACGCCAAATTCTCCGACGCAGCGGGTGGGCGCCGAGCCGCTTGAGGGCTTCGGTGAATTTGTCCACGATCCTCCTATGCGCAGCCTTGAAAACGCCGTGAACGAAGAGGAAGTCAGATCTTTTGAAACTCGTGCACGAAGATATATAAAGCAAACATATGACCGTGAAATTGAAAATTTTGAATACGTAGTTGAACCGAAACTTGATGGGTCTGCCGTAGATATTGTTTATCAAGAAATTTTTTTTCATTCCGGTGGAACCAGGGGAGATGGGAGGCGAGGTGAGGATATCACCGAAAACCTTCGAACCATTAAAGATATTCCGCATAGCCTTGTGTCGTCGAAGAATGCGCCACAGCCACCCCGGCATCTGACGCTTAGGGGCGAGGTTTATATCGATCGGGATGGATTTGAGAGTTTAAACCGGGCTCGGGAAGATGCGAGCGAAGCGATATTTGCAAATCCAAGAAATGCGGCTGCGGGTACGCTGAGGCAGTTGAATCCTAAAATTACGGCTTCAAGGCCCTTGAGGATTTCCCTGTACTCGCTGGGAAGGACGGAAGGGTTTGAGTGTGAAAGCCAGTCGGAGCTTCTTGAAACACTACCAAAGTGGGGGATACCCGTAAGCCCGGAGTGGCGCAAATGTAAAAATTTGGATGAAGTATTTAAAAGCTACGAAGATTATCTTGCTGAGAGAGAAAATTTTCCGTTTGAAATGGATGGTATGGTCATCAAGATAAATTCGTTTGAGCTTCAACAGGACCTTGGCAGTACGTCCCGGGCGCCGCGATGGGCGATAGCCTACAAATTTCCCCCGAAACAGGAATATACGGTGGTAGAGGATATTATCGTTCAGGTCGGGCGAACGGGCGTTCTTACGCCTGTTGCTGTGCTAAGGCCAGTACGGGTTGGAGGTGTCGAAGTCTCCCGCGCAACTCTTCACAACCAAGATGAAGTGAATAAAAAGGATGTCCGTGTGGGCGATACGGTCGTTATTCAACGGGCGGGAGATGTGATCCCCGAAGTGGTGATGGTTGTAGATGATAAGCGCCCGGCAGGGGCGGGTAAATTTAAGATTCCGAAAAATTGCCCGGTATGTAAAACGTTGGTTGTGCGAGATGGAGATGAAGCGGCGATACGTTGCCCGAATCCAGGTTGCGATGCTGTCCTTCGGGAGGGTCTTCGACATTTTGCCTCTCGTGGTGCGATGGATATCGAGGGTCTTGGTGAGAAAGTGGTGAATCAGCTGGTTGATGAGGGATTTGTAAAAGAGCCTGCCGATTTGTTCACCCTTAAAGAGCATCGCGATAAAATATTGAGGATTAAGGGCTGGAAAGAGAAAAAAATTGACAATCTTCTCGCAGCGCTTGAGGCGGCCAAGGAGCAGCCATTGTATCGGTTAATATTCGGCCTCGGTATTAGGCACGTAGGGGAGCATCTGGCAGAAGTGCTGGCTAGTCGATTTGGGAGCATTGATGCCTTGGGCCAGGTTGATAGGGACACTTTGCTGGATATCCACGAAGTGGGCCCCCAGGTAGCGGAAAGCATCATTTCCTTTTTTGAAAATGACCGATCCCGCCAGATGCTTGAGAACCTTCAGGCCACCGGACTGGCACCGGCGGTGACAGATGTGTCGATTGGGGAGGGTGCAGATGGACTCTTTGCAGGGAAAACGTTTGTTTTGACTGGTACGCTCTCCAGCAGTTCTCGTGGTGAAGCTAAAGCGGCAATTGAGTCGCTCGGAGGGCGTGTGGCCGCCTCGGTAAGTAAAAAGACGGACTTTGTTGTCGCCGGTGAAAATCCCGGTTCAAAGCGCACTAAAGCAGAGGCGCTTGATATTCCGGTATGGGATGAAGATGCTTTCATGCGCGTACTTTCGGATAAATTAATTCCTTGACGAGGGAGCTTGTTTTTATTAGACTTATAAAGAAATGACCGACACAAATCCCCCATCAAGATTCTTATTAGCCCCTTCTTTCATTGGAATTGCAACGTGAAAAAAATACGTAAGGCTGTATTTCCCGCTGCAGGGCTAGGAACCAGATTTTTGCCAGCGACGAAGGTCATTCCGAAAGAGATGCTTCCGATAGTGGATACCCCCCAGATTCAGATCGGTGTGCAGGAGGCGCTCGATGCCGGAATCGAGGATATTGTATTTATCACGGGCCGGGGAAAAGTATCAGTAGTTGACCACTTCGACATTTCCTATGAGCTTGAAGAACACCTTCGAAGCAGAGGAAAAGATCAGTTGCACTCGCAGGCAAGAGAGATTGCCGACAAGGCACATGTCGCCTCTATCCGCCAGAAAAATCCGCTTGGCTTAGGCCATGCTGTTCTCTGTGCGAAAAGCGTGGTGGGCAACGAGCCCTTTGCCGTGATTTTGAGTGATGACATCATCCGAAGCGAAAAACCGGCAATTGGTCAGCTTGCTGATGCGTATGAAGAGCATGGCGGGGCCATGGTTTCTGTCATGGAAGTGGAGAATAAGGAAATTTCAAAATATGGGTCCGTAATTCCGTCAGGCGACTTGTCGCCGGGGCCTCGCCTTACCCCTCTGCAGGGAATGATTGAGAAGCCCCTCGCTAGCGAGGCGCCTTCGAACTTAGCGATTATTGGCCGCTATATTTTACCGCCTGAAATTTTTGAATGTCTTGAAAATGTTGCTCCCGATGCAAATGGAGAAATCCAGCTTACAGATGGCATTCGCCTTCTTATGAAGCAGATGCCTGTTTTTGCCTATGAATTTGAAGGCAAACGATATGACACTGGCGACAAGCTTGGTTTTTTGCAAGCGACCGTGGAATTTGCATTGGATCGTGATGATGTTGGCCCATCTTTCAGGGATTATTTGAGGAGTCTGGATCTGTAATGAGTGCTACTGAAACACCGGACGAACCCCAACCTCCGGATAGTTACGCCGAATTTTTGTTATTAAGAAAACTCGACAACGGGTGCCCTAAGTCAGACACCCGCCGTGAGGGTTGAGCCTTGGAAATTGGATTAATTTTCAGGCTGGCCGCTTTTGTTTTCTTAATGTTCCTCTCTGCGTGTTTTTCGGCGAGCGAAACAGCCTTCTTCTCTTTAGGCCGGGTCCGCGTTCAAGCGCTTCGCAAAGAAGGTAAGTTTGGAGAACGTATTTCAGTTCTGCTCGATCAGCCTCGCCGATTAATTATTTCCATTCTGATGGGAAATGAAATAGTCAATATTATTTCCGCTGCTATTTTCACGGGCGGGTTAATTTTTTTAATGGGTGAAAGTCGTGGCTGGATAGCCCCGTTGTTGATGACCCCGCTATTGATGGTATTTGGTGAGATAACACCAAAATCTCTTGCCGCACGTTTTCCCGAAAAATTTGCCAAGACACTGGTTATTCCACTCTCATTGTTTATGAGAATAATATTTCCGCTGCGCTGGGTTTTCCTTCATATCGCTAATTGGGTGCTTTCATTTTTCGGAACACGAAACATGGTTCAAGGCAACATTTTGATGGAGGATGAATTTCTCACTCTGGTTGAGGCGGGATTGGAGGAAGGTGAGCTTGATGCAACTGAGCAGACCTATATCCGAAATATATTTGAATTTCATGACAGGACCGTAGGTGAAATTATCGTACCCCGCACGGATATGGAATGTTGGGAGATAGGTTTGCCTCTGCGGGAAGTAGCTGGTCTTGTTCAACAATCGGCTTTTTCTCGGGTGCCCGTCTATGAGGGAGATCGCGATCATATCATCGGGATTCTCTATCTGAAGGATTTCCTCGAAGTATTTCAGCAAGAATCTATCGATCCTGATCGGGTTTTGACGAAAAAGATGCTTCGGGATCCACTGTTTGTTCCAGAAGGCTCTACGCTGGATTCCTTATTTCGCCTTCTACGACAGGAAAGAACTCATATGGCTGTCGTTGCCGATGAGTTCGGCGGTGTTAACGGCCTGGTGACTATGACGGATTTGCTCGATGAAATATTTGGGGAAATCCGTGATGAATTTGATGAAAAAGAAGAAATTGAAATTGAGAAACAAACAGATGATTCGTTCATATGCGTGGCCCGACTTCCGCTCTGGGAATTTTCTGAACACACGGGCTGGGCTGTTCCCGAGGATTTTGATTCAAATTCGATAGGTGGATTTGTATTCACGCTGCTTGGTCATGTGCCGGTGGTGGGAGAAAGCGTTCGATTTGAAGAAATCGAATTTACCGTACTTGAAGTAGACAATACACGTGTGTTGAAACTTCGTGCGAATAATATTGGGAGTGATGAATAATGCCACTTTCGATAGCATTCATTTTAGGAATTTTGTTCCTGATGGGCGAGGCAATTTTTTCTGGAGCTGAAATAGCTATCGTTTCGGCTAATCGGGCAAAACTTCGTGCATTGGCGAACGATGGAGATCAGGATGCCAAAATTGCGTTGAATCTCCTTGATGCACCTGAATGGCTGATGGGAACAATTTTAACCTGCCATAATTCTTTTTTTGTTTCTAATGTGGTTTTAGCAACATATACGGGCATTAACCTCCTCGGGCCTAAATACGGCGAAATTGTCTCTACCTTGGTGGTGATTCCGTTTTTAGTAATTTTTGGTGAAGTGGTTCCGAAAAGTTATTGTCAAGATCGTGCCGATACGCTTGCCCCTAAGCTGGCACGTATTGTCTGGGGTGCCAGGAAGATTGTTTATCCTGTCGTATGGTTTTTAAATCATCTCATTCAATCGGTTCTGAACCGAAGGGTCGGTAATGGCCAAGGTAGTCCGTTTGTTACTCGTCAGGAACTCGAAATACTCGTTGAAAAACCCATTCAGGGAGACATGCAAGCAGGCGAGCGAAAAATGATTGGCCGGATTCTTACATTTGGCAATCTGGATGTTGCAAATGTCATGGTTCCCCAGGTGGAAGTAACTGCTGTTGATGAAGACGCAACTATCGAGGATGTTATTGAGCGTATAAAAACAGACGGGCACTCAAGTATTCTTGTTTATAAAGAAGAAATTCACCATATAGTCGGGGTGGTGAATGCGAGGGATATCATCGCTATTGGAGACGCTGCCCATGGTCTCCTTAAAGATAAGTCGGAGTTGATTCGGGCGCCTTATTTTGTACCGGAATCAAAGCCGGCGGATGATTTGCTTGAAGAAATGCAAAAGGAAAAATTAAAACTCGCTGTTGCTGTAGATGAATATGGTGGCTGTGTGGGTGTTGTGACCATGGAGGATTTGGTTGAAGAAATAGTTGGAGAAATTAGTGATGAATATAATGTTGATGAGGCTCGCTATTATCAAAGATTGATGGATGGCGTAATTTTAGTGGACGCCCGCATGGAAGTTGAGGCGGTACGTGATGAACTTTCGATTCCCGTTCCAGATGGCGATTATGAGACGCTGGGCGGTTATTTGCTAGAAATTTTTGAGCGCATACCCAAAGAAGGCGAGCAAATATCTATCGATAGCTGGATTTTTACGATAGCGGAAGCCACTGAGCGTCAAATTGAAAATATTAAATGCGAGCAAATCACAGAGATACAGGCCCCGGAGGATGGATCCCCGGTTGATGAACCTGGGGTGTGAGTTGTCTGATTTTTTTAAGTAGAGACTGGATCGGGAACTGAAACACCAGTGTCGTTGGATATCTGACGTAAAACTTCCCACTGGGTCTCTTCGTAGGGTATTCCGCTTTTAAGAGCGTCTGCCATTCGGTGTGCTTCGCGCTCTCCGGGCAAGAGCATATTCGGGTCTCCGTGTTCCCTGATGTCTTTTATTGCCTGAGTAAGTCGCTCGCGGGCTTCGTCTTCAGGAAATAGAAAATCAATACGCCAGGCCTCGAAGGTTTGGGCGACTCTGCTTTTGGGTGTTTCGCGCATATTTTTAACGCGTTCAATTGGCCCGCCTCCAATTACGTTGTCCAATTCAACAAGTATGTTCAGGCCCGAGCCCTTGTAGCCGAAAGCCTCACCCCCCAGAGGAAGAACCGAGCCGCCGATAAGTTTCTCGTAGGGAACAACACCTTCAAGCATATTGTTGTCCTTGTCTCTGAAGTAGTCGGAGGGAATTGGGGCGCCTGATTTGGCGGCACGGAAAGCGGGGCTTACGGCACGCTGAGTGGTTGCGATATCGATTACAATGGCTTCGTTTCCGCAGGGAAGGCCCCATGCGATGGGGTTGGTCCCCAGGCGGACCCGGTTTCCCCCGAAGGGCATCATCCAGGCGCCTGATGTGCAGGTTGCTCGAGCGGCGAAGCCTCGCTCGATGAGAGCTTCAACATAAACGCAGGCGGCGCCGAAGTGGTTTGCATCGCGAACATGGACCCGCCCTGTTCCATGTTGCTCGGCAAGATCCCCTGCGAGTTGGGCGGCGTCCATCGCAGCAGCGGGACCGATTCCGCCGTTGGCGTTCATTGCGGCAATGGCCCAGCCCTCTTTGCGGCTTATTTCGGGCAGGGAGGTCATATCTATGGCATCGAGTTTCGATCTATCAACCAACTCTCTCAGCCCGGTTCCGCCAGCCACGCCGTGGCTGGAAATTCCTCTGAGATCGGCAGCAGCCAGAACTGAAGCAGTGGTGTGGGCTCTATCGGGTGCCGCTCCGAGGGATTTGATTACATCTGTTGCAAAGCCAATGAGGGCGTTTGCTAATATCCGGCCAGCGTTTTTCATATGCAGTAAAAATCCTATTTGTTGTCGGGGATGCAGAGTGTGAACGACACGCCACCGTTTTGCGGCGTATCTACATTGAAATGGCCGCCCCATAGCCGGGCGGTTAAAAGGGCGCGGTACAGGCCGATGCCCACACCCTCGAAGCCTTCTTTTTCCTGCAGGCAGGTGTCTAGCCAATCAAGGGTAGAGCCGGTCTGGTTTGCGGGTAGATTAGCCATGCGGTTTTCAGCGGACATGCAAATTTCATTATCCTTGTTCGCCAAGCTTACTAAAATCATTCCGCCTTGTGGCGAAAGAAGAATAACGGCATCGAGAAGGTCGTTGATAAGGGTAGCGAAACGATTTTTGTCCCCATTAATGTTAAGTGGGGAAGATGGTATTTCTGGTTGAATGCGATAGCCGCGTAGCCTCCGAAGGCGTTTGCTTATTTGCTCGCTGAAAAGTCCCGCCAAATCAAAATACTCTTGGTTGGGCTCCATGTTGCCTGATTCAATCGTTGTTGTATCGACAAAGTCGCGTACCAATTGATCGAGACGAAAGACGGACTCTGATAGTTCGGTGAGGCTTTCGCGGAGACGATATAGATCAGTTTCTTCCGTTAAGTCCTCGAAGCGATTGCGAAACTCAGCGAAAGGTTTTTCCAGATCGCGGCTTGCCAGGCGCAGAATGAGTGAAGTATTTGGCGGGGTGGTCTCGTATTTTTTTTGTGCGCCATCCGGTTGCGTGCCCAATTTTTTTCCTTAAAGAATATAGCGTCTGGAAAAATTAGTGATTTGGTGGTCTTGAAAAAACCTTTTAAAAAAAGCGACAACTTGGTCGAATTAAAAAATAATATCCTGGCGTTGCATCTGATTTGCGGCGTCGAGGATGACCTGTGCCGTTCCCCTTGTCATGGGTTCGAGATTTCCCAAATCTTTTAGAGGAACCCACTTGGCATTATCTATGTCGCTTCCCGGCTTAAGGCTTCCACCCACGGGGCGACAAACGAAATCTACCAGGACATAGTGATACTGTACCCGATTCCAGTTGTCCCGTGTTATTCGGTCTAATACCGCGCAACGCGAAACGATATCCACGATTAAGCCGGTTTCCTCTAGCGTCTCTCTCTTGCAGGCCTCCTCAAGCGTTTCTCCCAGTTTTAAAGCGCCACCGGGTACGCTCCAGTTTCCTGCGCCCGGCGCCTTGCCTCGTTGTGCCATCAAGACATTTTTCTCGCTAAAAATTATTGCGCCGACACCAGGAATGGGCCGAAGGGGATATATGCGGCTCATCGTTTCTCCTGAAAAGTGTTTGTGTTGACAGTTATTAAAGGCCAAAAGTAGCATCATATTCATTGTAGGGTAAGCGTAAATGTTGACGCATAACTCTTGTCGAGGAAAGTGCCGTGCCCCCTGAAATAATCTTTGCTCTTCTCTCCATGTGTTTTCTCGGAATGAGCGATTTTCTCTATAAATGGGGCCAGAAGTGGGATTTGCGCGGCGGGCCGTTCATGCTGGTGCAAAATTTTGCCTATATGCCCACAGCTTTTACTTTGGCATATCTCCGCTCGGATTTGATTTGGAGCCCTGGCCTGTGGTTTGGGTTGCTCAATGGCGCTCTGGCCTTCACCGCGTTTCTTTTTATTCTTTTAGCCATGCGCCGGGGCGAGGCGGTTTCTCTGATCCCTATAGTGCGTCTGAATTTTGCCATTACAGCTCTTCTAACGATTACGCTCATAAACGAGGAAGTGAATTTACTTAAAGGTTTAGCGCTCTTGCTGGCGGGCTCGGCCGTTCTTGTCGGAGGAGGCCGTATCTTTTCGGGGCAGGGTGACAAACGCTCTCTAGCCCTGGCGCTCGGGGCGATGTGCCTTTTTGGCTTTATCGGTTTGTTTATCAAGCTAGGCCTTGGCATGGGGGCTACGCCTGCGGCGATGACCCTTGCTCAAAGCGTAGGTGTTTTTTGCATGGCCTTGCCGTTTGCCATCTATTCAGGAGATCCACTGCCCAAGCGGGGAGGCGCCCTTTGGGTGCCCCTTATGTGTGGCGTGTTGACCTCGTCCAGCTATGTTTCTCTCTCGGTTGGCTTCACACATGGAGATGCCGTGGTTATAGCGCCCATTGCCCAGCTTAGTTTTGTTCTTACAGGTATCCTGGCGATTATTTTTCTCGGAGAGCGCCTCTCTATTCAAAAAAGTATCGGGGCGGCTTGCGCTGTGGTGTCTATCCTTATTTTCGCGATGGCATAAATTTTTTTTAAACCACATCTACTTTTCGGAGTTGATTAATCTCCTCGGAGTTCATTCCCAACCACGAGTTTAATATTTCATCGGAGTGCGCCCCGAGCGGCGGGCCAGTCCACCGAATTGTAAGCGGTGTTTCCGACATGCGCGGTGTTACGTTTTGCATGGGAACTTCTCCGAAGTCGGTATCCGGGACTGCCTTGATGAGTTCTCTTTGCTGGAAATGGGGGTCTGCAAAAATATCTTCGATGTCATAAACAGGCATTGCGGTAACGCCGGCGGCATTAAAAATATTCATGTTTTCATTGCAGGATTTAGCGCTGATTTCGTTGGCGATGATGTTGTCTAAACTTGGATCATTGGAGACACGGGCGACATTGTTCTTAAAGCGGGCATCTTCAATAAGATCGGCGCACCCTATACTTTTCGCCAGACGCTCGAACATGTGTTGAGTCGAGGCCGAAATGGCGATCCATTTGCCGTCCTTAGTTGAATAACAGTTTCTGGGAGATGAGTTTTCAGAAAGGTTGCCTGTTCGGCGATATTTTTTCCCGTTTAAAACGAACTCTGCGGCATGTGGGCCAAGGATAGAAAAAAGTGGCTCATAGAGCGCCAGGTCGATAGTTTGACCTTTTCCGCCCCCCAGTGCATCACGCTGATACAGGGCAAACATGGTGGAAGATACGCCATAGAGTCCAGCCGTCATATCGGCAATCGGAACAGGGGGCAGCAGTGGCGGGGAATCCGGAAAACCGTTTATCGCGCTGAAACCAGAGGCGGCCTCGACCAGTGTTCCGAATCCCGGTCGATCCCGGTAAGGCCCATCCTGCCCCCAACCGGAAATTCTAACCACAATGAGGCCTGGATTTATTTTATGAAGTGTCTCGGGGGAGAGCCCCCAGGCTTCAAGCTTGCCGGGAAAAAAATTCTCCGCCAGCACATCGGCTTCGGCGACAAGTTTTTTTAGAATTTCCTGGCCAGCGGATTGGGATAAATCCAGCGTTAATGATTTTTTCCCCCGACCGTATACTTTCCACCAGGAGGGATTCCATGCGCGTAGTGTGTCTCCGCGCTTGGGAACTTCAATCTTTACTACCTCCGCGCCTGCATCGGCGAGAAGCATGCCGTAGAAGCCTCCGACAATTAGGCGGGTTAAATCGAGGACTCTTACCCCTTCTATCGGCCCAGGCATCGTTGTTTACCTCTTTTAGCCCATATCTGGTCGGTTGCGAAGAATTCTCTGTCAGGAAACTACCCGTTAATTTATTCCCAATTAAGATAATTCAAATAACCTACGACCGGTATATCTACTTGAACAGAAAGTCCCAATGCCTGTTTGTGCGCCTGTATGGTTTTCAAATGCGCATAGGCTTCCCAGAGAACATGGCGGAAAGTTTGTTCGAGGTCGTAATGATAAAGATCGGAGTTGTTTTCGTCTCTCCAAAATCCTCGGGGATGGGATTTCATTACGATATTCTCCGTCCATTCCTTCAATCCGTCTCCCGTGGACCATTGATGATCTTCTGGAATGTGTCTTGATTGCACTTTTTCACGAAGACTTCTGAGATTCTCGTTGCCCAGAATCTCCCATGCGAGGTCCGAGGCATCTTGAACGGCAGCAAGCAAATCCTGTTTTTCGTGAAATCGTTTGGGATCCAGCAAACGATCGGCACCGCCTGTGTCGAGGAGAGTTTTCTCTCTTGGGGGGTTGTCACCGAAAAGCGCTACACCCCAAATATCCAGAAACCAACGGTAATGCGCGTATGCGATGTGGCTGACCTGTTGCCTGATTGACCAGGCACCCCAGCTTTTTTCCAGGTGGGTAGCGTCCATCTGTTCATCGTTAATGTCTTGAATCTCTCTTTTGATCATACCGGGAATCTCTGGATACTCGGGAAATACTTGTTGCCCGGAGGTGGTAAGGTCATCGCTCATTGTTGGATGGTCCTTTAATAAAAGTCGAATTCTTTCACGAAAGATTTGCGTTGATATGAGTATTAATAACCGAATTGGACATGCCGCGCTATGGCATCTCTCCAGGGCGTGCGATAATTGTGTTTATTAATTTCATCTGGCAAAGGCGGTTATATATTTTGTTTGATTTCTTTTCGGCAATTCCTCCTGAGTATCGTGCGCTTTTAGGAAGTTTTTTCTTCTCGTGTAATCAAATGATTGTTCGCCGCCTGACGGAGCGAGCCTCACCGTTGACAATAACGATGATGGTCAATTTTTGGATGGCCGTCACGGCGATATTCTTGGTTCCAATCTTTGATTCATTTGATGGCGATATTTATCTGGCGCTTCTTTTTTTTCTCGGAGTGGGTTTTTTAGGGCAGGCGACAGCTCGATTTTTGGCGTACTGGTCGAATACTCTTATCGGCGTGAGTCGAACGAATACGGTTGTAGCTGGCTCTCCGATTGGGGCGGCCATAATGGGTGTGGTAATTCTAGGCGAGCGTCCATCCATTGAAATATGGATCGGCATGGTTTTTATTGTTGTAGGTCTGATTGTGTTAACAAGCGAAAGGGGGGGTGGAAGCTACCCCTTGAGAATGTATACCTATGCTTTTATTGCGATGCTGGCTTTCTCTATTACGCCTTACTTGCGAAAAGGCGCGATGACGGCTCTAAGCGCGCCAGCGTTCGGGGTAATCGTTTCAACAATCATTGCGAATGCTACGCTAATGACGACCTCTCGTTTTATGGCTGGCCCGCAGAAATTTGAATTTAGTCGCTCCCTTGCTTTGGCCAGTATTCCGGCGGGTATTTTTGCCATGGCGGCGGCGCTTAATTTTTGGACTGCTTTGAGAGATGGTCCATTGACGGTGATATCACCGCTCGTGCGGATGACCCCGATTTTTGTGATAATACTCTCGGCTATTTTCTTAAGAGGCAAGGAAATCATCACGATGCGGCTGATTCTGGCAACAGGAGTCGTTGTTATCGGTGCCGCTTTGATTACGGCAAATCCGTGATGTTATGGAGTATAGATTAGGGTCTGAGAGGGCTTGCTGGTATTGCTTATTGACCGAAACCTCAATTTTTTGCGACAATTTCATTATCACAAAGAGATAAATAGTGAATCCGGGAGATTCCAGGTTAGTTTTATCCGGCACGTTTCGCTTATTAAGGAGAGAGGATGAAAGCACTTAAGATTGTTCCCGAAAATTGCACAGGTTGCATGCGATGTGAACTCGCTTGCTCCTATATGCAGACCGGGACATTTCAGCCGTCGAAATCGGTTATCCGGGTTTCGGCTTTTGAAACACATACGAGTTATTCGCCTTACACCTGTCCTCAATGCGACGAGGGTTGGTGTATGACGGCATGTCCCGTCGAGGCGATTAATATTAGTGGGGTGGGAGCCAAGAATGTTGTGTCTGACATTTGCGTTGGATGCAAGTTGTGCACGATTTCTTGCCCTTATGGAACTATATTCTACGATCCTGATTTACATAAGGCGTTCAAGTGTGACCTCTGCAGCGGTTCACCGGCTTGCGTTGAGGTTTGTCCACGTGACGCTATTTTATATGAAGAGGCCGAAGTGACGGACTGGGTTGGCCCGTTTGCCACCGAGCGCTCGAAAGGCCCGGGTGGTTTACTTACGGTGAGGGCAAACTAATGGCTAAACGTCACGTCATCGTCGGCGGCGGGACTGCCGGTTGGAACGCAATTTCAACGATACGAGAGATCGACAAAGGAGAGTCGGAGATTGTTCTAGTGTCTGACGAAAATCCTTATTCTCGAATGGTTCTTCCGTATTATCTTTCGCAAGAAATTGGCGAATCACATGTGTATACGGCATCTGAAACGCAACTAGGCAAGCTCAATGTCGAAACACGTCTTGGCCGACGGGCGACTACGTTAAACCCTGACAACAACAGGCTTGTTCTCGATAATGGTGATGAGATTGACTACGATAATTTGTTGATTGCCACCGGATCTTCTCCGGTTCGGGCTCCGGTGCCGGGAGCTGATGGAGGCGATGTTCACAGCTTTTGGACGCTTGGGCAGGCGCGTGAGGTGACAGCTGGGTTAAAACCTGGTTCACAGGTTGCCATGATAGGTGCCGGTTTTATTTCATTTACCATCTTAAATGCGTTGATCAAGCGTGGCGTTGAACTCACGATCATAGAAATCGCTCCAAGAATTCTTCCGCGTATGGTGGATGACGAAGGGGCGGCGATTGTTCAGGGGTGGCTTGAAGAGCGCGGCATTAAAATCATGGCAGGTGTGGAGGTGACTTCGATTGAGGATGTCTCTGGTGGCGGCAAAACTGTGAAGCTAAAGTCGGGCGCTGATGTCGATGCTGATCTTGTGATTATGGCGACGGGAATTAAAACAAATCTTGAATGGCTCGAGGGCTCTGGAATTGAAGTGAACCAGGGCGTTCTAGTAAACGACCATCTTCGCTCAAGCGAATCGAATGTCTATGCGGCGGGTGATGTGGCCGAGGGGCCAGATCTGTTGTCGGATGGCAAGGTGGTGCATGCCATAGAGCCTACCGCTATGCAGCATGGTCGCGTGGTCGGCGCCAATATGGCTGGCGTGGACACGGCCTTTGAGGGCAGCCTGCTTATGAACATCGTTGATGTTCTGGATCTTGAGATAGCCAGTTTTGGCCGCTGGGATGACGAGGAGCTGGAGGTTGTTCGAGTGGTTAAGGCGGATCGTCCTGCCTATCGAAAACTGCTTTTTGAGGAAGGTCGTCTTGTGGGTGCAATTTTGTTGGGCCGGACAAGAGACATCTGGGCGACTAACGATGTGGGAATGATCAAGGGGCTTGTACAGAGCAAATGTGATTTATCTGAATGGAAGGCGCATCTCAAGAAAAATCCATTTGATATTAAACGTGCATATCTGGCTGCGGGAGCTGCGGGCAATTTGATTCCACAGACGCTTCTGGGGCGTCCCTCCGTATAGGAGCGGCATGTTGCGGTCATTTAATTATATCGGGAGAAAGTGACATTGAGCGAATCACACGCGTTTGCGGGGAAAATCCTCCGAGTGGACCTGACGGCCGGAAATACATGGGGCGATCCATTTACCCCCGAGGACCAGCGGAAATATTTGGGCGGCGCATGTCTGGGGGCGAAAATTCTTTGGGAGGAAGTGCCCCCCGAGGTGGAATGGGACCACCCGGCTAATCGTCTTGTCTTGGCCACTGGGCCACTTGCGGGTCTTCCAGTGTGGGGCACCGGCGGGCTCACCGTTGTTACGCGTGGTGCGCTGACTGGTGGGGCTACTAACACGAATGCTAACGGTTTTTTCGGTGCCAATCTAAAGCATTGTGGCTATGACGCTATCGTCCTCCAAGGGCGTTCTGAGGGCTGGGTCTATGTCCATATCCAGGGTGATCGGGTGGAGCTCAAGGATGCATCCCACCTCCTGGGGAAAGATACCTGGGAAACGCAGCAGGCCCTCGAAAAAGAACTTGGCCTCAGCGGGCACCAGCTCAGTGTTTATTCTATTGGCCCGGCGGGTGAGAATCTGGTTCGCTTTGCCGCCATTCAGGGCGATTACGGCCACGTGGCGAGCAAGAACGGCTGCGGTGCAGTTATGGGCTCCAAGAATGTTAAGGCTGTGGTCATTGAGCGGGGTGGCAAGGCTCTCTCTGTTGCACATCTAAAGGCGCTCTACGCTGCGGCTGACGAGATTGCCCATAGCCTACAGACCGACCCAAGTACAAAGGGTCTTTACGCTTACGGAACGCTGGGCGGAGTCCGGAATCAGATAGCAGGGGGATCACTGCCGATTCGCAATTACACGACGAACGAATGGCCTGAGGGGGTGGATACCAAGAAATGGGAGGGACGTAGCCTCCGTGAAGGATTTGATCACCGGGGCCATCAGTGCAACTCATGCGGGATGCATCACTGCCATATGCAGGTGATCGCTTCTGGGGCCCATAAGGGAGAAATCGTCGACGAGCCCGAGTACGAGGGTTGGGCTGGAGCAGGATGGGCTACCGGGGCCACGGAGCCCCAGGAAGTCACCTGGATGAATACACAGCTCGACCGGGCCTGTGTGGACGTGAACGAGTGGGGCTGGCTCTGTGGATGGGTGATGGAATGCCAGGAAAAGGGGTACATCACTGATAGTGATCTTGGTTTTCGGCTTGAATGGGGAGATATTGAAGGTGCTAATCGGTTGCTTCAAATGATTAGCCGTCGTGAGGGCATGGGAGATCTTTTGGCCGAGGGGGTTAAGCGAGCGTCCGAAAAACTAGGAGGCGAGGCGGCAGATTGCGCTATTTATACCATGAAGGGCGACTCTCCAAGAGGGCACGACCACCGAGCCAGATGGGAGGAGATGCTGGACACCTGTACTGGTAGCGGCGGGACGCTGGACACCGCTCCGCCCGTATTTCCGACCGAAATGGGTATGCCGGCCAGGGTGGAGCCCCAGGA
Organism: Nitrospinaceae bacterium; assembly: GCA_018669005.1. Taxonomy (NCBI): domain Bacteria; kingdom Pseudomonadati; phylum Nitrospinota; class Nitrospinia; order Nitrospinales; family Nitrospinaceae; species Nitrospinaceae bacterium. Next base: position 171,099 of record JABJAL010000072.1, read on the forward strand.
CCCTGATGCAGTGCCCAAAATGGTGGGTACCATGCGGGGGAGACGGCATTTTGAGGATTCTCTGGGCATTTGCGCTTTCACCTCACGTACAAGGTTGGAAATTCTTTGCCGTTCGGTCGAGGCCGCGACGGGCTGGGACATCCGGCGCGAGGAGGCAATGAACATTGGCCGGAGGTCAGCCACACTGATGCGAGCCTTTAACCTGCGCTGTGGCATCGGGCCCGAACTCGAACGCCCCTCGAAGCGCTACGGCTCCACCCCGGTGGACGGACCAGTGAAGGGTGTTTCTGTCATGGAACAATGGGAGAAAATGCTCGATATTTGGTACGAGACAGTTGGTTATGACCGTAAATCAGGGCGTCCCAATCCGGATACGCTTATCGAGCTTGATCTTGAAGAGTTAATTGAGCCGTTATGGGGCAAAGAAGCGGCTGCCAAGGCCAAATAACGGTTGATATCACGCGCCGCTTGGAGAAAACCGTGAGTGCGGACAAGCAAAGCGTCGTGCTCGAATTCCTCGCCTGGGCGACTATCTTTGTCGGCGGTGATGGGAGCGAGAGCCGCGAGTTCACCGAGGAAATTGAACCCGGCGATACGCTCCGGGATGTACTCAAGCGCCATAGCCGCAAGCACAGGGAGCTCAATGATGCCTTGTGGGACCGCGGCTCGGACGCCCTGAGCGAGCACATCGAAATAGCGGTGAACGACGCCCTGCTGGGCATCAAGCACACGCTCGACAGCGAGATACAGGGCGGCGACCGGATCATCCTTATGGGCCAGTACATGGGTGGCTAATGAGTGCCACATGTCGCACATAGGATAGTTGGCGCACCGCCTGGGGCGCACCGCCTGGGGCGCACCGCCCTAATGGCGAATATCTCGATCCGAGGCCCCCATCCCGGGGTTTTTCAACTACGCATTTCCAGTTTGACAGATATTCCTGCGAAATTTTCTCGGCGTATTTCCAGTTTTACGCTCGGCGGCGTGCTCTATGCCGCGATACGTTTGGCTGAGCAGTGCGCCCGGAGATGGAGCCGCAATTCATTGCCTGCTATCTTAAGTTGTAGATACATAGGGATGGTCAATTTCATAGACAGGCACTTATAGAGGGGAAATCGAAATGTCGATAAACAAAAACACAGGTCTTACCGAAGGAATGGGTGTAACCGATGAGATGATGGCCTGCCCGGCGCCCCGGGTGCCCTTAATCGATCCAGACAACATCCCGGCGCATCTACAGGCTGAACTTGCCCCCCTGTTCGAGCGCGGCAAAAAACGATGGGGAACGGTCTCGCGCTTTGTGCGCCTCCTCGGCTGGGCGCCCGGTTTTGTTGAGGGCTGGCAGATAATGGACGGCAAGCTGCGGGTAAATCACCACGAGAGCGACCCCGAATATGTACGCATGGCCCAATTCGTCATCATCAAAACAGCGCTTTTAACACAATGCAACAACTGACTCGGGCACAACGTCGAGCTCGGTCGGGCTCACGGCATCTCCCAGGATCAAGTCAACCTGATGGATGGCGACGGTTGGAAAGATAGCGATCTTTTCAGCGCCAAAGAAAAGGCCGCCATCTGCTGGGCCGAGGAGGTGACAAATATGACAGCAAAAGATAACGACAACGCCTTTGAAGACATGGAGCGCCACTTCAGCACCGAGCAGCTCGTTTCCCTCACCATCCTTTGCGGGTTGTGGAACCTTACGGGCCGCGTTGCCGAGGCGCTTCATCTTGTCGTGGAGCCTCCCGGCGGGCGCATCGCCTTCCAGGCGGGCGGCGGCGAGTAAAGGCAGTTCTAAAAATTAGAAGTAAATGCGGTTGAATGATTAATCAAAAGTTTCTACGCTAACTCGCGGAAGTTTTGTGTTGAGAAATTGATAGGACTTCGAATTATTAACAGCAGGCTACATTAGATATCGTTCCAAAATTCTTATTGAGGATGATGTAATTATGGGACCAGGAAAGATACTTGAAGGGGTAGCTGATGTTTTCTCTGCAGCGTAGCGTCTGGCCCCTGCTGGCCCAAAAGCGCGCCGTATTATTTTCCTTCGTTGCCGGAGCTATCCTGCTTTGGTTGTCCGAGGCGTCTGCGCACGGGGTGGCCCAGGGCGATAAAGGATTTATCCAGGAAACCACCGGGGCAATTCCATTTCCGTTTATTTATCTCGGTGCCAAGCATATGGTTACTGGCTATGATCACCTTCTCTTTTTGTTGGGGGTGATTTTTTTTCTCTACCGGATGAAAGATGTCGGCCTTTATGTCTCTTTGTTTGCCATCGGCCATACCGTGACACTTCTCTCCGGTGTATTCTTCCACATCAGCATTAATGCATACTTGATCGACGCAATTATCGGCCTTTCTGTAGTCTACAAAGCACTGGACAATTTGGGGGCCTATCGTCGTTGGTTTGGTTTTCAACCGGATACAAAGGGCGCAACGCTAGTTTTCGGTCTATTCCACGGGTTCGGCCTCGCTACGAAACTCATTGAATTCGAGCTGTCTCCGGATGGATTGTTTGCCAACCTTGTTGCATTTAACGTCGGTGTGGAGCTTGGTCAGCTTCTCGCCCTTGGCGGTATTTTGATTGCGATGGGTTTTTGGCGGCGCACCCCAAGCTTCTGGCGTCATGCCTACAGTGCGAACGTTGCCCTCATGGCTGGGGGGTTTGTTCTGATGGGCTATCAACTTACTGGATATTTTCTCTTTTGATCTGAAGGATTCTCTGAGCCATGTATAGTGCAAATAAACCCTCTGCCGATGAGTTGCCAACTACCCGGCAACTTATCCGCTCCACCGCTATTGCCTTGGTGGCTGCTACCGTTATTCTCATCACCGCAATCCTGCCAGCAGAGTATGGGATAGACCCCACGGGCATCGGGCGTGTTTTCGGTCTCACCCAAATGGGCCAAATCAAATTTCGACTTGCAAACGAATCATCTAAAGAAAAAAATCAGGCCGCAATGACGAAAGAGCCAGCCAAACTGGTTCCTGCGATGATAAAGAATCCGCCTCTTGAAAATTCAGGCGAGATAAAGCTAATTCTCATGCCGGGCCAAGATACGGAAGTGAAATTGGAGATGCTTAAAGGAAGCCGGGTTGATTATCATTGGAGCACGAACGGAGGCGAGCTGTTTTACGACACCCACGGCGAGCCCTATAAAGGCCCGAAAAACTTTTTCCACAGGTATGAAAAGGGCCGCGCGCTGGAAGGCAAAGGGGTTCTTGAGGCTGCCTTTGACGGACATCATGGCTGGTATTGGAAAAATACCTCGAAGAAGCTTCTGGAAATCACCTTAAAGGCGAAGGGTGGTTACATCAAGATGAAACGACTTTTCTAATTTTTTTTCTATTTCATATATCGGACGAGCTATCTATGCGGAACTCAAATGAAAAAATCTGAAATCATACAAAAAGACTACCTGATCGATTCTCTCGATGCTGGTGTGCAAATCGAAGTTCGCGAAAAACGGCTTAAGGGAAAACGCAAATTTACCGAAGAAACAACCGTTTTGCTTTGCCATGGCCGACTCGCACCCGGGCCAGTCGCTTTTGATTTGTCTGTGCCTGGCTACTCTTGGATGGATCATATTGCCTCTCGTGGTTTTAACGTATTCACTATGTCGGTTAGGGGATTTGGACGCTCCTCCCGGCCCGCCGGAATGGCTAAAGACCCTATCGGCAAGCGCCCGCTCGTAAGAGGCAAGACTGCCATGCGCGATATCGAGGCAGTCGTCAATTTTATCTGTAAACGAAATGGCATCGGTCAGGTCAAACTTTTGGGGCGCTCCTGGAGCACAACCACTACCGCCGCCTTTGCCGCGGCCAATCCGGCGCGTGTTAACCGGCTTGTTCTCTATGCACCCTACTATGCCTACGACCATCCTGAGCGTGCTGCCCGTTTTCAGGATCCCCAAAAGCCCGGAAGGTGGAACCCTAATAACGGATCGTGGATATGGACGACGGAAAAAGATCTTCATGCCAGATGGTGGGGCCATATTAGCGGTAGTGCGCACCACCGTTGGCGGGACATGAAGCTGGTTCGTGCTTACTGGAAAGAATATCTCGCTACTGACCCCGATGGGGCGAGGCGGAAACCGCCAGCCGTCCAAACGCCCAATGGGTCGCTGGCTGATTTGTATGATCGGGTTCGCAATAAGCCTCCATACGACGCCTCAAAAATTCGTTGTCCGGTATTGTTAATATTTGGTGAGCAAGACGGCGCGGCGAATCCCGCCGAGGCATGGGGCCTGTTTCAAAAACTTACATCCAGCCATGGGAAGCGTTACGTAGTCATGGGGGAGGGAACGCATTTCATGGAATTTGAGCATCGGCGTGAAGAATTCCTTGCCCAAATTCAGGATTTTTTGGAAACCTAGGACTTAATCCTTTGAGACATTTTTATTTGCTCCTTTTTATGAAGTAAGAATCGGAGGAAGTGCCATGGCCGTAAAATACGGAGCGCAAGAGGTGGTATCTCGGTTGAGGGATGTTCGTAAGGCAGGTGGTTTGATTATCATTGCTGCCGTAGGCTCGGGTTTGTCCGCAAAATCTTCTGAAAAGGGCGGCGCCGACATCATTGCCACCTACAGCATTGCGAAATACAGGATGATGGGTTTCAGCCGGGTGAGCTATCTGCCCATCTGTGACGCGAATGCCATCACCGAGGATTTGGGGAAAAACGAAATTCTTCCCATTGTGCAGGATGCGCCCGTTATCGCTGGTGTTTTTGCGCCTAATCCGACTCTCGATCTCCCCTATCTTCTCGATGAGTATGTCCGTCTTGGTTTCTCGGGGGTGATGAATTGTCCTACCGTCGCCTTGCTCGACGGATGGTATCGCGAAAGCCTTGAGGATATGGGCATGGGTTACCAAAAAGAGGTGGAGCTTACCCGCCTGGCCGTGGAAAGAGATCTTTTCACACAACCCTTTGCCGCCACCCCGGAGGAGGCCGAGCAGATGGTTGAGGCGGGCGCCCACATGGTGATTGCGCACATGGGCGGGACCGTACCTGTGGACGATCCCGAAGAGAAGAAAAAGCAGATCATCGAGGCGGCAGAGAGTTGCACGCCTATTTTAGAGGCCGTCAAGAAGTTAAACGAGGATGTCTTCGTTGCCATCCATGGCGGCCCCATCGCTTTTCCTGATGACGTAAGAGAGTTGCGGAAGCATGTCCCCGTGTTGGATGGTTTCCTGGGGGGCTCAAGCGCCGAGCGGCTACCGGTGGAGGGCCCGATTCGCAAGGCGATCAGCGATTTTAAATCCATCAAGTCATAAAAAGGATTCACCATGGTGACGATCGCTTTGCTGGGAACGCATGACACCAAAGGGCTTGAGCTTCAATTCGTGCGCGAAAAACTCATCGAAGCAGGGGCGAGAGTCCGTATGCTGGATCTGGCCACCCTGCGAGAAGAAAAAGCGTACTCGCCCGATTACTCGCCTTCCCATCTGGCCGAGATGATGGGGAGAAGTTTTACGGAACTCGCGGCTCTTCCGAAGGCAGAGGCGGCGGATGTTGTTGTCGAGGGTGCGCTGAAATTGCTCCGGGGCCTGCTTGATGCGGGAGAGCTGAATGGCGCCATTGCCTTGGGGGGAGGAAGCGGCGCCGCCATGGCGTGTGCCATTTTTCGAGGTCTTCCATTGGGATTTCCCAAAGTCATGGTTTCGACCATTGCCTCGGGAGATGTTTCTCTTTATGTGGGAACCCGCGACGTGACGATGGTGCACTCGGTCGTGGACATAACCCTGAACCGGATTACCCGGCCCATATTCGCCGCCGCTGCGGGCGCGGTTTGCGGAATGGCGAAGGCCCTGCCAGTGGCGGGGGATACCGATAAGCCCTTGGTCGCCGCTTCCATGTACGGCATCACCCAGCCTTGTGTTTTTGGTATGAAAGAGATTCTAGAGTCTCGGGGTTATGAAGTAGTCGTATTCAGCGCTGGCGGAAACGGCGCAAGGGCGCTGGAGGAGCTAACGGCCGAGGCGCACATCGACGGTGTGTTGGATATCACCACAACCACGATGATTGATGAGATTGTCGGCGGCATCCGAGGCGCGGGGCCGGGTCGGCTTGAGGCCGCTTGCTCGCGGGGGGTTCCACTCCTCGTGGTGCCAGGTGCGTGCGAATGCGTGAACTTCGGGCCGCCGGAGACGATCCCAGAAAAATTTCGAGATCGTATTTTTATGCCGCATACGGCTACGACCACTCTCATGCGAGCAACTGGCGAGGAGATGCGGGCGCTTGGCGTTAAAATGGCGGAAAAATTAAACGGCGCCAGCGGGCCGGTCGCTCTATTGGTTCCTCTTCGGGGGTTTTCCCACTATGACCAAGAAAATGGGCCCGAGGCGATGGATTTTGCGGGAAATCCGGCGGGGACATTCCACGACCCCGAGGCCGACAAGGCGTTTCTAGAGGGCGTGCAGTCCACACTCGATCAAGAGCGGGTACGGCTTCTGGAGCTGGATCTTCACATTAACGATGAGGCTTTTTCAAAAAAAGTGGCCGAGGTTTTTCTCTGTTTGGCGGGTATCGCGGCCGTTTAACGAACTTTCCTGCGGTTTGGCAGGATTGCCCCATATTGCAGGTGGCGTTTGTAAAAAGCGCAGGCTTTTCGCTTCTCACTCAAAGCCAGCCCTCCGGGATGGGTGAGGAAGCCCCCATCCGGGGAGGCAATCCATAGGCCAGCGCCCTAGGATTCCATCCATGGTTTTGACGCCAGGGCCTCTTTTGCATGCTGATATTCCTGTGTCACCTCAGCCAGCAACTCCTCGGCCCCCTCGATCCGGTTTTCATGTGCGCTCTGCTCCAATCGCTCACAAACTTCAGCCATGCGCCGGGCCCCGAGGTTCGCGCTGCTTCCTTTCAAGCTGTGGGCTTGTTGCTCAAGGGCCTGGGCGTCCCCCCCGGCCAATACCTCTTTCAGGGAGGATAAACGTTGCGGTGTGTCGGAGAAAAACTTATCGATCAATTTCTTTAAAATATCCTCGCCCGACGCCTCTCCCAATTTCGCCATAGCGCTCAAATGTTCGAGGTCCAGTATCTCGTCCGAAGGCGCCGATAGCGCGGAAGGGGGGCCGGGGTCCGCCGGGGGGACGGATTTTTTCTCCACCCATCGCAAGAGCGCCTTTAACAGTTTATCGGGGTTCACAGGTTTGGAAACGTAATCGTCCATGCCCGCTTCGAGACACTTCTCGCGATCACCTTTCATGGCGTTGGCCGTCATGGCGATGATCGGGATGTGGTCCCCTTTGGATTGTTCTTTTCGGCGAATTTGACGGGTGGCTTCGTAGCCATCCATCACGGGCATCAAGCAATCCATCAGCACGGCGTCGTAGGGGAGAATCTTCATCTGCTCAAGGGCTTCTTTTCCGTCGCCGGCGATATCGACGCGGCAGCCGTATTTCTCCAAAATTTCCTTGGCCACCATTTGATTCACCTGATTGTCTTCCACCACCAGGAGCCGGGCTGAAATTATCGAGGGTGCTCTTTGCCGGGACAAGGTGTCCCGCCCGAAACGGGTTTCAATTTTCCCCCCGGAAGTTATCGAATCCGTCTCATTCTTCGGGGAGGGCGCACCCCAGGCCTTTACCAGTGTGTCGTGTAGTTCCGACGGGCGAACGGGTTTCTTCAGGTAGGCGGCAACCTCCATATCAGCCATTTCATGGAGAGGAATGTCCTCGGAGCTGAGGATAACGAGCACGGTTTCACGTATGCCCGGGTCCGATTTGATATGCCGCGCCAGGGTCAGCCCGTCCATGCCGGGCATGCGCTGATCCAGGATGGCAATCTGAAATGGATCGCCGCTTTCCTGCGCCTCGCGGAGGGCGCGAAGGGCGCTCTCGCCCGAGGCGTAATTTCCGTTGCGCATTTTGATGCTCATGATCTGTTCGTGAATCACCTGCCTTCCGATTTCGTTGTCATCCACGATCAAAACGCGCACATCCGAGAGGTTGGATCTTTGTCCCGCTTCGGCGGGTGCCTGGGTGTCGATGGGAAACGAGAGGTCCACCCAGAATTTCGAGCCCTCTCCCAGACGGCTGCTCACGCCAATGCCACCGCCCATCATCTCGGAAAGCTGCTTGCTGATGGAGAGACCCAGGCCGGTGCCGCCGTACTCGCGCGTGGTGGATGTGTCGGCCTGTGTGAACTTATCGAAAATATGATCGAGTTTACTTGCCTCGATTCCGACGCCGGTGTCTTGAACCGAGATCCTCAAACTGAAATGTTCGGTGAGCGGCTCGATTTTTTCGATTTCCAGGAGTACGTGCCCTTTTTCGGTGAACTTGACGGCATTTCCGATCAAATTGTTGAGTATCTGGCGGACACGCCCCTGGTCGCCGACAAAACGGTGGGGGATGCCGGGCGGGAACCGCGTAATCAACTCGATATTTTTCTCATACGCCCGGGAGGAGAAGACGTCCATCACACTTTCAACGGTTTGGAGGAGATCGAAATTCACGGGCTCTATCATCAGCTGGCCCGCCTCAATCTTCGAGAAGTCGAGAATATCATTGAGAAGCGTGAGCAGGCTTTCACTGGAATAGAGAATGGTATTTCCGTAGCGGCGCTGCTGTTCGGTGAGGTCGGTGTCGAGAAGGAGTCCCGTCATTCCCAAAACGCCGTTCATCGGCGTTCGGATCTCATGGCTCATGTTGGCGAGAAACTCGCTCTTCAGGCGCGCCGATTCCATCGCGGCCTTCTGGGCCTTGCGCAGTTCCGCCTCGGCCCGCCTGCTCTCGGTGAGATCTTTGTGAATGCTGCAAGTCGCCACAATTTCGCCGTTCCTGTCTTTGATAGGAGATAATGCGAGATTCACAGGAAATTTCGAGCCGTTTTTCCGGCGGCGAAATGAGTCAAAATGAACGGGGCGGCCAGTGTTACGCATCTCCATTCCAAACCGACGGTCATTTTCCGCCTCTTCGGTCAACATGACTGTAAAGGTTTGGCCCAGGATTTCTTGCTTCGTATATCCGTACATCGCCTCGGCGGCATCGTTCCACTGAATGATTTTCTGATTTGAATCCGTCACGATCATGGCGTCGGCGTTGTCGTCCATGACGCTTTGAAAAAAATCTCTGTTCTTCTGCGCCTCTTCAAAAAGCCGTGCATTGGTTATCGCCGGTCCCAAATGGGGGGCGATTTCCAGAAGTAATTCTTGATCCTCCACGGAAAAGAAATTTTCATGTCTCCTGGAAAGCGAGATATGCGCAATCACTTTTCCGTCCTGGATGACAGGAGAAATCAGGCGGCTTTTAATTCCCGCCTCAATCAACCGCGCCGGGATATTTTCGGTATTTTCATTTAGGATCGATTTTTGTTTTAAATAAACTTCACCGCGAATTTGTTCTGCTACATGGGTATTTTGGGAGGCCGAGTATTCCCGTAAATTCAAATTATCGACTTCATACCAACTGTGCCGTACAAGAGATTCGTCAATGCTGGAGATGGAGAACCGATCGCTGGGTATCAACTTCCCCACTTCATCGGCAATTCTCCGGAACACTTTTTCCGGTTCCAAAGAGGCGCTAATGGCCTGTGCGATTTTTCCGACGACCTCCAGGTTTTCCCTTCGAGACTCAGACTCTTTGTATAACTCGCTGTTTTGAATGGCAGGGCCGAGGTGTCCGGCAATGGCATTGAGCAGATTCACCTTCTCGCCCGAAAAGGCCTCCGGTAATTTGCTGCCTAAATTGAAGTGGGCGATGTAGGTGTCTTCAAGATAAACGGGGACGAGGAGGAGGCTGCGGTAACCGGCTCTGGCGATGCGGTGAATGCGCCACTGGGTTTCCAGAAGGTCCGGGATACTGACTGGGGCTTTTTTTTCGAACATCTCTGCCGCGAAGTTGGCGAGCTTCCGCTCTTCCGGGGAGGGAGGGCCGAAAGCTTCTTTTGAGTCTTCGTAGAAATATTTCGAGGCGCCCGATTCGGCGTCCACTCTCGAAATGATGAACCGGTCGCAGGGAATCTCTTCTTTGATCCGGTCGGCGATGGCGCGAAATAGTTTGTCGGGCTCTATGTTTTGGGTGATGGCTTTTGAAATTTCGCCGGAAAATTCGAGATGTGCGGTGCGCTCCCGCAGATCCCGCTCGGCGTGGAGCCGCCCGTCGAGATCTCGCCGCAAACGCCGGTTCCAGAAGACGACCAGCACGAGAAGAAAGGCTAACGGAATAAATATTTTCCAGATCAGCGAGTAGTCAAAGCCGAGGTTGTAGGAAAATGATCGCCATTTTCGGAATACGGCATTGCGCTCTTCCTCGCTTATGGATTTCAGCCCCTTGTCGAGAATTGTCACCAAAATGGGCCAGTCGCTTCTCGGAGCCATGGACAACTGAAAGTTGTAATGTGTCTCGCCAGCCACTTTGATGTTGGCATAACCTAGTTTTTGAATTTTGTACGAGGTGGTGAAAAGAAAATCAATATATGTGTCTACCTTGCCCGTGGCCAAGGCACGCAGCGCCTCCTCCACGGTCGCGATTTCGATTAGTTTAAAGCCAGGGTGATCCCGTTTGAGAAACTCTACGATGGCAAACCCCTTTACAACCGCGATGGTCTTTCCTGCCAGTTCATCCAAGCCAGCTATGTAGGGATGTTCGTTTCGTGCAAATATCATTATTGGCAGCTTCATGTATGGTTTTGTGAAGTTGACGTATTTCTCCCGTGACGGGGTGCGGACCACGGCGGAAAACATATCAATCTCACGATTTTTTACCTTTTCGACGATCTGGGCCCAAATCTTTCCCCCTGCAGGTTGAAACTCGACGCCAAGGCGCTTCGATAAAATATCCAGGAAATCGCGCGCGAGCCCCCGTGAGTTGCCGTCCTCGTCTTTAAATTCGACGGGTGCGAAGGCGGAGTCCATGCCCACACGTATGGTCTTATGGTCTCTCAGCCATGCCTGCTCTTCTGTGGTGAGCTGGACGCGCTTTTGAGAAGGGAGCGAGGTTAGCGATATCCACTTGCCCATGAGTTCCAAACGCTCGTTCTCGGGGATGCTGGCGAGCGCTTTGTCGAGAATTCCTTTGAACTCGGGCCAATCTTTTCGCACCGCAATCCGCTGGCCGGTGGTCCCGGAGTCATAGAAGGCCGCTACCTTGAGGTTCAGGATTCCATTTTTCTGGCTGAGGTAGGTGTTGATTCCAATGATGCCGACATATGCGTCTGCTTGACGGGTGCTGACCGCCCTCAGCCCATCAAGGGCCGTCTTCACGGAGAGAATTCGCGCGCCCGGTTGTTCCTCGATCACCCGCTTGGAGGATGAGTAGCCCTCCACCAAGGCAACGGTTTTACCGGCCAAGTCCCCTGGCTTCAATATCCGGGAATCTTCCTTGCGGGTCATGATGGCGAGAGGGGTGGGTAGATAAATCTTAGTAAAATTTAGATAGGCTTCCCGCTTTGGGCGTTTCACCGCCGTGGCGATCATATCCAGCGTTCGCTCACGTGCGCCCTGGAGTATTTCGGGCCAGGTTAACCTGGGCACGACCTCCATGCGGATTCCAAGCCGCTGCTCGAGGGCTTTGATGAATTCCATGACAACGCCATGATAGCGGCCGCTGTCGTCGCGGAAACTATAAGGCGCGTAACTGGCATCGACGCCTATCCGCACCACCGGATGCCCGGCCAGCCAATTTTGCTCTGCTTTCGTTAGGATCAAACCCTTTTTGCCAGACTTCGCTGGTGTAGCGTCCTTTTCCTGCGCTAAGACTTGCCCGGAGCCCCCAAGCCATGCGAGGCATAAAAAGATGACCCAAACCACATACCATCCGCTCAGGGTTTTCGAAGCGGATCGTCTAATCGAATTCGAGGCCTTCATTTTACAGCTTCCCCTGCGTTATCCGGTTTTATCGCGGCTCGGTCGTCTAGTTCACCTTGCCGGAAAGCTCGGACCCGGCCTTGAACCTCACGACATTTTTAGCGGCAATCTGAATCTCCTTGCCCGTTTGTGGATTGCGTCCGGTGCGCGCGGCGCGCTTGGAGATGCTGAAGGAGCCAAAGCCTACGAGCGAGATGCGGTCACCCTTCTTGAGAGCACCCGAGGTGGCGTTGACGAAGCCGTCGAGCGCGCGCTTGGCGTCCGCCTTGGAAAGATTGGCATTCGAGGCGATCCCCTCGATCAGCTCCGCCTTGTTCATGCGCTTGGCATGTGCACCGGCTGCCCCGTTGTCGAACCAAGAGTAGAGAAGGGTTACGTGGCCCAGGTACTCTTTGACGCGACCATTCAACATGGAACGGATCACCTTGAAGTTTCGCTCAACGACTCTTGGGTCCGAGCTCGTCAGATCTAGCCCGTCATCGTCGGAGTCAATGTCGAACGCGACGACCTCGTTTGTCTCCCGCCAGAAGTCCTCGATGTCGCCCATTATTTCTGAATCCGACTTGAAGCGGACCTCCCGCGTTTTTTTGTCGTTAAAGACAAAGAAGGTGCCAAAGCCCCCGATGACAACGCGGCCATCGGCGATGAGCATCTTTGAGACGTTGCTGATGAAGGCCTCGAGTGCGCGCTTGGCGTCCGCCTTGGAGAGATTCGCCGCCACAGCTATCTGATTCACCACCTGGCCGGTGGAGATGTTGAGCCCTCCGACAATAATGTGCGGCTTTGATCGATCGAAGTTTTCTTTTGCTGCCTGGGCCCCCGCCGCGAGAAATAGCGAGACAGACATCAACACGGCAAAAATCGTCAGAATAGTTCTTTTCATGGCGGCTAGCTCCTTCCGAGAGGAATTTTCGCGTGAATTCCCCGGATAAGACTAGGCGTTAATGAGATCTTTTCAGATTGGTGGCACTATTCCAGCCTTGCATTAAAAATTCAAGCAAATTTTTATTATTTGAATGCTTCTGCGGCATTGACCAGGTTATAAGTCAGGGCCTGAAAATACCCTTCTACCGTCCATTAACTGTGTCTGCGCCACCTTATCCCGGGGAGAATTGACGCCGGGAGGGCACTTTGTTAGCGTCGCCAATTCCAGGGATTCACTTCCCGCCTCATCTTATTTGGTCTCTAGATACTGGTCGCCCTCATACCTTGCCGGAGGTGTTTTTCATGGCTTCTGCTCTTGAACAGATGGACCCCGAAATTTTTGGTGCAATTGAAAAAGAAACCGTCCGGCAGGGGGACGAGCTAGAGCTTATCGCGTCCGAAAACTACGTCAGCGCGGCGGTTATGGAGGCGGCTGGCGGGGTGATGACCAACAAATACGCAGAGGGCCTTCCCGGCAAGCGCTACTACGGCGGCTGCCAATTCGTGGACGTCGCCGAGACACTGGCCATCGAGCGCGCCAAGGCCCTTTTCGGAATGGACCACGCCTCGGTGCAGCCCCACAGCGGGGCCCAGGCCAACGCCGCCGTCTATTTCGGCCTGCTTGAGCCGGGTGACACCATTCTCGGCATGAATCTTTCTCATGGCGGGCACCTTACCCACGGCCACCCGGTAACTTTCTCTGGCCGCTGGTTCAATGTTTTTGCCTACGGGGTGGACCCTGAGAACCATGTCATCGATTTTGACGAGGTGGAAAAGCAGGCCAAAGAGCACCGGCCCAAAATAATTGTTGTCGGCGCGAGCGCCTATCCGCGCACCATCGATTACCAGCGCTTTCGCCAGATTGCAGATGAAATCGGCGCCGTGGTCATGGCCGATATCGCCCACATCGCCGGGCTCATCGTCACCGGCCAGCACCCCACCCCGGCGGGACACGCACACATCGTCACCACGACCACCCACAAGACCCTCCGCGGCCCCCGGGGCGGCATGATTCTCTCGGGTGAGGAACATGCCCCGGCGATGAGCAAAGCCGTTTTCCCCGGCATGCAGGGCGGCCCACTCATGCACATCATTGCTGCCAAGGCGGTGGCGTTCAAAGAGGCGGCCACGGATGGTTTCAAGGAATACGGCGCCCAGATCGTGAAAAACGCCAAGGCCCTTGCCGAGGCGCTGCATGCCAGAAATATCCAGATGGTATCGGGCGGCACCGACAACCACCTTATTTTGCTCGATCTGCGCGAGGCTGGCTTCAGCGGCAAAAAAGCTGAGCGCGTTCTTGGGGAGGCCGGCATCACGGTCAACAAAAATGCCATTCCCTTCGACACGCGCAAGCCCACCCTCACCAGCGGTGTCCGCCTGGGCACCCCGGCGCTAACTTCCCGAAAAATGAAAGAAGCCGAAATGGCGACACTCGGTGGCTGGATTGCCGATGTCCTGGGCGATCCCGATAACGAGGGGCGCATCGCCTCGATCAGGGACGACGTTAAATCGTTGTGCGCAAAATTCCCGATGGGCCCCGGTGGCGCAAGACCCGAGTAAAAGGGTGTTTGAAGTCGAGTAGTTTTCTGATTTGTGATTTACACATTAAAACCCCGGGGCCGAAGCCTCGGGGTTTTTTGCTTGCTCTTGTTTTATGCCCCTATCCCTCAAATGGTGCGTACTTGAAGCTGGTGCCCCCGGTTTTTTCGAGCTGGTGAATTGCCCCGATGGTTTTGTGGTCATGGAGCGGGGGGCCGATGAGCTGGGCCCCGAGGGGCAGCCCCCCCTGGCTGAAGCCTGTTGGAAATCCGGTGGAAGGAAAGCCCAGAAAATTAATGTGCCGCGTTAGCGAGATCAGGTGGGCCCGCGCGTCGTAATCTTTTCCGCCGATGGTGACTGTGCTGGCCGAGCGAAGCGGCGCGGGCATGGGTGTCGAGGCGGCCAGAACAAAATCGACCTTCCCAAAGACCTCTTTCAAAACCCGTGCTGTCCATTGCGAGCGGTAGCGCTGCGCCTGAATATAAGTAGTCGCGGGAATGAAAAAACCAATTTGCAGGCGCTCAAGAACCTTCGGGTCGTAGTCGCCTGCTCGCTCGCGCACATTTTTTTCGTGTATGGCGGCCGCCTCGGACATCATGAAGTTCGTGGCCATGGGGTACGCATTTTCGAGATCGGGAATTTCCACCTCGACAACACTCGCGCCCGCCTCCTCAAAAGCGCGTGCCGCCGCTTCCACGCCCGCAACAGTTTCGGGCTCGGATTGATCGACATAGTAATTCCGGGCGTGTCCGATGCGAACACCCTTGAGCGAGGTGCCCAGCGCACCCATGAAATCGGGCGCCTCCACCTGGAGGGAACTCGGGTCCTCCGGGTCGGGCCCCGCAATGGCGGCCATCATCAAGGCGCAATCCTCGGCGGATGTCGCCAGCGGGCCAAAACTGTCGAGCGACCATGAAAGCGGGAAACACGCCGCCTTCGTCACCAGTCCGAATGTGGGTTTGTGCCCGATAGCGCCGCAGAGCGAGGTCGGTATCCGGATGGAGCCCCCGGTGTCCGAGCCGATGGTGATCGCCGCCTGAGCGGTCAGTACGGCGTTCCCAGAGCCTCCGCTTGAGCCGCCGGTGACTCGCTCTGGGTCCCAGGGATTTTTCTGGTCGCCGTAGTGGGGGTTGTGGCCAGAGGGTCCAAAGGCAAATTCGTGCAGATTGAGTTTTCCGAGAATAACTGCGCCAGAGTCTCTAATCATTCGGGTAATAGGTGCGTCCCTAACAGCAACATTGTCTTTGTATATCAGGCTTCCTGCGGTTGTTTTGAGCCCGTCGACATCGATGAGATCCTTTAGGCCGACCGGAACGCCCCCCAGTGGGCCGAGGTTGTCTCCGGCAGCGATGGCCTCATCGATCTTGCCCGCCCCTAGAAGCGCGCCCTCGCGGTCGAGGGTGATCCAGGTGTTGAGAGCCGGGCCGATTTTTTCGGCGCGCGCGAGAAAGGCTTGTGCCGCCTCGGTGGCCGATATTTTTTTTGACCGAATTTGCTCGGCAATCTGAGCCGCCCCGAGGCGTGTGATGTCATCCCCCATGGCGAATCCCCTTGAGTAAGGCGTTATGGCCCATCGGCTCGGAAGCGTCTTCTAGCGCGTCTACAACGCGGCGGTTAGCCTGGTCGAGCGTTTTTAACATGGCGGCGAATCCGGATGTTTTCGCTGGGTCCATCTGGTTTCCAAGCAACGCTTCGCATTGGCGTGATATTTCTTCTTCGGAAAAATTCACGAAAAATCCTTTCTTGGGAAGAGAATCATTCAGGGCTAAAAGAGGATGCTAACGCTTCGAATCCTGCCGATGCAAATCCGCCGGGCGCTTGTTGTCTCCCAGTGCGTAAATAGAGGACAATGGACTTGTGCAATCTGATCCGCCCCTGGAAGGCCTAAATGTCTCAAGGTCAGCTTGTCAGGCGTGCAGGTGTGCTGGTGCTTGCGGGAATGCTGGCCCTCGCTCCGGGGGGCTGTGCATTTGTCGTCAAGGAAGTATTCAGCCGGGGATTGCAGGACCGGACCGGAGAAGAGCAGATCTATGATGCCGGTATTTTCTCGCGGTTTACGAGAAAAATCGAAAAGATTAATCCCGATCTCTTGTTTGACCTCAATGTAGATGTCTGGCGGGGGCGCGTCATGCTGACCGGATTGATGGACGATCCTGTGCTCTGGGAGAGGCTTGTTCGGGTAATCAAAGAGGATGGGCAGGCGAGGAGGATTTACAACGAGATCCTCATCGTTCCCAATAAAGAAAAGGGAAACCTGGAAACAGTGCTTCCGCCGTCCCAGCAGTTGAAGGATTATCTTGTTGAGATGGATGTAAAGGTAAGACTTTTTTCAGACGATGACGTTAAGTCCGTTAATTATCATTTGCGGTCGGTGCGCAATCGTATTTATATAATAGGATATTCTCGGAGCGCTATAGAGCGCCGCCGGGTGTTGCGTCTCATCCGGGAAGTAAACGGCGTCAATGAAGTGAAGGATTTTATTTCAATTGCGCCGGCGGGGAAGTATTACGCCGGGAAGAAACAAAGCGCTAAACCTTAAATTTGCCACCGGCGGCTAAAACGAAATATGGCCGCTGGCTTTTCAATGGAATTTTCTCATGCCTCGTCTTAGCGTACTGGATCAATCTCCTATTCGGGACGGAAGCACGGCTGCCGAAGCGATTCGCGAGTCGGTGCGTCTCGCCCAGGCAGCTGACCGGCTTGGCTATCATCGCTACTGGGTGGCCGAGCACCACAGCCACAGTGGTCTTGCCGGGCCATCTCCCGAAATTATGATCGGCCAGATTGCGGCGAACACAAAAAATATTCGTGTTGGCGCGGGCGGCGTTATGTTGAGCCATTACAGTGCACTCAAGGTGGCAGAAAACTTTCGTGTTCTCGAGACTTTCTTCCCCGGGCGCATAGACATCGGCATCGGCCGTGCACCGGGGTCTGATCAACTCACCTCCTCGGCGCTCGCGAATGGCGGAAATCCACTTTCAGTGGAGGATTTTCCTCAAAAAGTCTCGGATTTGCTCGGCTATCTGGATGGGGGGCTCGCGCCGGGGCATCCTTTTGAAAAACTCAAAGCCATGCCCGACGGGCCAACCACGCCGGTAACCTGGCTGCTCGGCTCAAGCGACCAGAGCGCGATTCTCGCCGCCTATTTTGGCTGCCCCTTCTCGTTCGCCCACTTCATCAACGCCAAGGCGGCCGGGCCGGTGCTGGACATCTACCGCGAGCGTTTCGAGCCCTCGGATAGGTGTCCGGAGCCCCAGGCTAATCTTGGGGTGTTCGTTTTTTGCTCGGAGGACGGCGAGGAGGCGCGGCGCCACGCGGCGAGCCGGGGCCTGTTTTTTTTGCGCATCAGAAAAGGTGAGGGTGGCGGTATCCCCTCTCCCGAGGAAGCGCTTGCCTATCCCTACACCGAGATGGAGCGGCATTTCGTGGACGACACCCTGGCCCGGACCATTGCCGGAACCCCTGATGAGGTTAAAGCCAAGCTGCTTGAGTTGGGAGAGCAAACCGGGGTGGATGAATTTGTCGTCGTCAACCAATGCTACGATTTTGATTTCCGGATGAAGACCTACGCGCTTCTGGCCGAGGCGTTTGGGCTGGAGCCGCGGGGTTAGGCGCGTTTCCTGGTTTTTAGATCGGACTTGCGGAAGCGGAAGGCGTCAGGGGTGACTTCGAGGCATTCGCCCTCTTTTAAGAAATCGATGGCTTGCTCTAGATTGAACAGGCGCGGCGGAACGAGCTGGTCGCTGTTGTCCGAGCCCGAGGCGCGCATGTTGGTGAGCTTTTTCTCTTTTGTGATGTTGATGTCCATGTTCTGCTCGCGGCTGTTCTCGCCGATGATCATTCCCTCGTAAACCTCATCCGTTGGCCCGACGAAAAGAACACCCCTGCCTTGTAAGTGCTCGATGGCGTAGCCGGTGACTTTACCCGTCCGGTCCGCGACAAGTGCGCCGGTGATTCGTCCGGGAATATCTCCTGCCCAGGGGGCCCAGCCGCCAAAGATGGTGGTGAAGATGCCGGTGCCCCGCGTGTCCGTCATAAATTCATTGCGGTAGCCGAACAGGCCTCGGCTCGGGATGCTGAATTCAAGGCGAGCGCGGCCCGTGCCGTGGTTGACCATCTGGGTCATCTTGCCCCGGCGGCCGCCGAGTTTTTGTGTGATTGCGCCGATATATTCCTCGGGCACATCAATGACGACGTTCTCCAGAGGCTCAAGGGTTTTGCCCCCCTCTTTGCGGATGATGACCTCCGGGGGCCCGACTGTGATTTCGAATCTCTCGCGGCGAAGCTGTTCAATTAAAATGGCGAGTTGAAGCGAGCCACGGCCCGAGAGGCGAAAGGCGTCGGTGGCTTCGGTCTCCTCGGCGATAATGGCCGGGTTGTTGAGCGATTCGCGGAAGATGCGATCTCTGATCTGGCGCGAGGTGAGCAAATTGCCGCTCCGCCCGGAGAAGGGCGAGTCGTTGATGCGAAAGATCATGGCGATTGTCGGCTCATCGAGCACGATGGGGGGAAGCGTCACAGGATTTTCCAGGTCGGCGATGGTGTCGCCGATGCTGATCGGATCAAAGCCCGCAATCGCGATGATATCTCCTGCGCTGGCCTCGGTGATTTCTTTTCGCTGAAGGCCCTCGTAGCCGTAGAGGACGGTAACTTCACCCGTGGAGTTTTCGGTGGTTCGGCTCATGACAGTGCATTTGTCCCGGGGGCTGATCTTGCCGTTCCAAACGCGACCGATGGCGAGGCGGCCGACATAGTTGTCGTACTCTAATTGGGCGACGAGAAACTGAAGCGGCGCGTCTACCTCAAAGCTCGGGGGCGGGATGGTCTTGAGCAGCGCCGCGAAGATGGGCTCAAGGTTGTCTTCAATTTTTTCGGGCGAGAGGCCCGCGCGCCCGTCTTTGGCGATGGCGTAGAGGACGGGAAAATCTAACTGATCCTCGTCTGCGTCAAGATCGATGAACAGGTCGTAAACCTCGCTAAGTACTTCCTCGGCGCGCGCATCGGAGCGATCTATTTTGTTGATGACAACGACGAAGGGCAGGTTGCGCTCGAGCGCCTTGGCGACGACGAAACGCGTCTGTGGGAGCGGGCCCTCGGAGGCGTCCACCAGGAGCATCGCACCGTCCACCATCGAGAGCACACGTTCTACCTCGCCGCCAAAATCGGCATGGCCCGGGGTGTCCACGATGTTGAAAAGCGTGTCCTGATATTTGACCGCACAGTTTTTCGCCATGATGGTGATGCCTTTTTCACGCTCAAGGTCCATCGAATCCATTACCCGCTCGGCCACGGCCTGACCTTCGCGGAAGATACCGCTCTGCCAGAGCAGCGAGTCTACGAGTGTCGTTTTGCCATGGTCGACGTGGGCGATAATGGCGAAGTTGCGAATGTCATTGCGAATGGCGGTGGCCATGTCCTGCTCCTGGTTTTAGCGTGAAAAAAAGGCTCGCTCCAAGCTCTTGGAAGCTTGAGCGGGGGGGATAATGGCTCAAATGGGGATATGGTACAAGAGCCAGGCCCCGGGGGCCTCAATCCCTTGCAGTATAAGGAGATTCGACGGAAATTCGGTGTAGCGGCTAGCTATCGAACAGGTATTTTGAGAGCATGAACCAATCAATTCCATTCAACGTAAATGGTGTGTTTCCCAGGGAGGCATTATGACGGATGAACCTATCTTGACGACCGATCAAAAATTCGCGCCCGGCGAGCGGCCCATCGATAAGCCCGAGCTTCGCCCCGGAGGCACACTCACCCGCCAGTGGGCAGAGACCGAATGGTCGGGAGATGGCCAGATTAAAGTGGGTCGCAAGGATAAATTCGAGGTCTTTTGCGATGAGCCGCCCCGCATCGGCGGCAAAGATCGCTATCCCCAGCCGCTGACCTATATTTGCATGGGCGTGGGGTTCTGACTGCTCACCCAGCTTGCGCGGTTCGCGCATATGATGAAAATCGAAATCAAGTCGGCCAGTTGTCGTGTGGAGATGGATTATTTTATGAAGGGCTCGGTTCTTAAGGGAACTGTGGAATCCGGGTGCACAGAGTCGCGCACTTTGTTTCGGGTCGAGAGTGATGCGCCGCCTGAGAAAATTGCCTTACTCATTCGGAACGCGAAACAGGGGTGCTATGCCGAGCAGATGATCGAGACCGCAGTCCCGCTCAAAAGCGAAGTCGAGCTCAACGGCGCATCGCTCGCGCTCGATGGAATCACCGAATAGGGAAGTTTATTTCTTTGGTTAGCCGATCAGAAAAATTTCAACCCACGCGCAATGTACGCTTGTTTTGTGGAACTCTCCGCCCCATGATTTTTCTGTGCCAAGGGGCGGCCCTAGCCGCCTTGGAGCCGGAGCCCCGGGTGGCCCTTGCGGGCCCTTTGGATTAGCTCGCGCAGCCCCTGTGTGTTCATTCCACCAGTGATGAGCTCGTCTCCGATAATAAAGGCGGGCGTTCCGGTGATGCCCAGCACCTGGCCCAGCTCCTGGTTGTTAATAAGTTCTTTCCTGATGTCGGGAGAATTCATATCCTGCCGGAGTTTTATTAGGTCCATTCCCAGAGATTTGGCGAGTGACATGAGGCCTGCCTCGTCTGTTTTGGCCTTGCCGCTCATCATAGCCTTGTGAATTTCGAGGTATTTTCCTTGCGCCTTTGCGGCCAGTGCTACGCGTGCCGCAAAAACCGAGCCCGGCCCAAGGATGGGAAATTCTTTGAATACGATCCGCACCTTCGGATCGGTTTTTTCTATCTCCATCAGCGCCGGGAACGACTTGCGGCAGTAGGAGCAATGGTAATCGAAGAATTCGACAACGGTAACATCACCCTTGGGGTTTCCCCC
Source organism: Nitrospinaceae bacterium (assembly GCA_018669005.1). Lineage (NCBI taxonomy): Bacteria > Pseudomonadati > Nitrospinota > Nitrospinia > Nitrospinales > Nitrospinaceae > Nitrospinaceae bacterium. Next base: position 192,198 of record JABJAL010000072.1, read on the forward strand.
GACAGGGGAGCCGGGGTTTCGGGTGAGTTGTTTGCTGAAAATCTTAAGGTTCTTTTTCGCCTGCGCGGCCTGTGCTGCTTTCTGGCGAGCCTGGTGATCCTTAACAGATTTAAGGATGACTTCAGGGTGGCGGAGAATGTAGCTCTCGATCAATTTTTCGATCCGCTCCTTGTCGAGATCGGGCGCTGTTTTTTTCAGCTCGGCTGCCCCGGCGGGGGTGATGAGGATGGCTGCGGACATGGCAGCGGCAAGCAGTATTGATAAGGCCCGGGTCAAAGTTATCAAAATTTTCTCCGCTCGAAATAGATGGATTGAAGGCGCCAATAGGCGACTGAATAACATTAATTTAGCATATCCTATATCGATTCTCGGGTGGAGGCGGGCTTATGATATTTCCTCAGCCCGAAAATTTAGCGGAAAATCGCTTATGGCGTCGGCATCGAGGGGAGGCGGCGTACCAGGAGAACTATAAAAAGAGGCAGCAGTATTATTTATTATAAACACAAAGCACATTCAGGCGGACGTAGAGGCAGATTTTGAATTCTACCGCTTCTCCTTAATCCCTTGGTTTTAGTAGCGAATGAACACTTGGAGACTTTTAGTCCTGTTGCGCCTTGAGGTGGGCCGAGGGCCGGAGGTAAGATTGCTCAAAGCAGGGGGGAAGTTTTTTTTTGTCGCCTTATTCGGAGTGATTTCCGCAATGGAAAATATTCATATCGATGAATTTCCGGAACTTCGGAATCCGCTTTTTGTTCTTGCCTTTGAGGGTTGGAACGATGCGGCGCAATCGGCCACCATCGCCGCCAAGTTTCTCGTAAGCCGATACGAGGGCAAACGATTCGCATGGTTTGAGTCCGATGATTTTTTTCAGTTCTCAGAGCAGCGACCACAGGTGCGTCTCGACATCGATGGCGATCGGCAGATTACGTGGCCCGAAAATGAATTTTATTATTGTCAGCATCCGGATCTATCGAGAGATTTGGTTGTCTGCACTGGCGTTGAGCCTCAACTGAAATGGAAATCCTTTGGCCGAGATGTCGCAGAGTTGGCAAAACGATGCGGCGTTGAATTGGTGGTGACAATGGGTGGTCTTCTGGCGGGAAATTCTCACGAAGATCCGTTGGAGTTAGTGTGTCTTGCGACCGAATCCAGATTGTCAGAGCTGGCGGAGCTTCCTGTGACTAAATATGAAGGTCCCACAGGCATCGTCGGTGTGATTCATACCCAGATGCAAAATGAGCATGTCCCGGCTGTGAGCCTTTGGGTAAATATTCCCCAGAACATTGCATCGCTCCCCAACCCGAAGGGAGCTCTTTCCCTGCTAGATCGTCTCGGTGCTGTCAGCGAGATAAAGATGGACCTTACCGAACTGGAAGATTCGGCGGTGCGATTCGATTCGGAGGTGGAGGAAGCGATTAAAAAAGAACCAGGCATTTCGCGCTTTCTCTCCCAGATGGGGACAGCCGGCGGTATGGGCGAGGATGAGGAGGATGAGGAAGAGTTCCAAGAAGAAGATATTTCAGGCGAGGATTTGCCTTCTGGAGAAGAACTCGCCGATGAGATCGAATCTTTCTTTCGTCGCCGCAACGGCGACAAATCCGACTGATTTTTTGCGATCTGTCCTGAGCGAATCGAATATAAATCTAGCGATACTAAGGCTTGATGATAAAAAGCATATTGCCAGCCTTTTTTGTTCAGGTGATTTTTGTGCCTCTTCCCGCAATTTCCTTCTATGCGAATTAGGAATTTTCTGAGTTGAACATGCGCGCGTTCGTGTTGGCGGCGGGCCTGGGTATCCGGATGGGTCCACTTGGCGAGGAGATTCCCAAGGCGCTTTTGCCGCTTGGCGGCGTTTCCATGGTGAAGTTTGCCTTGAGTCGGCTAGCCGGTGTGGGGGTGAGCGAGGCAGTGGTGAATATTCATCACCGGGCAGATGCGATACGAGAGCACCTGGGCGATTCGTTTCAAGGTATTGCCCTGCATTATTCTCATGAAGTCGAAATTCTGGGTACGGCGGGGGGCCTTAAAAAGGCCGAGGAATTTTTGCGCGAGGGCGGCGGGCCGTTTTTCGTCTTAAACGCCGATATCGTGAGTAATGCTGATCTTGAGGCCGCAATGCGGCACCATCAATCTGGTCGATTTCTGGCGACGTTGATACTCAGAGAGACTAAAGAAGTGGAGAAATTCGGAGCGTTGGCGGTGGATGCCGCCGGGAGGCTCCGCAAGTTTCTCGGCGCAAGTGCACCCGGCGAGGCCGCCGGGAATCTGACCGAGGCGATGTTTACCGGGCAGAGTGTTCTGTCTCCTGAATTTCTCGACAACATACCGGCGGGGCGCTCGTGCGGAATATCAGAGGAGGTTTATCCTCCGCTAATGGAAAGCGGCGCTCTCATCGGCGGTTGTTTGACGACGGCCTATTGGGCGGATGTTGGAACGCCGGCTAGATATCTTGAGGCTGTTTTCGATTTGCTGGCCGGTCGGTTCATGCCCGCGCTTGAATGGCCCGAGGGCGATAACACCCTAATTGAGGGAGCCCCTCTGGAATGGGGAGGGGGGATGATCCACCCGCCTGTTTTGATTGGAAAGGGAGTTCGTCTTGAACGAGGCGCGACTGCAGGGCCTTTCGCGGTTTTGGGGAGCGGTGCTACTCTCGAAGAAGATGCTACCGTATCTCATACGGTTGTTTTTCCCGGCGGGAAGATTGGGAAAGGGATATCTCTTGAGCGGTGCATTGTCGGGCCAGGTGCCTACGTTGTGCTTCCTGAAGGCGAGAAATGCCATGAATCTGTATTTGTAAGTGGGAACAGTGGCTCGCATCCTTTTTAAATTAATTTTGGAGCTCTTAAATTAATGAGCAATTCCTCGAATTCGGACCAAAAGATAATGCCGGAGGCGACGACGAAAACCGCTTTGTCGGGCGGGCGCTCCCCGGTTTTCGCACAAGAGGGAATGGTGGCCACGAGCCAGCCTCTTGCCGCCATGGCCGGGTTGCAGGTGCTCCGCGAGGGCGGAAATGCGGTGGACGCCGCCATAGCGTCTGCGGCGGCGCTCAATGTGGTCGAGCCGCAATCCACCGGAATCGGCGGCGATATGTTCATGATTTACTGGGATAACAGCGAAAAGCGGCTTGTTGGTCTGAACGGCAGTGGCCGAGCGCCCCGTGCCGCTACGCTGGAGCGCTACCGGAGCGAGGGATTTGACGAGGTTCCTCCGACGGGAATTTTCGCCGCGACCGTACCAGGTGCATTCGATGGTTGGTGCTCGGCGCTTGAGCGGTATGGCAGCGGTGGTAAATCCATGGCGCAATTGCTGGCCCCGGCGATCCATTATGCCGAGCGGGGCTATCCTGTAACGCCCGTAATCGGGAATGCCTGGCGATTGCAGGAGGAGAAGCTTGCGTCTTTTGAGGCCTCGGCGCGGACCTATCTTCCGGGCGGCAGGGCACCGAGGGTGGGCGAGGTGTTTCGCAATCCGAATTTGGCGGCGACGTTTCGCTTGCTGGGCGACGGCGGCAGGGAGGTTTTTTACGATGGCCCGGTGGCAAAAGCGATAGTTGAGGCCTCGCGCGAGCTGGGCGGTGTGTTTGAGATGGAGGATTTTGCAGACACAAGGTGCAACTGGGTCGAGCCGATAAAAACCGAGTATCGGGGCTATGAGCTTTGTGAGATTCCGCCAAGCGGGCAAGGGCTCACGGCGCTGATTTGCCTGAATATACTTGAGGGCTATTCGCTCTCAGAGATGAGTTACGGCTCGGCGGACCACTACCATATTTTGATCGAGGCGATGAAACTCTCATTTGCCGACAGGGCTAAATACATTGCCGACATGGATCATGTCGAAGTGCCGCTCGATGGATTGCTCTCTAAAGAATACGCTCGGGGCAGGCAGGGCGAGATTGACCCGATCAAAGCGCTGGACCACGCGGCGGGGGTCCCCCTCGGTGCAAGCGACACGATCTACCTCACCACGGCTGATAAAGATGGCAACATGTGCTCGTTTATCAACAGTCTTTTTCATCATTTCGGATCGGGTGTAACGGCAGGCGATACTGGCATTATGCTCCAGAGCCGGGGGGTGGGTTTTTCTCTTGAAGCGGATCATCGCAATTGTATTGCGCCAGGCAAGCGCCCCTTCCACACGATTATCCCAGGCTTTGTGATGCGAGACGGCGAGCCGTGGATGAGCTATGGCATCATGGGTGGCGACATGCAGCCCCAGGGCCATGTCCAGGTGCTATCGAACATGGTCGATTTCGGCATGAATATTCAAGAGGCCATCGAGGCGCCCAGGTTCCGTGTTCTTGGTGGCCTTGACGTCGCCATCGAGTATGGCGTGCCGGATGAAGTTTTCGATGAGCTGCGATCAAGAGGCCATGATGTTGCGCGGGGCGGTGGTTACGAGGGTTTTGGTGGCGGGCAGGGAATTGTTCGTCTGCCCGAGGGCGTGTACATGGCAGGCTCGGATCAGCGGCGCGACGGTTGTGCCGTGGGATTTTAGGCGACATGAAGCTTCACGGCATTTAATCGGTCCAGGTGTTTGTAGAAGAGATTCAACAGGAGAATGCCCCTTGTTTAGGCGCTCGAAAGTCAGGCGCTCTATATTTGGTTTGTTTTTTTTCGCGGCCCTTGCCCTCGCGATGGTTGGCAACGCTTTTGCTGCCGAGAAAAGCTGTGTCGCGCGGATAGCAAAAAGCGAATCCGGCTGGCAACTTGTTTCCAAGGGTATGGAAGTCAGAAAAATTCGGATTCTTCTCGATGATGATCAATCGGCCGGTATGACGGCAGTTCGCATCGATCCCCAATTGTTCAATATTCGGCTCAGATGGCAGACGCATGGCCGATTCCCTACCGCCACGGCGCGTCAGATCGCCAGGCTCACAAAAGCTGCGGTGGTGGTAAATGCGGGTTATTTCGATGAAAATGGCCGCCCGCTCGGATATTTCCGTTCGGAAAAAAAATTATTTAACAGCCGTCTGCTCTTTCGAGGACGAAAGCGGGCTTTGCATCTAGGCGTCGTGTTTTATGTAATGAAAAATTCAGGGAAGGTCGGCATGGCCACTCGTGAGGATTTTGACTCACGTGGTGTCCGCGAGGCATTTCAGGCAGGTCCCTATCTGGTTCGAGATGGGCGACCCGATCCCGGCCTGGACGCTTACCGTGAATTTCGCCGAGCGGATCGGCGCACCGTTCTGGCCCTTGATAAGCGGGGGCGTCTGATTTTTTTGGTGAGCAAGGAAATCGGACGGGGTATATCCTGGTGCGAGTTACAGAGTTTTCTCCCCCGTTCAAGGGTGGATGGTGGAATGGAAGTGGTTGAGTCGATGAATCTCGACGGCGGTTCAAGTTCCCAGTTATATGTAAAAGGCGATGATCAGACTTTTTATCTGTCGGGTAGGATTGTCCCGGCCCTGCTTCTCGCCATAGCCCGATAGGCGAATATATATATTAGGCTGGCACAGGAGGATTAATTTTGAATCAACAAGTGAGTGACATCATGACCACCAAGGTGGTCAGCATCAGTCTCGATGAGAAGCTTGATTTGGTGGATGAGATTATGACGAGTGGCGATATCCGCCATATGCCGGTTACGCAAGGGGGCGCTGTCGTAGGTCTTTTGAGTCAGCGCGATCTCCTTCGGGCGAAGCTCTCGACGGTGATCGAATTTTCCGAAGAAGATAGGAAAGATCTCCTTGAGGCGACCGATGTTGAAAATGTCATGACGAAAGATGTGAAGTTCGCCGATCCGAAAGAGCCGATTACACACGCGGCCAAGCGGATGCTTGAGATGAAAATTGGGTGCCTCCCCGTTGTCGGAGAGGGGAAGGAACTATTGGGCCTCATCACGGAAACGGATGTCATGCGCTATTTTGTGGAATTTATTGAAAACAACGAATCCTAGGAGCGGAGAAATCTGATGCGGAATATGGAAGGGAAAGTCGCGCTTGTCTCTGCGGGGAGTAAAGGGCTGGGCCGTGCCTCTGCGATGGCGATTGCCAAACGCGGGGCGAACATTGCCCTATGCTCGCGAAATGAAGATGAAGTAGCCGCCACGGCTGCGGAAATTGCGAAAGAGGCGGATGTCGAGACATGGCACTGTGCGGCTGATCTTAGCAAGCTTGAGGATGTCAAAAAATTCGTCGATGGTGCGGTGGCTCATTTTGGTGGCGTCGATGTGCTCGTATCAAACGCGGGCGGCCCGCCTCCAGGCGAGTTCGATGATTTAGAGGATGATGATTGGTATCGCGCTTTTGACTTGAGTGTGATGAGCGCGATTCGCCTTGTAGATAATGTGCTGCCCCACATGAGAGGCCGCGGCTACGGGCGGATACTTTTTATCCTGTCCACTTCGGTGCGCGAGCCCATTGACAATCTTTTGTTGTCGAACGTGATGCGCCCGGCGGTGGCTGGCCTGTCAAAATCGCTGGCGCGTGATCTCGCCAAGGACGGAATTCTTGTTAACGTTGTCGCCCCTGGCACGATTCTCACCGACCGCGTACGTGGGCGCCAGCAGATTACGGCGGACAAAAAAGATATTTCCCTTGATGAGGCTCTGGAGGAAGCTGCCGAGCGAATTCCGCTGGGAAGGCTGGGCGAGCCGAGTGAGTTTGGTGCGATGGTGGGCTTTTTGGCCTCCCCCGAGGCGAGTTATGTCTCTGGAGGATACTATCCGGTGGACGGCGCACGCTTGAAAGGAATCTAAACGCCCGAAAAAAATCTTGTCTGGCCTGCTAACGCCGTTTGAAACGATTGAATCGCCCTGCGGGCTCCGGGGTTGCGGTTGGGGTTGGTTCGGACGGTTTTTCTTCGTCTTCTTTCTTTTTCTGATAAACATTTCGCAGATCGGCGTCCACTTTTCTCTTTCTTAAACGAGATTCCTGGATGGCCTCTTTTTTTTCATAAACAACGAGTTGTTCTCTCAACAGGGTAAAAAAGTTGCCATCTTTTCCGGACAATAATCCGGCAAGGGAGGCAGAAATGTCTGAGGAAATCTCTATGCGCGTTCTTTCGCTTGAAAGGGGGGTGAGAAAAACCGCGTGCCGGCCAAAAGTGCTCAGAGCGACGATTCTTCCCTCGCTGGCTTTTGCCTCCCATAATTCATGGCCATTTTCGTGCATCACACGTACGGCGGCGTGAAAAACAATGTGCGAGGGCTTGTTAATGACCCGGACAATACCGCCGCCCGCCCGGGCCGATTCGACGCGATCAAATCTTGAGCCACACCCGGATATCCCGGCGACAACGATCAGAGAGCATATAATTATGTAAATTCGGCCGCGCATTTTGGCATTTTCCTCTCTTCGGGCAACTTCAATATAGCATAGCCCAGCCGTTGACATTGGAGAATCTGCCCGCCCATACTAGTAGGGTTGGGCAGCCCACCTTTGAATTTTGTTAAGTAAGAATAGAGAAAATCCACATGATGGAAGACATCGTTGTCGAGGGTGCCCGCGAGCATAACCTCAAAAATATTAACCTCCGTCTTCCCCGGGAGCAGTTTATTGTTGTGACTGGTCCCAGTGGATCGGGTAAATCCTCTCTGGCTTTTGATACCATCTACGCCGAGGGCCACCGCCGGTATGTTGAGTCTCTGTCTACTTATGCGAGGCAGTTCCTAGAGCGAGTGGATAAACCCGATGTTGATTTGATCGACGGAATCAGTCCGGCCATCGCCATCGAGCAGTACAACCCGGTTAAACATTCTCGCTCCACAGTGGGAACGGCGTCTGAAATCTACGACTACATCCGCCTCGTGTTTGCCAAGGCAGGGGATATTCATTGTCCTGACTGCGGAAAACCGGTTCATCCCGACACCGTTGATAGCTCTGTTGCCCGTATTCTTAAAGAACATGATAAGGAAAGAGGTTTTGTCATGTTCGCCTTGTCTCCGGTTCCGGCCGATGAGCTCGCGGACAGGTTCTCTGGTCTTCTCGCGCAGGGTTATATCCGGGCGATGGTTGACGGTGAGGTGGTTAAAATCAGCCCGAAACTGGCTGATCAGATTAATGAAATGGGCGGCAAAAAAACTACGCTCTCCCCGAAAGCGGCGACCGGGAGAAAGAAAACCGCGAAGGGGAAAAAAGCCGCTTCAAGTAAATCGAAAAAATTGGCGCCTTCCGAGGAGGCGCCTTTTAAGTTTCCTGTTCCGATCTACATCGTTGTTGACCGCCTCTCATTTAATAAAAAATCCGAAGCAAGGCTCGGCGAGTCGCTTGAAGGGGCTTTTCGGGAGGGCGATGAGCGGGCTTTTGTCCAGGTGGTCGATGGCCCGATGCTCTCGTTAAGCCAGCGCCTAGAGTGTTGCGGTAGAATTTTTGAAGCCCCGCTTCCTTCGACTTTCAGTTTCAACAATCCCCACGGCGCGTGTGTGGAGTGCGGCGGTTTTGGGAATACCCTTGATTTAGATCTTTCCCTCATTATTCCGAACCCAAAGCTCACGCTGGCACAAGGGGCCGTGGAGCCTTGGACCCGGCCCCGCTATCGCCGCTATTTCGGGGGACAACTCCAGCAAGCTGCTGAGAAGGAAGGTCTCGACATCCATCGCTCCTGGAGCGCACTTACTTCAAAACACAAAAAAATGGTTCTAAACGGCTCAAAACATCTGCTTGGGATTTATCCATTTTTCGAGCGGCTTCGAAAGAAGAAATACAAAGTATGGGTGCGCGTGCTGATTCGCCGTTATCAGATGCTGCAGAACTGCGCCACTTGCGATGGAACGCGTATTCGACCGGATGCCCTGTGGGTGCGGGTGGCGGGAAAGAATATCGCAGATCTCTGCGCCATGCCGATTGGCAAGCTACGCGCTTTTATAAAAGAAGTTGAGATGGAGCCTGAGCAGCGAGCCCGCGCCCAGGATGTTCTAAACCAGGTAGATGAGCGGCTGGAGTTTTTACTTCACGTAGGGCTGGACTACCTTACGCTTAATCGTGAAACGCGGACCCTTAGTGGCGGCGAGCACCAGAGAATAAATCTGGCGAACCAGCTTGGTGCTCACCTGACGGGCACCCTTTATATCCTTGATGAGCCGACTATTGGCTTGCATCCAAGAGACAATGCCAAGCTCATAGAAATCTTGAAGGACCTGGTGGACCGTGGCAACACCCTGTTGGTTGTTGAGCATGACCGGGACGTTATCGCCGAGGCGGACTACATCGTAGATTTAGGGCCCGGGGCCGGGGAGCGTGGCGGAGAGGTCATATTCTCAGGCCCTATTGAAGAGCTTTCGAAAAGTGAAGAATCTGTCACCGCGAAATTTATTACGAACGCCCGAAAAGTTTTGCCTCGTCGTCCGAGAGACCGAGTGGATCAATTTGGCCAGAGGGTTTCTCTCTTCGGGGCAAGCGAGAATAATCTAAAAAAAATAGATCTCCATATTCCACTGGGCAAGCTGGTCGCCATCACCGGTGTTTCTGGCTCCGGGAAAAGCACTTTGATACACGACACCCTCTATCCTGCGCTTGCGCGAATCCTTCACGAATCGCAAGAGCCAATTGGCCGCTTCGAGAAGATTCTCGGGTTTGAGAATCTCTCGTCCGTGGTTCTGCTCGATCAGAGTCCCATCGGGAAAAGCCCGCGGAGCAATCCGCTTACATACGTCAAAGTCTACGATCCGGTTCGCCGTCAATTCGCCGAGACGAAAACAGCTAAAAGCTTTGGCTACGGGCCCGGCCATTTTTCATTCAATTCTCCGGGTGGGCGCTGTGATGCCTGTAGCGGTAGCGGACATCAAAAAATTGAAATGCATTTTATGGCAGATATTTTTATTCGCTGCCCTGAGTGCGATGGCAAACGATTCAAGCCAAAAACGCTAGAGGTGCGTTTTAAAGGATTGAACATTCATGAGGTGTTGAATCTGACGGTAGACGAGGGAATTCTGTTTTTTGATCATGTGCCATCCATCATGAACAAGTTGATGGTGCTTCGTGATGTGGGTCTGTCCTATTTGCGGATTGGCCAACCGGTGAACACCCTTTCGGGGGGCGAGGCGCAGCGTCTCAAAATCGCGGGGCAACTGGTTGCCAAGCCGCCTCGGAATGTTCTCTACCTGATGGACGAGCCGACGACTGGTCTTCATTTTCAGGATGTTGAACGCCTCCTGGAGGTTCTGCATCGGCTTGTGGCCTTGGGGAACACTGTACTCGTCATCGAACATCATTTGGACATGATTCTAGCGGCGGATTGGGTGATCGATTTGGGCCCCGAAGGGGGAGATAAAGGCGGGCGGATCGTCATTGAGGGAAGGCCCGAGGAGGTGGCCCGGTCGAAAAAATCGCATACCGGGGAATACCTCAAAGACTACATGGAACAGCAACAGGCCCCATAATTTTTTAAAGAATTACGATGAGGCACCGTCGCCGTATTTTTCTTATGGATATTGTGCCTATATTTTTCGTGGATTTTGATTCACGACGCAAGGAGGTTGAGACGACATGGCGAATGAAACCATTACGCGAACCGTGCGGGCGGATTGGAAAGGCTCTTTACGTGCAGAAATTCATGCCAGGGAATGCCCGCCATTTTTCTCTGATGAGCCGGTGGGACGCGGCGGTTTGTTTGAGCACCCGACGCCGTCTGAGTATCTTCTTTCGAGTCTTTCGGGTTGCAGTGTTGCACATGTCGAAATGTTCACGCGAGAAATTGGCATGCCCTTTGATGACTGTCATGTAGTGGCTGGCATCACGATGGCGCGTCTTGCGCCTGGTGACACGGCGGGTCCAAAAGGTGGTATATTGGGCCTTGAACTCGACATTACAGTTATTTCATCCGGAACCGAGGATGAGCTTGAGCGTGTGAAAGCCCTCTTTCGCGCCGGGTGCATCATGTACCTGTTCATGAAAAGTGCCGTTCCTGTCGAGGATAGGTGGACGCTCGTGCAACAGGGATAAAAGATTATCCTTTGTTTCAATAAAGGAATTTGTCTCATCGGACTCGAAAACACGCATCTATTAGGAATGTTTTTCGCGATGCTCGCGCTCTTTGCCTGGGCCGCACTTTCATTCTGTGTTCGTAGCGCCATGCGTGATGCGCCACTGCTCCGTACAACCGCCACGATAACCACCACAAACGCGTTGTTCATGATCCCTGTCGCCTTTTCCATCATGCCGCTTTCGGCGTTTCGGCCCGAGCGGAGCGAGACGATTTACTACATCGTGGCGCTCGGGTTGTGCATGATTGCCGCCTCTCGACTGACTTATTATTTCGCGATACGCCGAATTGGTCCCAGCCGGGCGCTTCCGGTGGCGACGAGTACGCCGATCATCACCGCCTTCATCGCAGCCGCCTGGGTGGGGGAGCCGGTAACGCTTCGATTGGTCTTTGGTTTGATCCTGCTGGCGGGAGGCATCAATTTCGCCATGCGTGCCGAGCCTGCGCAGGATTCCAATCTGCCGACCACCTCGCGCGATCGCACCTTGGGGTGGATTGCGGCGGGGGTAACGGTATGCATCTGGAGCATCTCGGGTGTGACGATGAAGGTCATCGCCTCAGATGTTCCGCCGCTGGCCGCCGCTGCGATGATTATATGGTCTGGGGTATTTTTTACCTGGATGATCGCATTTTTGGGTTCTAAATCAGAGGCCGGATTAAAAGTGCCAAAAGCCAGCTGGCCATGGATTACCGCCTCGGCTGTTTGTCAGACGGTGGCGGTGCCCTCTTTTGTCAGCGCGATGCACTACACTTTCGCGGTGAACGCCTCGTCCATCACCGCTGTTCAGCCGCTGCTCGCCCTGCTTGTGGCGCATTTTTTCATCAAAGAGGCCGAGAATATTACCTGGGGACTCGTTGTCGGTGCTGTCATGACGGTGTGCGGAACATTGGTGGTGTTGCTCTTGGCTTGAGTGGAGAGTGGCGGCGCGAATAAGGCCTTAAGGGTTTTCGATTTCACAATTGTGGTCAGACGTTGGCAGTATGATGCGAAAGTAATTTTAGATTTTTTGGGGTTGAGTTTCGTGGCCCGATCTCAGATTTTTCCTTCCATGGATTTTCCCGAAACTAGCGAACCCTCGCCAAAGCGGTCGCGTAGTCGATCCACAGTTTCGGTCAGGCGGGTGTCGCGCTCACTCTCCTCCACAAACAACTCAGGCTGCTGGTTGGCGGAGGCCAATCCTCCGAGGTAGACACCAATGAGGCGTACTTTTCTTCCCTTAGATTTTTCCTGTAGCGCTCGGGTGAGAAGCCTCCGGGCCGCCTCGAATAGGGGCCTGTCGATGGCCGTTGGCGGCTCCATTCGTGCGGCGAGGGTGTTGGTGTCAAAATCCTCGAAGCGAATTTTGAGGGTGACGCCCTTGGCCGTCATATTTTTCCGGCGCAGACGGCTCGCCGCCTGTGCTGTGAGGCGGGATAGCGTAGCCTCCAGATGATTGGGGTCGCCTTGGTCCTCTGAAAAGGTGGTTTCCTTGCCCACGCTCTTTTGTTTGGTTTCAATTTCTATCTCAATGCTTCCCTGCCCTCGTGCTTTTCGGTAAAGCTCCGTGCCCCAGTTTTTGAAGTTTGCCTCCAGGACCGAGAGTGGCAGGTGGGCGATGTCACCAATCGTGCGCATACCCATCCCCCGGAGCCGGGCGGCGGTGACTTTCCCTACGCCGGGCAGGGTATCGATAGAAAGCGGTGCGAGGATGGCCGCCTCCATCCCTGGCAGGATGTGGAGTATTCCGGCTGGTTTTGAAAGTACCGAGGAGACCTTGGCCATGAGCCGGTTTGAGGCGACGCCCACCGAGGCGGAAAAGCCGAGCTCATTCATAACGGCATTTCTCATTTTTGTGGCGGCGACGAAGGGTGGGCCGTGCAGACGCTCGGTCCCGGTCAGGTCGAGGTAGGCCTCGTCAACCGATACGGCTTGGAGCGTGGGTGTGAAAGTTCTAAGAAGGGCCATTACCTGACCGGAGGCGGCAGAATATTTTGTATGGCTGGCGGGAATGTAAACAGCGTTTGGGCACAGACGCCGCGCTCGTGTCATCGGCATGGCAGAATGAACGCCCAGGCGGCGCGCCTCGTAGGAGGCAGCCGCTACAACGCCACGGTTGCCTGTGCCGCCGACGATGACCTGCCTGCCCACAAGGGAGGGGTCGTCCCGGCGCTCGACCGCCACGAAGAAGGCGTCCATATCCACATGGGCGATGACGCGCTGCGCCTCATCGGGATTCTTCGAGGTGACCGGAGAGGCGCATTCATCTGTCATGGCGAGGCCCTGTGATGAATTTCGTGTTTAATACTTTCTGAGCACACCCACGACAACGCCCTGAATCCTGAATTCGCCATCTCGCACCATGATTGGCTCCATCGAGGAATTCGCCGGCTGGAGGCGAATGTGATCGCCTTCGCGGTAAAATCTCTTCAAGGTGGCACTCTCGCCCTCGAGCAGAGCGACGACGGTCTCGCCGTTGCTCGCTGTATCGCGCTGCTCGATGATGACGTAGTCGCCGTCGTCGATGTGATCCTCAATCATCGATTTTCCCTTGACCTTGAGCACATACAGGCTACTGTCGTCCGAGGACCAGGGAAGCGGAATGGTTTCGTTGTCCTGCACCGCCTCAAGAGGAACACCAGCGGCGATCATGCCCCGGAGGGGAAGTTCAATGGGGCCGCTCTTTTCCTTGCCCACGGTATCTGCGTTCGGCACGAGTTCAATCGCCCGGCTGCGGTTCCAACTTCTTTTGATAAGTCCCTTCGAGGCGATGTTTTGAAGGTGTTTGTGCACGGTGGCAGGCGAGGTGAGTTTGAAGTGCGCCCCAATCTCGGCGATGCTCGGTGCATACCCCTTGTCCTTGATGAACTCCTGGATAAACTCAAAAATCTGACGCTGTCTACGAGTTAAAAACATGGCAAAGCCTCCTTGTGCTGCCCGTTATCAGGGAGCGGTGCTGCTATCAAACGCCCACGAAGTGACGGATTCAACGTGAGCGGTATTCGGGAACATGGGGGCGATGAATGCAGCCTCCATGCGGTAGCCTGCATCGGATAATTCCCGGGCATCGCGGGCAAAAGTCGCCGGGTTGCACGAGACATAAACGATTCGGTTGGGCTTTAAAGCGACTGCGAGCGGTATCGTCTCAAGGGCGCCTGGGCGCGGTGGATCGAGTAGCACGAGGTCGGGCTTGCCGCCGAGAGCGTCCTCGATGGTGTTTGCCTCGACTCGTCCTGCCTCGCTCTTGATGAAGTGAGTATTTTTCAGACCGGCTTGTTTTGCATTTACCTCTGCGTCTTTGACGGCGAACTGATTGGATTCGACCCCGACGATTCGCGCCGCCTTCTCAGCAAGGGGTACCGCGAAGTTTCCCGCCCCGCAGAATAGATCTACCGCTCGCCCGCCCTCGGGCAGCGCCGCCATTTCTAAAACAGCCCGCACGATCGATTCGTTAACCCGCCGGTTGGGTTGAAGAAATGCTTCGGGCGAGACCTGAAGGATAGCCGTTTCATTAGTGGATGTTTTCAATTCGTAAGAAGATTTCCATGAAGGTGGCTCGGCAGGTTTTCTGCCCCCGGCGGCGGCAAGAGGCCAGCCATTTTTTTCGCTGAACACCTCCCAGGCGCGCCGGGTCTTTTTTGAAATTGTGCCATGGCCATTGTCGTGCCAACCGATTGGATAGAGAAAAAGCCCGGCCCCTTTATCGGGTTTATCGCCCAGCGATGATATCTCCACAGCCTCAAGCACTCTTGCGGCTCGCTCAAGCTTGAGAAACTCTCGAATCTCCGCGAAGGCGGCTCGAATTGATTCCTCGACCAGCAGGCAACCCTCGATGGGTATTAGCTTCCTGGTGCCTGGCGCAAAAAAACCAATTCTCCCGTGCTTGATCTGAAAGCGCGCTCGCATGCGGTAGGCAAACTCTGGCGCACTCGCCGCGATTATTTCTGGCTCGATGTCGATATCTATCTTTCCGATGCGGGCCACGGCATCAAGAAAAATCTGTTTCTTGGATTCGGCCTGGGCCTCGGGGGTCATTTGCTGAAGCGGGCATCCGCCGCACGAGGCCCAGTGTGGGCAGGGGGGCTCTCGTCTGGAGGCGCCGGGGGATTCAATTTCCTCGATTTCGCCTCGGAGAAAACGACCCTTGTCCTCGGAAATGCGGAAACGAACCGAATCGCCAGGTACGGTGCGCGGAATGAAGACCACCCGTCCCTCAAGACGAGCCACGCCTGCCCCGCCTGTGGCGATAGAATCGATTTCGGCCCGATGCACGGCTCCTGTGCCGGGCTGCAATGTGGCAACGCTACTCATGGCGACATGGCCCCAAATAAACATCGAATAGAATACAGCCTTAATACAAACAAATACCGAACATGCTTGTCAAGTGCTGTTTAGTATTAAGACAATGCTGTATTAATACTGTTTTAATATGGATGTTGATTGTCTTTAAATTTATTTGACTGTTATTGTCTTTTTTTAAATTTTTAAATTGGAATCTTTTTTCGGGTGAATGCGCTAGAGATTATGTGCGTCTACTCGTTTTTTTGTTCTATCTTTGAGTTCCGTACTATAGGGAAAGGGGACCTTTCGAATGAGAAAACTTTCTTTGCCTGTATTTGGTTTAATTATTTGTATTTCTGTTGTCGTGACTAGAGGGGTTGCCTCGGCGGAAACGCTTCTTGAGCGTGGAAAGTATCTGATGAGCGGTGTTGTCGCTTGCGGAAATTGCCACACGAATAATGGTCCCTGGGGAAAGCCTGTCCCGGGTAAAGAGCTGTCTGGCGGCCACAAGTGGGATGAGCCGCCATTTACCGTGTATGCGGCTAACATCACTCCCGATAAAGAGACGGGAATCGGCGCCTGGACGGATAAGCAACTTTTCGCCGCTATTCGGGAGGGAAAGCGCCCGGATGGCAGCTTAATCGGACCCCCAATGCCAGGTGGTCTTTACGCCAAAATTTCTGACAGAGATCTTCGCGCCATTATCGCCTATCTCCGGCAGGTCAAACCCGTGAAGAACAATGTGCCGAGAGGAAAATATCGGATACCACTTCCCCCCGCGTGGGGTCCGAATAAAAGCGTTCCCGAGGTATCTCGTACGGATAAGGTGAAATATGGCGAATATCTCGCCGGGCCGCTTGGCCATTGTGTCGAGTGCCACACGCCGATGGTGAAGGGCCGCCGCGATTTTAAAAATCAGCTTGGCGCGGGCGGTTTTGTTCTTAATGGCCCGATGGGCGCTCCTGTTTCGGCCAATATCACACCCGACCCGGAAACGGGAATTGGTAAATGGTCGGATCGTCAGATCAAAGTCGCGATCACGACTGGCTACCGCGCGAGCGGCGAGAAAATGTATCCGCCGATGGCGTATCATTATTATGCAAACATTAAACCGGACGATCTGGATGCCATCGTGGCGTATCTTCGCTCTCTAAAGCCTGTTAAGAAATTAAGGAAGATGCGTTTGATTCCAAATAAAAAATAAAGGTATTTTAATGAGCGCTCAGGCCCCCGAGATTCCGCCCGAACTTGCCGAGCGTGTGCTGGAAAAATTGGGGCTCTCCGCTCCACCGGGTGCGGACCTGGCCGGGCGCACGGCTATCCTTGTTGACGAGATGGGTGTGTCCGAGGAAACGGCCGCCGCGATTTCTCTCATTGCGGGCAAATAGAAATTTATTGCAGGCCGGGCTGAAAAATGGCGACAAGCTCCACCGGGCCGTCCGTTGTGGTTGAGCTTCTGTGCTCGGTTCCCTTGGGCATGAAGATGAACTCGCCCGCCTTGAAGCGTAGTTCCTCGTCTCGAAGTTCGTAGCGGCCCTCGCCAGCGACACAAAAAATTACTTCATCGACCTCGTGATGATGCCAGTCGTGGGATTTTCCCGGAGTGATTTGCGATCGGAAAACCGTGATGTTTGTTTCGTTTGCGGCCCGGGTGATGATGGTTTTATGGGTGGCCCCTCCGTCGATTTCATCGTCGGGCACCTCATCCGTGTGGATGACACAGGCTTTTCTCTTTGTTGGATCATTCATGGGATTCCTCCTGGAAAAGTTTTCGCTAATTAAGTGAATTTTGTCGGAATTAACAATTGCAGGATGAGTCATATCGGGAATGATTGTCAAAAGGCGTGAATGGAATTTTGCTCTCTGCCATGAAAAATACTTGGCTCTCTTACCCGTTAAATTGCTATAGTGCCGGAGTCGTTTTTATGGAAGTGGCCTTCCTTGATGTGAAATTACCCAGAAAATATGGAGAGCAAGGCATGTATATCGTAATGAACTGTTTCCAGGTGGCCGAAGGCAAAGGAGATGACTTCGAGGAAATATGGCGGACGAGAGATTCTTATCTCGATGAAGTTGATGGTTTTCGCGAGTTTCATCTTCTTCGTGGCGATGGCGGCGATTATATCAGCCACACCATTTGGGATAGTAAAGAGGCTTTTGAGGCCTGGGTTGGCAGCGAGTCGTTCCACAAGGCCCATGCGCGCTCGGCCGAGACACCGCCTGAAATTTTCAGCGGCCCGTCTAAACTGGGCATGTATGATGTGTTGATGGAGAAAATCGTTAAGCGCTAAATTTCGATTCGCTGGCCGTCGTGGGCAATCTCGAAGGGCGATTTGCCTGCGGCGGCGAGCTGACGCACCTCATCGCCCATATGGGTTAGCAAAAGGCGCTTGGTGTTGAGACGATCCGATTTTAGCTTTAACTCACTTATTGATGTGTGGAACGGAATTTTTTTCTCTCCGGAATAGCATTCCATAAAAAACAAATCTGTTTCTTCGGCCAGCTCGGGTAGGTTGTCGTTCCATTCGGTGTCGCCGCTAAAGCCAATTGTTCTGTTTTTCCAACTAACTCGGTATCCGTAAGGGATCCCTTTTTTCATGTGAATGACCCGTTTCGGTAGAATGGAGATGCCGCATATCTGTGTTTCGATTCCCTCTGCAAGCTCAATATATTCCATCTCGAATCGCCTCTTCATGAGCTCGGCGGTCTCACCATAGCTGGCCCGAAATATTTCTTCGCATTTTTCTTCTGTGCCCGGCGGCCCGGCGACCGTAAGCGGCCGCTCTCGTCTGACGTTGAACTGATAGTTCAGGTAAAGAAACGCTATGCCCGCGATGTGGTCGCCGTGGTGATGTGTTAATAACACCAGATCGATTTTACTCAAGTCAAAGGCCATGCCGTGAAGCATCGGGACGGCGGTGGGTCCGCAGTCGATTAGCGCGGCGCGACATTCGCCGAAGTTTTTCTCAAGTGGCTCGATGAGATAGCAACTATTCGGGTGGCCGCCCGAGGAGAATGCGTCGCCGGTTCCGAGGACTGTGAGGGCAAGTGCCGGGGCGGTCGTCATAATTTTACCGAGAGGACACAGTAAAGCGACGGTGGAATGTCGCGATCTTTTTTGGTGGGGTGTGCTCGTACTAAGGAAATGCTAGGCGTCTTCTTCGCTGGGGATAAGGTCCTCGCCCTTGAGAAGCTCACCTTCCATCTCTTCGAGGATTTCACCAATATCGGATAAAGACAGATTCAGCAATTTCACAATATCCCGGTTGAGAACAGGTATTCCCGTGTCGCCGCCATTTCCGAAGTCGAGTGATCGCACAAGAATATCCGCCATGTGAACAACGGCGGTCGCCTCGGGGGCGTTTCTGGCCAGGTTTGGTTGGTGGTGCATGGTAATCGGATCTCTGAGGTTCGGCGGAAGGTTCCATTTCTCACAAAGCCACTCGCCCACCTTTGTATGATTGAAGCCGAGAACTTCATTTTCGGCATCGATGAAGAGAGTCTGATCGGCGTTGACCTTTTCCATCACATCATCGAAGTGCTCGGGTCCCTCTACCTTGAGCGCCACCTTGCCGATGTCATGTAAAAGACCGGCGACGATTATTTCCTCGGCGTCTGCGAGATTGATTCTGCGGGATATGATACCGGACGCCAGCGAAACGCCGAGAGAGTGTTTCCACAGGTTCAGCATTTCTGTTGCCATGATGTCGAAGACCGATGCCGTGAGGACCAGCCCCTTTACGGCGTTAAAGCCTAGAAGGACAAGGGCATGCGTAACGGTAGAAATTTTTCCGGGAAATCCAAAAAACGCTGAGTTAATAAGCCGAAGCACCTTGGCGGAGAGTACCTGGTCCGCCTGTATCATTTCCCCCACCTGGGCGGTGCTGATAGTGGGGCTCTCCACCATCGAGGAAAGCTTGGATACAACGCCGGGAAGCGTGGGTAAATTTTCCAGCGCCTCGACTTTGTGCTTGAAAATGGAAGAATCAATTGCCACGGGTGGACCTCACATTTATCTGAAAAAAATTAACCCTAAGCCTCTGATGGTTCTTCCTCGGAGGCATTTAACGCCTCCATCCGGGCTTTTTCGTCGGCTAATTCTTCGTGTTTTTTCTTGATATGTTTCTGGACCACCATTTTTAGCGCGGCCATAAGTTTGTTGTCCATGACCGAACGATATCTGTGGTCGAGATCGGCCAGATCTTCCTCTAATGTTTTAACCGGTTTTCCGTCGTCAACGGGGTGGCCTTCCACGGTGACATGCGTGATGTCGAGTCTTTCGAGTCGCATGATCAAGGCATCTGTCAGTGCGGTTCCTTTGGCGCATAAAACCTGGCCCGAGGAATTCTCGACGGGCTGGGCGATCACCATGTCCAGAGTGGCCTGCTCGACTTTGATTCGCTGCATCCGGAAAAAACTCCTGCTAAAAAAATATAGGCCCACGCCGGCAAAGTTGGCTGGAATCCTTTTCAATATACAGGTTTATGAGCCAATACTCGACGAATTTCGAAGCTTTTTAAGGGTGTAACAGAGTCCTATGGGGTGTCAAGGTCACTTTCGATACAAGGGGGCCTTAGAAAGAAGATATTCTGATTTAAAGGAGATCGTTTTCCGGGCCGATATCTGATTAAGTATCTTGCTTGTGACAATTTCTGAGTGATAGTCTGACTGTGTTTGTTATGTCTGTGGGTGATTTAGCCTTTGATTGCCGTGTTTTTGTTTATTTTTCACTTGCTCTGCAAGGTTGTTTTGAGGTTTTTTTAGATGAGCCGATTTTTCCTTGCCATGGTTGTGGTAATTTCATTTTCCTTGGTGGCGCAGGGATTTGTCTCGGCAGCCTCTGTCCCGAACGATAGTGAAATGCGCCAGGTTCAAGTGAGGAATGTTGTTCTGGACTCTCAGAGCAATCAACCGGTTGTCGTTCTCAAGGAAAAGGACAATGGCAAACTTCTTCCCATATGGATTGGTCCGGCCGAGGCGCAGGCCATTATCATCCAGTTGCGAGGCATCACACCGCCAAGACCGATGACGCATGACTTGCTGCGAAATGTCATTGGTGGTTTCAAAGCCAAAGTTGTTCGAATCATCATCACAGAGCTAAAGGGCGGAACATTTTACGCCCATATCGAGATGCAATCGGATGGGCGCAAGTTTTCGATAGACAGCCGCCCCTCTGACGCCATTGCCCTGGCGTTGAGGGTCAAGGCGCCTATTTTTGCCAAGGCCCAGGTGTTGCGCGATGGTGTTGTTAATTTTCAGCCGATGAAACTGACACATCGAAGTCGTCTGGGGGTCGTTCTTCAATTGATGACACCGTCTCTTGCCCGTTATTTTGGCGGTGGCATCTCGGATGGTCTTCTTGTTTCTCAGGTAGCGCCAGGCAAGCTTGCGGAAAAATCGGGCCTGCGCCGGGGCGATGTTATTTCTCTTGTAGAGGGCAAAAAGATTTCCTCTGTGGAATCTTTTGAAAAAGAATTTATTAAAAAATCAGACGGGCTGAATATTTTTGTTAAGAGAAACCCAGAGAGCCAAGGCATTCGAATGCGCCTGATTACGGCCAATAATGAAAGTGTGGCGATAAAAAAATGAATATTCTTTTTTTGTGTACAGGAAACCTTTGTCGCTCACCGATGGCAGAGGCATTGCTGAAAAAATTTGCTTCGCGCGATGGCCTGCGTGAATTGCATGCCAAGTCGGCGGGAACACACGCTTTTGCGGGAAGTAAATCGCCCGCCGAGGCGCAGGAGGTGGCGAGTTTGGTCGGCCTTGATCTAGTAACCCATGTGGCACAGCCCCTTGCTAGCGAACTTGTCGAATGGGCGGATCAGATAGCCGTAATGTCACCCGAGCATGCGGACTTCATTGAGATGAATTATCCTGAAGGAATCGATAAGGTCGTTGAGCTGGTGAAGTACCGACCCGGAGGAAAGCCCGGAGATACCATCAAGGATCCTTACGGGATGAAGCTTTTTCACTACAGGCAGTATTTTGGCGAACTGATGGAAGCGCTTCAGGGTTATTATGTGCAACTCAAAGACGCCCATTCTAAGTTCAGATAAAAGAGAATTTTCATGAGCGGAACCCAGGTGGGGCCGAATGATGCGCTGGTGGTGGTCGATCTTCAAAATGACTTTTGCCCCGGTGGCTCTCTCGCCGTGCCCGAAGGCGATCTCATTGTGCCGCTGGTGAATCGAATACTTGCTTTGCCGGGGCTCGTTAAGGTGGCTACGCGCGACTGGCATCCTGCGGATCATGTTTCTTTTAAAGAGCAGGGCGGAATCTGGCCGCCGCATTGTGTGGTGGATACTCAAGGGGCACAGTTTCAACCCCAGATGGATGAAGCGCTTGTCGATTTTGTGGTGTCGAAAGGTAATCGAAGGGAAGTTGATGCCTATTCGGGATTTGACGGTACATTGCTTGCTGCCGACTTGAAAACGAAAGATGTCCGACGGATATTCGTATGCGGCCTGGCAACTGATTATTGTGTCAAAGCCACGGCGCTCGATGGCCGGGCGCAAGGTCTTGAAGTTGTGGTTCTTCAGGATACAATCCGGGCGGTGGATGTTAAGCCTGGTGACGGCGAGCGGGCGATTGATGAAATGCGCGGCGCAGGCTGTGAATTTATAAACTCATTGGAAATCTCCGGTTAAAGGAGCATTGCTGTGCCTTTTGTGCGCGTTCAGGTTCCCTCAAGTACGACCAATCTTGGCCCGGGTTTTGATGCGCTCGGAGTTGCGCTCAACCTTTACAACCGTGTTGAATTAGACGAGCTTCCCTGGGGGCTTTCGATTCATGTTGAAGGAGAGGGTGCGGATGTCATCCCTCTCGATGAAACAAATATATCCGTCGAAGCTGTGAAGCGGGTCTATAAAAAAGCGGGTCGCACCTTGCCGGGCTTATGGATGAAGCAGCGCAACCATATTCCATTGGCGAGAGGGTTGGGCAGCAGTTCGGCTGCTCTGGTCGGTGGGCTTGTCGGGGCGAATTTGTTGTTGGGCAATCCACTTTCGATGGATGAGCTGGTGCAGTTGGGTGTGGAGATGGAAGGGCATCCGGATAATGTGGTGCCAGCGCTCGTTGGCGGATTCTGCATTTCAGCAATCAACGAAGACGGCAATACGCTCTACACGCGTGCGCCGGTTGTTGACCGATACCGGTGGGTGATTGTGGTTCCAGATTTTGAGGTCAGCACCAAAGAAGCTCGCAAGAAACTTCCCGAGCAGATTTCCCTTGCCGACGGCATCTATAATGTTCAACGCGTAGGTATGCTGATGGCGGCGTTTGCATATGGGCAAAATGAAAAGTTTCGAGAATCCATGCAGGATAAATTTCATCAGCCTTATCGGAAAGAGCTAATGGGGCCTCTCGACGAGGTGTTTGCCGCGGCCTACGAGGTGGGCGCGATGGGGGCCTGCATCAGCGGGGCCGGGCCCTGCGTTTTGGCCATATGCGATGAAAATGCGGGAAAGGTTGGACTCGCCATGCGTGAAGTTTACCGCAATCACGGAATCGGCACGAAAATGCACGTACTTAGAATTGCCTCGCTGGGTGCCCACGCAGTTGATGAGTTAGGAGATGACCTTGCAACTGCAGTCTGATTTTTCGTCCAGGTTGATCTTCTTTGAATAGGACTACCGCAGGTGCTCTGTCTGTGGGGATTATGTGGCGCTCTCTTCGGTGTTGTTTCCTCGTCGCCGAATGTAATAGTGTACCGCGAACCAGATAGCGCCTGCGGCCACAATAAACGCAACAATATTTTTAGTGGTTCCCAGCATTTTCCGCAGAGTGTCCAACTCGTCGCCGAAATAAAAAGCGGCGAAAAACAAAACCGGGATACTCAGCGCGGCAGCAAGAAAGTCCATCCCGAAAAACCGCCAGACCGGCACACGCATCATCCCCGCTGCGAGAAACAATGGGGCCCTGAGCCCGGCTAAAAAACGACCGAAAAATACCGCCTTTCGACCATGCTTGCCAAAAAAACGCTCTACTTTTTTTAAACGCCTCGGGTTAAGTATTGCCCTTACCGTGCGATGTTGCGTGGCGCGCGGCCCCCACCAGTATCCGAGGGAATATATAATCATGTCGCCAGACAGCACCCCGGCGAAATTAACGGCCAGGGCGTACTCGGCCTTGATTGTTCCAAGGTGAGTGAGATACCCCGAGACGATGATCGGAACATCTTCCGGCAAAGGCAACCCTAATCCGCAGAGCAAAAGAACGAGAAAAATCCCACCGTAGGTGAATTCTGCTAGGTATGCTTGGATGATCTCGAACATCAAACCTTGTTATCCAGGGCGCGGGAATTTGTAAAATGCTGATCAGATCGGCATTTCATCGAATTATTTAGGTCCGACGCATTCCAGCATGTTTCCGTCCGGGTCAGAGAAAAAACAGATGAATCGACCGGGTACAACTTCTGTCACCTCGCCCTGCATGGGAGCGCCAGCGGCTTTGAGCGACTTGTAGGCCTCCTCGACGCTCTCCACTGAGAAAGTGAAGTAGCGGACCCCTGTGCAAGCGTCAACCTTACCGGTGCCGCTGGGCGGGCCGGCCTCGGCTTGGGCAATTTTAAGTTGAACTTCACCGGCCTGGAACGCCTTAAAGCGAAAGGCCCCCGAGGCGCAACCCGACTGCTTGGCCACCTCGGCTGTAATTTTAACGTCGCGAACCTCGGGCAGGCCGAGTGTTTCACCGTAAAATTTCGCCGCCACGTCCAAATCCTTCACGACGATTCCGAGGTCGATGGAATCTTTGGTCATTTTTATCAAAGCCATGAAATTCTCTCCTGAGAGCATGATGATTTCTGAACGAATTTACTCGTCCATCATTTGTCCAATAACAAGAGGATATCATCTCCTTGCGCACCCGGCCAAGAGGAAACATCTCCCCATGGGGCCCCTCTGGTTCCCCGAAGTGAAATTATGTACATTTGGGGAACCAAAAATAATTTCATTTCAGGCATTTTTAATAATATGTCTTGAAAAGGAGAAGACTATGCGTCTGGAAGGGAAGGCTGCCATCGTGACGGGAGGCGGCGGGCTTGGATGGACTAAGGGAAAACTGAATTTTTTGAATGAAAGGGTGGTTGTGAAATGAAAGCAGTATTGCTCAAATCGTTCGGTGGCGTTGAAAACCTTGAAGACAGAGAATGGCCAGAGCCCGAGGTCGGGGCTGGCGAGGTCAAGATAAAGTGCCGAACGGTCTCGGTGAACCCGACCGATTACAAAGCGCGGCAGGGGGGAAGCGGCGGGGCATTGCCGATGCTTCTTGGGCGAGATGCCGCAGGCGTTGTCGATTCGGTGGGCGAGGGTGTTGATGATTTTTCGCCGGGTGATGAGGTGATGGCCTATCTTCCCCGTTTCGGGGAAAGCGGGGGCGAGGGTTATGCCGAATTCGTGAAAGTGCCCAGAGAATTTGTCGCGAAAAAACCAGTCAGTCTTTCGTTCGCCCAGGCGGCGGCGGTGCCCCTCGTTTCGCTAACGGCCTATGAATGTGTGGTTATGAAGTCACGCATCCAGCCGGGCGAGTGCGCTTTTGTCGCGGGTGGCTCTGGCGGGGTTGGGACAATGGCGATTCAGTTTCTCCGCCACCTCGGGGCCGACCCCATCATCACCACAGCGGGAAGCGATGAAAGCGCCGCCTATATCCACGAGCAGTTGGGGGTGCCCGAGAAAAATATTGTCCGCTATTCAGGCCTCTCGCTTGATGAGCTTGAAGAGCGCATTGTCGCGCTAAACGGCGGGCGGTTTCCCCGCGCGACGTTTGATCTTGTTGGCAAGGAGATGAAAAAACTCTGCGTGCGTGTTGTTGACTACTGGGGGCATTTTGTTTCCTGTGCCCCCGAGCCCGGCGCGCCCATCGATGAATTCTTCCATTCCCAAAACGGGCCCATGTTCACAAAATCCGCCTCGTTTCACAGCGTGTTCTTGCGCTCGCCGGTCCGGGGCGGCGGCAAGCCCTACTGGGGCACCTTCCAGGAGTCGATCGAAGTTATCCAAGGCTGGCTCGAAACCGGCGTCATCAAACCGCCCATGATAGAAGACATCGGCCCCCTGAGCGCTGAAAATATCGCTGAGGCCCACCGCCGCCTTGAGGCGGGTCACACCCGGGGCAAACTCGTTCTCACCGCCAGCGGCTAGGCGGCGTGCTTCGTGGGCGTGTGTGGAGAGGTCGACAAAGCAATTCGGTGCTAGAATAAAATCATCAAAGAGGGGTTGTCGGAGATAGACTGGGTTTCAATCCGGTGTTTTATTTAGTTTGGCTTTGCCGAATTTTCATATTTAAAGGAGAGCCCCATGCCTGTCACAAAAGTAGACAGCAATTACTATCACGACCAAAGTGAGCGTCTGGCCCAGCAGCGGCCCAACGATCCGGCGGAAACGCCCTGGACGCCGATGCCCAAGCCGCTTTCCGAGTGCAAGGTGACGCTGGTATCGACCGCCGGAATCTTCGCCAAGGGCGATCAACCCTTCGACTACGGGCGCGAGTGGAACGAGCCCTCCTGGGGCGATCCCTCTCACCGAGAGATTCCCCGCACGGCGGGGCAGGATGACGTGATTTACAGTCATCTTCACATTGATACGAGTTTTTTAACGAAGGACCGCAACGTGGCCTGGCCGGTGGATATTTTTAACGATTATGAAAAGGAAGAGAAAATCGGTGCCCTCGCCGATACGTTGTATTCCATCATGGGCTACATCCCGAATTTCAACCCGCTTATCAAACGTACCGCCCCGCTGATGATTGAGAGTATGAAGGCTCAGGGTGTGGATGTGGCCTTTATCGTCCCCGTCTGACCGCTTTGCATCCGGTCCGGTGGACTGCTTCAGCGTGAAATCGAACGGGCGGGTATCGCCACGGTGTCTCTTAGCAATGTGCCTGAAATGACAGAGAAGGTTGCTGTGTCGCGGGCCGCATTTATCCAGTATCCCTTCGGGCGCCAGCTAGGGGATGTGGGCGATCGCGAGGGGCAAAAGAAGATTTGCGATGCCATGGCGGGTTTATTGGAGACGGCGACAGGCCCGAATTCCTTTGTGCATCTTCCCTTCGAGTGGCCCGAGCCGCCCGAGAAGACCAAGTGGCGCCCGGACATTCCTGCGCCCGGTGGAATTAGGCGCATGCAGGAGGAGGCGGAAGAGAAAAAAAAGACCGCCTCCAAGTAGAGCCAGCTTGGCGCAAGGGTTGTCTTCTAAAAATGGAAAAAGAGATCGGACGACGGGGTTTCATCAAAAAGGCCGCCGCCTGGGGCATTGGGGCGGCGGGCTCGCTCGCGGGTTGCGGACGTGTTGGTTTTGAACCCCCTGGGAGTGCTGAAATTCCGTTGCCCGAGGCACAGGGGCTTATTTCCCGCGTATCCGAATCGTTATACCTGCCTCATCGTAAAGAGGGATTGTGGTTTAATCCCTGGTGGCCGAGTCCTAATCGATTTGGCGCCTTTCTCCGCTGGAAGTTTTACTACCGAAATCCTTATCTCCCGAAAAAATCCAGTGCACCAAAAGTGGCCCGTGTCGCTAATGACGGTGCATATCTATCGCGACCTGAACGCACGGCCTCGATTACCTGGGCTGGACACTGCACGTTTGTCGTGAAAGACGGTGCTGATACATTTGTGACGGACCCACATTTTGGCCAGCGTGCGCTGATTTATAATCGGATGCAGCCTCCCGGCCTTCCGGTGGAAAAAATACCCGAAGACGCTTTTTGCGTTCTTTCGCATAATCACTACGACCACATGAACGAGTGGACGGTAAAAGCCCTGCCTAAAAGCGTCCAATGGTTTGTTCCAAAGGGGCTCGGCGGATGGTTTCGCGAGCGGGGGCGCCAAGTTGAGGAGATGGACTGGTGGCAGAGCACCAAAAGAGGACGCTGGAAGATTACATGCCTTCCAATGCAACACTGGTCGAATCGAATTTGGATGGCGCGCAACGGATCATTGTGGTGCGGATGGCTGGTCGAGTCTGATGAGCGCAAGTATTTTTTCGGTGGCGATTCGGGATATTTTCATGGGTTTAAAGAGTTTGGGAAAAAATTTGGACCCATAGACGTGGCCATGCTCCCTATTGGAGCCTATGAGCCTCGCTGGTTCATGCGCTATGCGCACATGAACCCGGAGGAGTCCTACCGCGCATTTCGTGAGCTTGGCGCGAAGTGGATGCTCCCGATGCACTGGGGAACGTTTGATTTGACGGATGAGCCCGTGGACCGGCCTCCCGACGATCTTAGGCGGGAGGTGGCCAAATTGGGTGGAAACATGGACCAAATCCGACTTATGGCGGTGGGTGAGAGGTGGCATTTGGGTTAAAATGTACTATCGGCCTAAATAAATTTATTGATTGCACAGTTTTCAATTACCCGGTAGTGTTTGACTTACTTGGGGTTTCGCTGAATCTACATACGAGGGGTGCCGCGCTGGGGTACAATTAGTCTCTTTATTGTCTCATTCGCGTGGTCATCCTCCTCTCCTCTTCGATGCCGGAGGAAAGGAGCAAGTGAGTAATGAAAGTTCGATTTTGGGGAGTTCGCGGGTCGCTGGCCAAGCCAGGTCCGACCACGGTTCGCTACGGCGGCAATACTCCCTGTGTCCAGGTTACGATGGACGATGGAACCGAGAATGTTTTCGATTGCGGCACCGGGATTCACGGCCTCGGTCAACAAATGATGGCCTCGGGTGTCTCTTCCCACAAGGGCAACCTCATCATAACTCACACCCACTGGGACCATATTCAAGGTTTCCCGTTCTTTGTCCCGCTTTTTGTTCCTGGAAACGAGTGGAATATCTACGGCCCAGGCGGGATGGGCAATCAGTTGAACACGACTCTTTCGGGTCAGATGTCATACAGCTATTTTCCGATTCATTTAGAGGCGCTTGGAGCGACGGTACGATTTTCTAATTTGGGTGAGGGCTTTTTCGATCTTGGCCGCGCCAGAATGTTTGTTCGCTACACAAATCATCCTTCCCTGACGCTTGCCTATCGCCTGGAGTCTGGTGGACAGACATTCGTCTACATACCCGATCACGAGCCACATTCGTTGCACCCCATGAACGCGCCGCCAGGTGCCAAGCCAATACACCATGAGGATCGTAGCCACTTGAAATTTCTCGAAGGGGCCGATCTGCTCATTCATGACGCGATGTATACGATGGATGAATACCCCTCAAAAATAGGGTGGGGCCATAGCCCGTTCGAGAAAGTGGTGGACTACGCCATAGCCGGCCGGGTCAAGCGTCTTGCGTTTTTCCACCATGACCCCATGCGCGATGACCGTGCGATGGATAGGCTGGTGAAAAAAGCCATCAAGTATGCCAAGGGCGCAGAGCATGTTCCGGAGATTTTCGCCGCCAGTGATGACATGACTATCGATCTTCCCGAAAAAGCCAAAGTTCGGAAGCGCTCTTCGGTCAATAACCACCCGGCTGAAATTACATCCAATGACAAGTACCAGAAAAAGAAGGTTCTTATTGTGGACGATGATCGCCAAATGGTTCGTTTACTTGAAACGACCCTTGAGGCCGAGGAGGGCATCACTTTTCTGCATGCGTATGACGGCAATGAAGCGGTGAAGGTGGCCCGCAAGGAGCATCCTGATCTCATATTGCTCGATCTCGAGCTGCCAGGGCTTCATGGCCTTGATGTCTGCCGCACGCTTCGCACTCACAAGAACCCCCGCATCAACGATGTGGCCATCATCGTTGTCACAGGAAAGCGTTTTGAGGAAGAGGATGTACTCGAATGCTTCGGGGCGGGCGCAACAGACTATATGACCAAGGAATTTGCCACGACCGGATTGCGCTCTCGGGTGCGCGGCTGGTTGATGCGGACTGCCTACCCCGTTGACCGTCGCCGGGAAAGTCGTCGGTTGGCCCGGGGAAGAAGGGTAGACGACCGTGGACGGAGGTCCTCAGACACGAATTAAAGCTCCCGCATCGGGCGGCCTGTCTCTTTGGTGATCTTTTTATCAAACGCTTTCATAATTGATTCATATTTATCCGCGAGGAGGCCTCTATGCCGCGCATCGAAATTGGTGACATCCAAATTAACTACATCGAGGCGGGCGATCCTGCTGCTGATGCCATACTTTTTATTCCCGGCCTCATCGGGCTCTCAAAAATGTGGGAATTCCAGTTTCCCCATTTCTCGCCCCGCTATCGCTGCATCAGCTTCGACCATCGTGGCTCGGGCGAGAGCGACAAGCCCAAAGAGGGCTACACGACTGCCCAGATCGCCGCCGAGGCTCTGGGTGTGCTCGACCATCTGGGCATAGAGCGGGCGCATGTCGTGGGTGCCTCGACCGGGGGCTGCATCCTCCAAAACCTATCGCTCGACCACAAAGAGCGCGTGCGCCTCGCTATTTTCACCAATACCTGGACGGCGGCGGACGAATACATGACCCGCCTTCAAATGGCGCGGCGGCGCATCCTCGAATCCTACGGTCAGGAGGCCTACATCGAGGTTAGCTCCATCTGGACCGGCGGGCCCACCATGTTCCGCAACGATCTCGAAATCATGCTGGAGCTTGAGAAAAAACAAAAAGCCACCATCGCCGACAGCGATATTTTAACCGCGCGAATCGACATGACCTTAGAGCATGATCGCCTCGCCGAAATTCCTAACATCGATAAAAAAGCGCTGATCATCGCCGCCAAGGATGACCCGCTCACGCCGCCCTATTACGCCGAGGACCTCAACACGATGATCAAGGGCTCGGCGCTTCATCTTCTTGAGTTTGGCGGCCATAATTCCTATCGCCGCAACCGAGAGGGCTGGAACGCTGCCGTCGATTCTTTTCTCACTGAGAACGAAAAAGGATCTTGAGCCATGGCCAGACGCATTCGCAAACGACCCACCCCGCCCATGCCGGGCCACAGCGAGGAAACTGGTGCCCATCGCCTCCTCGGTCGCGCTTTCGCCAAGCTGGGCCATGAGAGAGCCCCTGCCTACCCGGGTGATAAAAAAGATCAGAATCTCACCAAAGAGCCCCTCGACCCCTTAGAGGAAAAAGAGCGTGAGGAAATCCGCATCTCGGCCATGAAGCGCGCCGCCGAGCGCGATCGCCTGCGCAAAGAGAAAAACGAGAAAAAACCCAAGGAAAGACCCCCTGAGGATTTTTATTTTTCGCCGTGAGGTAGTTATCCGACAGCGTATTTATTTAGTTGAGTGGATTTTAAGGGCATTTGATCCCAAGTGCGCCCTTCAAGAACACGGCCAGTTTTCTTCCTGTTTTTTCCGCCCCATTGTTTAAAGAAAAATGGGACTTTGGTTTTTCTGCATTGGTCGCGAATATTTAAAACCCACTTAGGGTCCATCGGCCTTGCGTACGGTCCTGATTCTCCACCTACAATGGCCCAATTGATTTTCCTTAAATTTAATTTCCCGAGAGGCCCCAGTAGTGGTTCTATAGACAAAAATTTTATTTTTGCTTTGGTTTTTCTTAGGTGATCAATGCGATATTTATAATCCTTGCTTTCTACACTAACTCCCATCCAGATATGTGGTGCCCATTCTATTTCAGGGTCTAATTCCAAAAGCCTTTCAGATCTTTTAGTCAAAATTTGATATTGATGCCAATTCGCCTCGCGCATTACCTTAAACGCGCGTTGGATAAATTCAACAGAAATACCCTCCTGAAAGAGATCACTCATCGAATTCACGAAAATGATCTGTGGTTTCTTCCATTTCAGGGGCAGTTCTAGCGCTGATTCGTGGGGGGTCAGTTCGAATCCGTTGGCATAATTCCGTTGGCCCATCGCTTTGAGGCGAATGGACATTCTTTCTGCGTAGCAATTTTTACACCCCGGACTTATTTTTGTGCACCCGGTTACCGGATTCCATGTGGACTCCGTCCATTCAATACTTGATTTGCCACCCATTTTATTCTCCTTCAAAAGGAGGAAAGTTGACCATTGTTCTATCGGCGAAAGTTACTTTTCCTAGCACCTTGCGCCTTTTGTCAGCAGAAGGCTTCGCAATTATCTTACCCTTTTGTTCGAGTAAATTTAAAGCGTCTTTATAGTTGGCGGACATGTATTTTGTTCCGATATTATGTTGCTTGAAAATTTCTATCATGGAAATAGTTTGGCCTGCGAAAAATATTGGAAGCTTAATCTCAAGTTCATCTAAGGGGCGAAAATAAGGAATAAGATCGAGTTGATGAATATTTCGAGGAAGTAGAGATGGGTTGTACTCGAATGATGGTACTCCTTGAGGTCTGCTTGTGCTTTCGGTCGCCATTATACTTTTCATAATGTCGTAGCCTTTTATGCTTTTTGTCGCAAAAATAATGTCGTGTGTGTTTCTGGCGCCGCTTTCATTTTTGAAGGAATAGCGCAAAGCATAATTTGCATTTGTGTCTTCTGTTAGAGCCGCGTAAAGCTCTTGGACTATTAAATCGTTTGCCTCGTCAGGGGAGAGCTCTTTTAAGATATTTTGGAGTTTAAGAGATCTTTGTGATCCAAATATTGAATCCATGTGTGGGGTGACGAGGGGATTGCTGAGAGCAGGCCTTATTCGGTTGTAGTTGAAGAAAAAAATACAATCGCAACCCCAATCCTTAAGGAATGAAGCCACTAATCTAAGCGATAAACTTTTGTAGCCAAATGGGTCAAGAAAAATAAGAGCTGGAATTACATGAATTTTTTCAAAATATTGGACTGTTGATTGATCTACTTCCATGGTGTCTATTATTGGAGCGTTTTTTAATGATCCGATACCCGGAAGGCTTTTTATTTTATGCTGGAGAACATTAGTGTTTTCAGGGTTTGCGTCATTGAAATATGTGATCAATAAATTTTGTAAGGCATTTTTTTTGATAGCTTGTCCTAAAATTTGAAGTGGAGTTGATGGTGTTCCATCTTCGTATTCTCCAGGGCCAGAAAAAAGGTCGATATATGCGATATTTTCTCTGTTGTTTGTTGCCGTCAGCATTACGTTAGACCAAGCAGAAAAATATTTTGACACAATCCTGGTTTTAACTTTTGAATGCTCAGTTGGTTGGTCAAAAAAAGGATCGAGTGCCAAGAGATAACTCCCACTCAATAATAAGCGAAAAATAGAAAATACAAAGGCGTATTTGTTTTCATCATATCACTTTTGTTTTATTTTCGTCACCCCCCTCCCATTGACACCCCACACCCCCTCATCCGACACTTGCCGGGCTGGTGTGGAATTTCGGTGAAAACCCGCTTCCGGGCCTTGTGGACGGGGGCTTTTGATGAGTCTGACAATGAGCGATAGCTATATGGCCCGGCGGCTTAGGCGCGGGCCGCTGGTGGATATATTTGAAAAGGTCGAGGCGGGCGAGCGGCTCTCGTTTGAGGAAGGCGTTCGCCTTTATGAGACTCCCGACATTAATGGCGTAGGCTACATGGCAAATCTGACCCGCGAACGATTGCACGGGGACGTCACCTACTACAACGTCAACAGTCACATCAATTACTCGAACGTTTGCGTTCTCTGGAAGGCGTGCAAGTTCTGCGCGTTCGGCAAAAAAGAGGGCGACAAAGATGCCTACGCCTACTCGCTTGAAGAAATTTTCAAGATGGCCGAAGGCCTTGGCCAAGGGCGCACCGAGTTCCACATGGTGGGCGGGCTGCACCCGGACCTTCCCTTCGACTATTACCTGGAAATGATCCACGGCATCAAGGAAATTCACCCGCATCTACATCTAAAATGTTTCACCTCAACCGAGATCCGGTGGCTGGCAGATCATGTGGCAAAGATGAGCATCCCGGAAACGCTGGATGCGCTGGTTCGCGCGGGCTTAGGCTCGCTCACCGGTGGCGGCGCGGAGATTTTTGCCGAGCCGACGCGATCTGAGATTTGCAAGGGTAAGCAATCTGCCGATGATTGGCTTGAGGTGCACCGCGTCGCTCACGGGATGGGACTGCGGAGCACCTGCACCATGCTCTACGGCCATGTTGAGACCGATGCCGATCGGGTAGACCACATGCTCCGGCTTCGCGATCTTCAGGACGAAACGGGCGGGTTCACTGCGTTTATTCCGCTGGCCTTTCACCCGGACAATTCGCAGATGGCCCATATCCCCGGGCCGGGCGGAACTCTCGACATTAAAAACTATGCGGTAGCGCGGCTGATGCTCGACAACATCGATCATATCAAGGCTTACTGGATCATGGTCGGGGTGGCGGTCGCACAGATAAGCCAGCGTTTTGGCGTGGCCGATCTCGACGGCACCGTGGTGCAGGAGAAGATCTACCATATGGCTGGCGCACAAACGCCGCAGGAGCTTGGCGTCGCCGACATCCGCCGCATCATCGAAGAGATGGGCCGCCGGCCCGTAGAGCGCGACACCCTCTACCGTGAGGTGGAGCGCCTGGGAGATACATGGGCGGTCAAGGCCTGAAACTCGGAACAGTTCCCTACTTAAATGCAAGACCTCTCACCCTGGCGCTTGAGGGCCACGAGAAAGTTGATTTGCGCGCCGAGCCCCCGGCGCAGCTTTTGCCCCTGCTTGAGAGCGGGGAGATCGACGGTGCGCTGATTTCGACATTCGCGATGTTCCATCTGCCTGGCGCACGTTTTGTGCCCGGCGCAGGAATCGTCAGTCGGGGCCGGGTTCGAAGCATTCGCCTATTCTGCCGAAAGCCGCCAGAGGATTTGAAACGTGTTGGCCTCGACAACTGGTCGCTTTCGGCGGCAAACATGACCCGCGTTATTCTTAAGAGAAAATGGAATGCTGCGCCCGAGTTTTTGCCGGTTGACCCGGAGCACCCGCCGCGTGATGACGAATCCCTCGATGCGTTTTTGCTTATTGGTGATAATGCGCTTCGCGAGGCGCCTGGTGATTTTAATGTCATTGATCTTGGCGAGGCGTGGGATTCATTCACGGGGCTCCCCTTTGTGTATGCGCTCTGGGTTTTCCGCGCGGGTGCGGGAGGCCCGGAGGCCGCTCGACTGCTTCAAAAGGCGCTGAGAGAGGGCCTTGCCCGGCGCGAGGAGATCGTCGCCTGCGCCGCTCGCGAGCTTTCCTATATGGACGAGGCCGCAGCGCGGGATTACCTCACGAACTGTATCCGCTATGATGTAGGTACAAACGAGGAAGCGGGTCTTAGCCGCTATTATGAATACCTCGCCGAGGATGGCCTCGCGCCCCCCGGTTGGGTGGCGGAGCAGGCCAGGATTGGAGCCTAAGTAGAGCCATGATGCTCAAAGATGATCTGGTCAAACAGGGTGACTGGCTGTTCCGCTGGCGGAGCTATGTGCCGCTGTTAATGGCCCCGCTCGTTATTTATGAGTTCATTCGCTACACCCCTTTTCTAAATTCGGCGTGGTGGAGCGCTGTTCTTGAAATCGTCTGCTTTGTGGTGGCTTATTTCGGGCTTGGCATCCGGGCCCACGTCGTTGGCCATGCTCCGGCCGGCACCTCGGGACGAATTACCAAGAGCCAAAAAGCCAGCGAGCTCAATACGACCGGTATTTACTCGTTCTGCCGTAATCCGCTTTATCTCGGCAATTATTTTATGATGGCAGGGGTGCTTGGTTTCCTGCACTCGATCGTTACGCTCGTGATATTCACCATGTTCTTCTGGCTTTATTATGAGCGCATCATCCTGCGCGAGGAGGATTTCCTGCACGGTGAGTTTGGCGAAGACTACGTTAGCTGGGCGGCTCGAACCCCGGCGGTCATCCCGCGCTTATCACACTGGGTGCCCCCCGCGATTTCTTTTTCATGGCGAGCGGTTCTCCGGCGGGAGTATTCAGGGTTTTTCGCCGTCATCGCCGTGATGACTTCCTTCAAGCTTATCGGCGTCTATGTCACCGAAGGTGGGGCCAGTTTGAGCCCGGCCTGGCGGGCGCTCTTCCTTGCCGGGCTGATAATTTATCTGGGGCTCAGGCAATTGAAAAAGAAAACGCGCCTGCTGCACGAGGCGGGAAGGTAGCTGCTGGCATAAAGAAATCTCTCTGCACTAAATTGTTTCTCTTTGATTCGAAAAAGGAGCCGCTGTGTCAGGCGATATTTGTTATCTGAGCGCATATGAGCTCTCAGAGAAAATCCACGCAAAACAACTCTCTCCGGTGGAAATAACCGAGGCGCTTTTGCGCCGCATCGAGTCCTTGAACGAAAAATATCTTGCCTTTTTGACCGTCGCTGGCGATCAGGCAATCGAGGCCGCGAAAAAAGCCGAGGCCGAAATTGCCCAGGGCCGCAGCCTCGGGCCCCTCCATGGCGTGCCCTACGGCGCGAAAGACATTATCGACACCGCAGGCGTGCGCACCACAATGGGCTCAAGTTTTCACCGCGAAAACGTGCCCAACGAGGACGCCGAATGTATCTGCCGCCTGAAAGAGGCTGGCGCGATTATGCTCGGCAAGACACACACCCACGAGTTTGCCGCCGCATCGACCACCATCAATCCCCACTGGGGGACCTGCCGGAACCCATGGAACCCAGAGCGAATCGTTGGCGGCTCAAGCGGGGGCTCGGCGGCGGCTGTTGCGGCGGGGATGGTCCCGATGGCGATTGGCACCGACACGGGCGGCTCGATTCGAACGCCCTCGGCTTTTTGTGGTGACGTGGGCTTTAAACCCACCCACGGGCGGGTAAGCATCCGGGGTATCTGCCCGAATGTTCTGAGCCTCGACCATGCCGGGCCGATGACCCGATGTGCGCGCGATGCCGCGATGTTCCTGAACGTGATGGCGGGCCATGATCCGCTGGATTCAAAAACGCGAAACGTTCCCGTCCCCGACTACACGGCAGGGCTGGACAAGGGCGTGAAGGGAAGCCGTATAATTCTTTGCCCTGATTATTATTCAAATACCGAGGTGGACTCGGAAGTTCAGGCCGCTTTTGATAACGCTGCCCAGGTTTTTCGCGATCTGGGTGCGAATGTCGAGGAGGTGTCTTTCCCGGGTGCGCACCGCTTCACGGATTTGTTCCCGAGTGTCGCGGGCCCTGAGTTCGCAGAATTCCACCGCCCGTTTTATGAAAAAAATCCGGATGGCTATGGCCAGGATGTGCGCGAGCGGGTCGAGTGGTCGCTAGCGATTTCGCTCGATGATTATGTTCGTGCGCTAAGAGAGCGCGTTCTGCTCCGCCGCGAGGCCACAAAATTCCTGCGCGCGGCCGATGTGCTGATAACCCCTGCCGTGCCCTGCGCCGCCCCGCCGATAGAAACTTTGATGGCCGAGATCAACGGGCGCGATGTACCCTTTAAAAATCTTCACCGCCCGTTTTTGTCGAGCCACAACATGACGGGCAACCCCTCGCTGGTTGTTCCGATGGGGTTGAATAAACTCGGCCTTCCCCTGTCGCTGAACATTGCCGCCGCCCCATGGCGGGAGGCCAATGTGTTAAGAGCCGCCCACGCCTACGAGACAGCCACCCCGGAGATACGGGCCAAACGCCCGCCTGTAAACTAGCCCCTAGCGCATATCAGGAGACAAAGCCCCATGAGTGATGACAAGCCGCTGCTTAGCCGGGATGTTTCGACCAAGCCCGGCGAGCGCCCCATCGACCAGCCCGAGCTTCCCAAACAGGGTTTTATCGTCAAGCAATTTGCCGACACCGAGGCGCCCCCGGGCGAGCAGCTTAAGATCGGCCGCCACCGCCATTTCGAGGTCATGTGCGATGAGCCCGCCGGCCTCGGCGGCCACGATGAGCACCCCCAGCCGCTGACCTACATCTGCATGGGGGTTGGCTTCTGACTGCTTACCCAACTCTCGCGGTACGCGAGCATGATGAAAATCGAATACACCAGCTCAAAAGTCCGGGTCGAGATGGACTACCTATTGTCCGGCTCCGTCCTCCGGGGCACCGTGAAATCAGAGTGCACCGAAACCCGCACATTTTTTGAAGTGGAATCCGATGCGCCCGAGGATCGCGTTCTCGCGCTCATTAAAAACGCCAAGCAGGGCTGTTTTGCCGAGTCCATGATCACCGCCGCCGTGCCGCTCAAGAGCGAAATCAAGCTCAACGGCAAGGAGATTAGCCTCTAGGCCGTAAGGTTTCCCGCACACGGTTCACATCTTCCGAGAATCCCCCGGCTCTGGTGGCGGGCCGGGGGCGGAATTTCCCCCGCGTGATCAAATCCCCGAAATCTGTTTAACTGTTCCCGTAACCATTCAGAATTTTTCTTTTCGGGGGAATGTTATGCCCTGCGCGTTTTATGCCGAACGGCCGTCTCCGTTTCAAGAGCTTGGACCCGGCTGTCAGTTCGGTGGTCATGAGCATGATCTCATTAATGTCGATGGTGTGAAATTGTGCCCCTTTCATGCGCCTATTGAAAATAGTGATGGGAATAAAACTAAAAAAGGGTTTTGGGATGCCAGGCAACTTCGGGAATTTTATGAACGGGTTCATGTCAGGATCGATACCGCAAAAGATAATGATGACACCTGCGACCTGACCGGAGTCGTGTTTCCAGGCGTTGCCGATTTTTCAGAAAAAGAATTTCCGACGGTCTGTTTTTTCGTGGCGAAGTTCGATGGGATTGCAAATTTCTTTGGGGCGCGATTCAGCGGTGGAGATGTAAACTTCGATGGGGCGAGGTTCAGCGGCGGGACTACGAATTTTTATAAAGCAAAATTCAGCGGAGGGGGTGCGAGCTTCGTTGAAGCGAGGTTTGGCGGCAATGTTACAACTTTTCTTGAAGCGGGATTCAGTGGCGGGCCTGCGCGGTTCATTCGGGCGGAGTTCATTGGGGGGTCTGTAATTTTCAGTGAAACGCAGTTCACCGGCGGAGATGCCTATTTCCATGGAGCGCAATTCAGCTGCGGGTATTCAGGATTTGAGAAAGCAAAATTCAGTGGCTTTGCTGATTTTTCCGCGCCGGGAGGAGAAAATAAGGAAGATTCAGATAAAAGAATTTTCCGAGAAGTGCATTTTGGGGGGGCACGGTTCGAGGGGAAATCCAAGGGAAATAACAATTATGGTGTCACTTTTGAAAATCGGCGATTTTTACAACAAGCCAGTTTTGAGGATTGTTTTTTTGCCTCGGCTCCCCGGTTTCACGGCTGTGAGCTTCACCCGGACACCGAATTTTCCGGTGCAGAATTCCCTGACACTAAATCCGACGGATCTGATCGGGCCTACCGCACTCTCAAACTCGCGATGGAAAGTGTTCGCTCCCGAAACGAAGAGGCGATGTTTTATGCGCTAGAACAGAAAAGCCTCCGTCATCGAAGCGATACAAGACAATCGGCTAAAATAGTTTCGTATCTATACGAAATTATGTCTGATTATGGGCGAGATTTTATATTACCAATATTCTGGTTGCTGTTCGTGAGTTTTGTGTTTTCGCAATTCTATGGAGACTTGGCGGGAGCGGTGGGTACGGAATGTTTGCAAAAGATGGGTAACGTGGGCTTCGCTGTCCAGCAAATTTTTAGACCATTTGAAATATGGAAGTTGGCAACTAATGGCGTTTCTTGTGGGTTAGGGATTAAATTGATCGGTACGGTGCAATCTCTCGCGACGCTCTCTTTATTCGCCCTGTTCCTTCTCGCGTTGCGTCGCCGCTTCAAGATGGACTAAACCCCTCTCAACGTCCCGGTAGGGTGGAATGAATGGGATAAAATATGATTATCCCCACCGGGGCGGAGCCGGTTCTAGGCGACCGGCGATTTGAGAGGGGTCTGTGTCTCAAGGCCGATGGCCATGGCCTCTTCTTCGGTGATTTTGCAAGCCTTTCCCTGAAAACCCCGGAGCATGTAGCCCCCGAAGCCCTCATCGAGATAGGGGTCGGCGTTCGGTGTGAGGGTGTTGGCGTTCGAGCGAAAGGCGCCGTAGAGATGGGGCAGGGTGGGCTCCTCTTCGGGGAACCACCAGCCATGCTCGACGTGGAGGATGCGCGGGTCCATGCCGTCAAAAAGCTTGGCCCGCTGGGCGCAGCGGCCGCGCGGTGTTTCGATGCAAATCCAATCGCCGGTTTTGACGCCGAGCTTTTCTGCGGCCTTGGGGTGTATCTGGCAGCGGGGCTCGGGGTGAATCTTGCGCAGGGTTTTGACCTGGCGGTGTTGGGAGTGAAAAAAGTTAGGGAGCCGCCCGCCGGTGATGATGGTGAAGGGAAATTCTTCTTCTGCGTGAGGCCGGGTGCCGTTGCCTTGGGCCGAGACGGTTATTTTCTCCTCGGGCGGGGCGATATAGGTGGGCAGCGGATCGTAGCCTTTGTCCTGCCAGACGGTTGAGAATATTTCGGCCTTGCCGGTATTCGTTGGGAAGCCGCCCTTTTCGCGGTAAAATTCGCTCTCGTGCTTGCGGTAGACGATGCCGTCGAACGCGCCGCCCGCCTCGACGGTCTGCTCCCAGGTCATGTCGCTTTCCTGCAGGCGCTCCTCGAAGAACTCGACGATATTGTGCCAGGGCCAGTTCTGATCTTTTCCCATCTTTCTCAAGATGTCGCCGCATACTTCAAATTCATCGCGCACCTCGCCCAAGGGCTCGACCGCGCGCACGCAGCGCACGTTGCCGTAGGGGCCATAGCCATGGGTTTCCATGAGGCGCTCTTTTTCAAAGTGTGTTGGCGCGGGGAGGACGATGTCGGCGATCTGGGCCGAGGGGGTCATGAACAGATCGACGGCCATGTGGAAATCAAGCGCCATGAGGGCGTCGAAGACTTCTCTTGAATTGCTCCAGGTCATAATCGGGTTGCCGCCGATGCTCACCCAGGCCCGGACGGGGTAGGGTTTGCCGGTGAGGATGGCCTTGAGGACAGCCGGGTTGTTGGCGTAGCGCTTGGTTAGGAGGCCTGCGCAGAGACGGAAGCGATCGGCACCGAGTTGTTTTTCGTAGGCCTCATCGGGCAGCGTTTCCCCAAATTTGTCGGTGAAGGTTCGGCAACCCTCATAGGAGGGCGCGGGGTGCATGTTTCCGCCGGGAATGTCGATGTTGCCGGTGATGACTTCGAGGATCATGCAGGCGCGGGCCGTCTGGTGGGCCGAGACGCACATGTCGATACCCACGCCCCAGGCGAGGGCGGCGGGATTAGAGGTGGAGTAAAGGCGGGCCGCGCGGGCGATGTCTGCCGCGGGGACCCAGGTGATTGCCTCGGCCAGTCTGGGTTCGTATTTC
The DNA here is from genome assembly GCA_018669005.1 of Nitrospinaceae bacterium. Lineage (NCBI taxonomy): Bacteria > Pseudomonadati > Nitrospinota > Nitrospinia > Nitrospinales > Nitrospinaceae > Nitrospinaceae bacterium. The sequence continues at coordinate 232,407 of JABJAL010000072.1, forward strand.
GCGCATCGCTCTTTTAAAAGCTGCCAGACCGGTTTGCAATGTACATCGCCAGCGATGTATTCGCCCGAAATGGCTACGCTGGCGCCCGGTGTGCCCGCCGGGGCCTCGGCATTGGCGTGCAGATCCCAGATGAGATAATCGCCCGATGCGTTTTTGAGCGGTTTACTCGTTTGGGTGTCAATGAGGTAGGAGGCGTTTGACCAGCGCTCGACGAAATTACGGTCATAGAGCTCCTCCTCGATGATGACGTGGATCATGCTCATGGCGAGGGCGGCGTCTGTGCCCGGCCTGACGGGGAGCCAGACATTTGCCTTTCGAGCCAGCGCGGTTCGCCGGGGGTCGATGACGATAGTCTTGCCGCCCTTTTGGGAGTGGGCGAGGGCCTTCCAGCCGAGGATGGAGTTGTGGTGGGTGATCTCGGGTTGATCGCCCCAGAGAAGGAGGCAGTCGGGGCTGCCCTCGTAGTCTGGCGAGTAGTAGTTGCCAAGGGTGGCGTTTGAGGCCGAGCGGCGGGGCATCATGCACTGGGCGCGTCCGGGCCCTGTTCGGTTGGTTGTGCCCAGGTTGAGCAGGAAAAGATCGACTATCCAGGCGACCTCGTCGGCCTTGGTGCCGTCGCCGCCGGTGATGGCGAGGGGGCCGTGGCGGTCAATGATATTGCCCAGCTTTGTCGCGCAGGTTTCAATGGCCTCGTCCCAGCCGATGCGCTCCCATTTGTTCTCTCCCCGGGCGCCAGCGCGCTTCATCGGATGGAGCAGGCGGTCTGGATGGTAGAGGACCTCGATCCCGGCCCGGCCTTTTACGCAGAGGTTTCCCTTGTTGTTAGGATGATCCGAGTCGCCCTCGACACGCACGGCGCGACCGTCCTCGACATGGACCTCGATGCCGCAGCCCCCTTGGCAGAAAAAACAGCCTGACCGCACAACACCAGTGAAATTGTCCTGGCTCATCGATTGTCCCCAGAAGGAGAAGGAAAGAGGGTCAACGTTTCCTTATCAATTAAGATAAAATAGTCTTTAATGTGGATTCTGTCAACATCTACAGGACATTTGTGGTTGAATAGCTCCAGTCGCCGGGGCGATGAAATGGCTCTATAATTAGGACACACGCTTTGTTGGTGGCTAGCTGTTCATCGAGGTGGCGGCTGATTATCTATCTGTTTTGTTTAGAGAAATTTCCTTTGAGAGAGGTGGAATGACAACGGCAACGACGGCGTTTTATGAGGCGCTGGAAAAAGGGGCGAGTGGCGAGCGGCTTTCATTCGAGGAAGGTCTTGCTCTTTTAGAGGGTGATGATTTGGCTGCCCTTGGCGCGGCGGCGGACGAGGTTCGCGCCCGAAAACATCCCGAGGGCATCATCACCTACTGTATCGACCGCAACATCAACTACACGAATGTGTGTGATGTGTATTGCACGTTCTGCGCATTCTATCGCCCACCGGGAGATCATCCCGAAAGCTATATCCGCACAAAAGATGAAATACGGGAAAAACTAGATGGTCTTTATGCAGCAGGCGGCAAGCAGATTCTTCTCCAGGGTGGGCATCATCCCGATCTTCGTATCGAGTGGTATGAAGATCTTTTCCGGTGGATGAAGACCGAGTATCCGGATCTTCATCTCCATGCGTTGAGCCCGCCCGAGATTCATCACATCTCAAAGCTTGAGGACATGCCCTACGAGAGAGTTATTTCGCGTCTTAGGGAGGCCGGACTTGATTCGATACCGGGCGGCGGCGGCGAGATTCTGGTGGACCGTGTGCGCCAAAAGATCGCCCGCCTGAAAGTGGACTCAGGTGGCTGGCTCGACGTTATGCGCCAGGCGCACCGGCTTGGTGTGCGCTCCTCGGCGACGATGATGTTCGGGCATGTTGAAACACCCGAAGAGCGTATCGAGCATCTTGATCGACTGCGCGCTCTTCAGGACGAAACTGGCGGCTTCACGGCTTTTATCTGTTGGACGTTTCAAAATGACGGTGCCGCGGCGCTCAAGGCGCAGACGGTGGGGAGTAGCGAGTATCTGCGCACCCTCGCCATTAGCCGACTCTATCTCGATAACATCGACAACGTGCAGTCTTCCTGGGTGACGCAAGGAATGAAGGTTGGCGAGCTATCGCTTCGTTTCGGGGCGAATGACATGGGTTCAACCATGCTTGAGGAAAACGTTGTCAGCTCGGCGGGAACGGTTCATTGTTTAAACGAGCCCGACCTTCACCGCATGGCCCAGGCGGCGGGTTTTGAGCCCCGGCGCCGCAACTTTTTCTATGAGTTAATTTAAAATGACTTTTCTTGCTGCTGCTCTGGGGATCTTCGGTGTGTTAATGCTCCCGACAGGAGGAATTTTCTTGCTGATGGTGTGCGCGCTATTGTGCGCGCGCGAGTCCCACCGCCTCCGAAATTTGAGCCAACTCGATGACTGGCGCTGGGAGGTTGATTTGGCCGGCCTCAGGCGGGCGGCGTATGCCTACAAAGCGGGCAAAAAATCGGTTTTTCTAAGGCCCCGCAGATTTTATGACCCACGCTAGCGGCAAGGCGAACGGCACCCGTCAAGCTCAGCCTTCTTTTGAAACTAGATATCTTTGGCAGGCGGATTTGGTCTGTCCTGTCGGCTCTCCGCCGATAAGGGGTGGCGCTGTCCTCACTCGTGGCGGGCGCGTTGAGGCTCTGGGTTTGCCAGAGGAGATTCTGTCGCCGGGGCAAGTGGTCCAAGAGAGAGGTTTTGGCCGGGCAATACTTATCCCAGGCCTTGTGAATGCCCATACCCATTTAGAGTTGAGTGGCGCACGAATTGAGCCCGCCCCGATGGGTGAGTGGATCGTAGGCCTTGTACGGGAGACGCGGGGCTGGCCGCCTCATCTTTTTCTTTCCTCATCAAGTCTGGGCGTGGCCGCCTCCTTCGAGGTGGGTGTCACCTGTGTGGGCGATATATCGGCCTCGGGACATAGCCGGCGGATAATGTCAGATCTGGGGATGAAGGGGATTGTCTTTAAAGAAGTGTTAGGGCTTTTATCTGCCGAGGCGGATAAGATTGTCGAGAGTAGAGTGCTAGGCGATGCGGTGCCCGACACGAGTGCCCTGCGGTTCGGGGTAAGCCCACATGCGCCCTACACCACGTCGCTTTGTCTCTATCGCTCTGCGCTCAAAGCTGCCCGAGAAAACGGATGGCCCACTGTCACGCATCTTGCCGAGAGCCCTGAGGAGGCTCGATTTATCAATGGGGGAGATGGTCCGCTTGCCGAAATGCATGAGGCGCTGGGTAGCCCCACGGTGGATTTTGAGTCTGCTAATTCCTCACCTGTCCGATATCTATCGGATGGTGGTGCGCTAGCAGGAATTGATTTGGCGGTCCACTGCAACCAGACGGATGAGGCGGATTGGGCTCTTCTGGCCGAGGCTGGTGTTTGCGTCTGTCTTTGTCCGCGCTCGGCCGTGCACTTGGGACACCCTTTTGCCGACGCCGCTGGCATGCGGCTGGCGGGGCTGAATTTATGTCTGGGTACGGATAGCCGAGCGAGTAGCCCTTCGCTTTCGGTGCTTGAGGAGGCGGCTGCGCTTTGGGAGGCGGACCCTGAACTGAGCCCCGAGGTGCTTCTTGAGATGTGCACAGTGGCGGGCGCTGAAGTGCTCGGATTCAGGCAAGAAGGAGTGGGGCGAATTGTCCCCGGCGGGGTGGCGGATTTCGCTGTCGTTGAGCCGCCGCCCGGAAAAGATGAGCCTGAGCTTGCTGATATCTTCCACCCGGCGGCAAGAGTTCGCACGACAGTATCGGACGGTGTTATACGATTTGAGCGTGGCGATTAGCGCCGCTGTTTTCAAGTTCTCCCTTCGGGACTAGAATAGGGTTTTCTCAATTCAAAGGATGGATTGGGATTTTTTGATCTTTATGTCCCGTCGGGACTAAATTTTTACATGAAAGGATATTTTGATGGCAAAGAAAAAATCTGCAAAGGAAGTGATTTTTGATGATAGCAACTGGAAAACCCGTACGCCGCGCTACGATGTGGCCGAGGCGAATTTCGGGCGCGTTCTCGCTGTGCGGATGGCGCCGGGAGACGATCTCTATGGCACTACGGTGAAAATCTGCAAGGAAAAAGGCGTGAAGGCCGGGGTAATCGTCAGTGTGGCGGCGAGCCTTCAAAGGGCAACGCTTCGGAACGTTTGGCAGTTTCCCAATCCTTGGCCCATCAACGATGAGTGCCGGATCTTCACACCAATTGAGGGCCCGCTCGAATTGCTCCAGATGAGTGGCAACATTACTCAGACCGAAAAGGGCGAGACCTACCTGCACGCCCATGCAACGATATCGATGGGCCGCCCCGAGGGGACCTGTTTTGGCGGACATCTCGTCGAGGGGTGCACCATTTTCAGCACCTGCGAGATGGTGATTGCCGAGATCGATAATCTTGCTTTCATGCGCCTGATGGATAAGCAGACGAAAGTGGGCGAGATCTACGGCATCCCGACTGATGGCATGTCAAAGGCCGATATCAGCAAAGAGGTTGCTCGGCGCAAGGCGCGACCAAGCCCTCACGGGAAAAAATAAATGCTCACACCCGAGCAGGTTAGTTTTGTTCTCCGGCTGATTGAAGCCGCCGTTCTGGGCGGCCTCATTGGCCTGGAGCGCGAGCGTAACAACCAGCCCGCCGGGCTGCGCACCCATATAATCCTTTGCCTCGGTTCCGCTCTGATAATGGAAGTTTCCATGCGCATTGGCGATGGAAGCCCGACGAGCGATCCCGGTCGCATTGCGGCCCAGGTTGTTAGCGGCATCGGTTTTCTGGGTGCAGGCGCGATTATGAGAATGGGCGCCTCTGTCCGGGGGCTGACGACGGCGGCGAGCATTTGGACGACGGCGGGAATTGGCCTTGCCGTCGGTGCTGGTTTCCATGTCGAGGCGGTTGCGGCGGTGGTGATCATGCTCATTTCGCTTGGCGTTCTTAAAAAAGTAGGTCGGCGAATTTCTGCCCGGCGAAGCTTTAAAGTAGTGGAAATTTATGTGAGCGGCGAGGATGAGGAATCGATCATTCCCGAGTTCGAGGACATTCTCTCCAAAGAGCGATGTGATGTGCGTGAAATTGATGTGAAAAAAAATCTCGAAAGCGGCGAGATGAGAATACGGATGCAAATCGCCGCCCCCCGGGATTTTGAGCCGCCCCGCCTGGTGGAGGCCATCACCCGCAGAGACGGCGTGCTCCGCGCCGAGGTGCGCTAGCCCGATCTTTTTGAACTCTTTTTTATTTCAGAGAATCTTTGTAGCGCTGGTTCATGCTCTGGCCGATTCCGGCCATGACGGCGGTGGTGATATCGAACGTGGCGTCGAGCACATCTTCTGCGATTCCTGCTTTCCCGGCGGCCGCCAGGCGGTGGTCCACTCAAGGCTGGCAGTTGCGCACGATGGCGACGGCGATACCGATGAGGGACTTTTCGCGGTCGGTGAGTAGATCTGTTGCGTGGGCGTCGCGGTAATATTTTCGAAAATCTGCTCTCTCACTCATATCAATCTCCTTTGCGGGCCGGGGCCTTTGGCCCAATGAAAAGCGTTAAACTTCCATATGATTTCGGTGGAATGATTATAGGCAGTCGGGTCGGCATCTAAAAGCGGTCGGGGTAATCATGCAAACACGAACGTTGGGCTGGGGTTTTCTCGCAATTTTATGCTGGGGCTTGCTTCCCACAGTTGCGGGAGGCTCGCTGAGCCAGACACATCCGGCCTGGGTGCTCACCGGGGCTTTTGTCGCCTCCTCGCTGGTATTCGCCTATCTGCCTCCTTTTATGGGGTTGCCGTCCGTTTCCGAGCCCGAGGCGTCCCGCGCCCGTTGGCGCGGACGGCTACTTGGTCTCTGGGGTCTTTTCTTTTTCCATGCTTTTTATTTTGAGGCAATTCAGCGCGCACCGATTGTCGAGGCGATTTTAATTAATTATCTGTGGCCGCTTTTTATTGTGCTCCTGGCCTGGGTAGTGCTCAGGGAGCCTTTTCGGCCGGCGATTGCAGTGGGCGCGCTGCTCGGCGCCGGTGGTGCTGTGCTGGTGGTAGGTGGGCAGGCGGCTGTGTTTGAGAGCCGTCATGCGCTGGGATACGGATTTGCGCTCGCAAGTGCCACGGCATGGTCAAGCTATACAGTTCTTTTGAGTAAATGGGGCGGGGGTCGCGAGTTTCTCCTTCCCGCATCGATTTTAAGCGTCGGGCTCTCTATTGTCTGGCTGCTCGTTGCGGCCCCGCCTGGTGTCGCTTGGCCCGAGGTGCCCGGGCCCGCCGCATGGGGAGGTATTTTCTATTTGGGCGCCATTGCGGTTGGTGTCGCAATACTCGCCTGGGAGAGAGCTGTATCCGGGGACGAGGTGGCCTTGCTCGGGACCTTGTCATATCTCGCGCCGTTCCTCGCGGCTTTTTTCCTTTGGCTGATTCTTGGAAAACCAATCGGCGAGTTCACCGCCGCCGGAATGGTATCTATCGTGGCAGGTGGTTTAGTTGCAGCCCGGTGGGGAGGCGGCGGTAAGAAGAAGCTGGTGTCAGGTGGCCGAGGCGATTGAGAAACCGGCCCAGGCGGCAAGCAGGCTGCCCGCAACCGATAGCGCGATGTTCGCTGCCGCTGCCGACCATCCACCCCCTTGAAGAAGCCGGAGCGTTTCGAGGCTGAAAGTCGAAAAAGTAGTGAACCCGCCGAGTACGCCGACCATGACGACAAGCCGAGCCTCTACCGACATGAAATCGCGCTCAAGCACCAGGAAAGCGAGCCATCCAATAATGAAAGAGCCCACAATATTCACCGCCAGGGTGGCGAGGGGAAACTCGCCCTTCGTCATGCGCTGGACGGCGATGACCGTGCCGTAGCGCATCATGCTTCCTGCCGCTCCTCCGATAGCCACCCATAGCCAGTCGAGCATTAGCTTCCTCATCAATAAACCAGGTGGCTCACGCCCGGATTTTATCCCCGGCCACAGCCTCGAAAACCTTTGCATTCAGGTAAATTCGCCTAAAAATCGCACTTTTTTCGATATCCGGCAAGTTAGTGAGCCGCGTCACTCAATCTATCCCGTATCCCGTCGATATGAATGTCATAGGCGCGATGCCTAAGGGATTTTTAAGAAGCGAGGCAGAGCCACTTAACTCCAGGGAAGGAGTAGGAAAATGTATTTGAGGACACCGACTCAAGGAAGAGACAGGTCAAACAAGCAGAACAGATGGGCCAAGCGCGAGGAGGCGCAGGCAGATAATTACATTACTGGTAGCCTCGGGTTTCAGAAATTGCCTGAATGGGTAATTTTTCTGAGGCATTCGAAGAGCGATGTAATAAAGAGGCGGAACCGTTAATCCTTAACGGGACATCTCCTAATTAGATCAAATGAATTCTGTTCCTATATTCTCGTAGCGCACTTTTTAGTCGGGCTCCAAACGGAGCTCGGCCTAAAAACCCCTCGCCGAAAAGTAATCTCCTTCATAGTCCAAAGCATAAAAGTGTGTCGCGTCACTTTGCGTGAGTAACGCAAGATACATCATTTTATTCTTCCTAAATACATATTTAAATAAAGGCGGTGGCAATGGTTGTCATCGTTTGGAAGCGGCTAGGATTTGTGTTAGTCGCATTTGTTAAGGAGGGTTGGAGTATGAGCCAGGCTTCTCTCTTCCGCAGTGAGAAAGATAGCCAGCACGAAGAGAAAAAAATATCCGCGCCTAATAATAAGAAAAAAGAGGAATTGAATATGCCAGCTAGCGTGTTGAAAGAGAAAAGCCATGTTGAGGCGCATGCCGAATCTGTAGATAAAAAAGAAATGGTACCCGAGTGGATGCGGTATCTGATTCGTTCTTTGGATGAAGCCGAGGAGCGAAAAAAAAAGCGTCTTGAGGAAAAAAGCGATCTGTATAAGTAGCGAGATTTTCTTCCGATAGAAGGGCTCGGGCCTGTTGGTCCGGGCCCTTTCTCTTTGTCCGGGCAGTGACTAGAATTGAACCATGTCCGGTTCAGATAACTTTCAGAAAATGGCAACCAACTGGCGCGATTCGATCCTCGAGGATCTCGGTGCATTGTCCGACAGTAACCTGCGCCGCAAGCTCCGGCTCCTCTCTGGCGCTCAGGGGCCCTTGATTCATTTTGAGGGCCGCGAAGTCATTCATCTTGCTGGTAACAACTATCTTGGCCTGGCAGATCATCCTGCGCTTGCCGATGCCGCCGCCAAAGCTGCTAGTGAGTGGGGCTCAAGCGCCGCCGCGAGCCCGCTTATCTCCGGTTACATGGAGCCGCACGAAGCGCTTTCCCGGCAGCTTGCCCAATTCAAGGACAAAGAAGCGGCCATCCTGTTTGGCTCGGGTTTTCTTGCGAACCTGGGTCTTATCTCCAGTCTCGCTGGCGAGGGCGATGCCATTTTCAGCGATAAACTCAACCACGCGAGTATTACTGATGGTTGCCGCCTCAGTCGGGCCAAAGTGCATGTTTTTGCGCACAGCGACATGAACGATCTCGAAGATAAATTAGATAAGGCCACTGGCGCGCGTCGGCGGCTTATCGTTGTGGATGGCGTGTTCAGCATGGATGGTGATCTCGCCCCCCTCGATGATTTGGCGGCTCTTGCCGAGTGCCATGACGCAATACTGCTCGTGGATGAGGCCCACGCGACGGGTGTTATTGGGCCTGAGGGGAAAGGCGCTGCGGCGCATTTTGGCGTTCAGTCGGGCGTCGGTGTATCGATGGGAACGCTTGGTAAGGCGCTGGCCTCCTATGGCGCTTTTGCCTGCTCGGATTTTGAGGTGATCGATTATCTCGTTAATCGCGCCCGGACGTTTATCTATTCCACTGCGCTGCCTCCAGGCGTGCTGGCGGCGGCGGGGGCTGCTATTGAGCTTGCCTCGGGCGAGGAGGGGGCGCGGCGGCGCGGGCGGCTGGCCGATCTTTGCGGGGTGTTTCGTGCCGGGCTTGAGGAAATGGGGTTCGAGATGCCGGGGCGGTCTGGGGATGCAGAGGTGCCGATTTTTCCGATCATTGTCGGGGAGGCCAAGGATGCACTTGCGCTTGCTGATCATATGCTTGATGCCGGTGTGTTTCTGCTGGCGATTCGTCCGCCGACTGTGCCCGAGGGAACCTGCCGCCTCCGGGCGACGCTTACCGCCACCCACACTGCGGCGCAGATTGGCCATGTTCTCGATGCGCTTGAAAGCGGGATAAAGAAGCTGGGTATCGGGCCGCAAAAGGTCTGAGGCATCGGAATTTTATTTCAATGACAGGAGAGCTCAAGATGCCGGTCATCACCGCCCATCATCATTTTATGTCCGAGGCGGCTATGCCTGGGAACCGATTTCCCCCAGGAGATGCACAATGGCGCCGATATCAAGGTGCATGTAGAGAGTATTCTCGCCCTCGATTTTCCACTAGAGGATATTTCCGCTATCCTGAGCGGGAATATTGCCGAGGCATTGGGGTTGTAATTGTTAACGATGTAGGAAAATGGTTGCCGCTTTTTTTAAATACTTTAAGGAAATCTCTTCATGTCGAAATCGAAATCCAGCTCAAAATCGGGAAAGCAACGAAAGAACCAGACAGCACAAAAAAAAGATAACGGAAATGTAATTGCCATTGCCGCTATTGTTTTGATAGTGGCGGGCATCGGATATTATTATTGGAATTCACAGTCTGTGGAAAATACTTTTCTAAAAGAAGCGGCCTCTGGGAAATCGGTTACCGAAAAGATCAAGACTGTTGCTTCAAAGGGAAGGACCCATTTGCGGGCCGGCCAGAATCAAAATTACCAAGACGCCTATCCCACCTCGGGATCGCACGACCCAAGACCTACCCAAACGGGATTTTATACGGAGCGCCAGAAACCCACAAAGCTCGTTCACGCGCTTGAGCACGGCAACGTTGTCATCTACTACGACAAGCCCGGCGAGAAGGTTCTTGAAACGCTTCGCTCCTGGGTGTCGCTCTATTCGGGCCCTTGGGACGGTGTCATCGTCGCTCCGTCGGCAGGCATCGGTCAGACAATTGTGTTGACGGCCTGGGTCAAGAAACTGCGCCTCGAAAAATTTAACCAAGCCGAGGCGGCAACGTTCATCGATCTTTTCCGGGGCCGCGGGCCTGAAAACCGGGTTCGCTAAAAGAGGTTGTCGCTAATACTAATTTTCATAAACATAAATATATAAAATATTCTGTTCTCGTTTGTTGCGTAATTAACAATCCTTACCACAAACTAGAGAGAAATATGGATACCCTTGATTGGATAACTATATTCGAGTGCCATTTGAATTAGGGTGTGATCTTTCACCTCAAATGGACGCTCTCAAAATAATCGAAGAGCACCAAAAAACCTCCGCGAATTTCTGGAAAAATACCATTCCCGGTGGATTGCTTGTCCAAAGAATTCTAGCCGTGTGTCACTAATATCCCAAGAAATACGACGATTGCCGCGAGTACGAGGTTGATCGTGAGCATCGTGCCGCGCTTGGCTTTAAAGCCCTCAAAGCCCGTTTTCGACGTGAGTGCGACCCCGATGAAGATGATGATCAGGGCGAGGACGATTTTAGTGATGAGGGCGTGCGGAATGCCCACCCCGGTGCGAATGAGCCGGGTGATGTGGTGAATGCCCGTGAGAACAAGCATGGCGAATGAGCCGTGCAGAATAGGAACGAATTTGGCGCGAAGGGCGGCCATGCATTTTTGTTTCTCGTCCTCAGGCAGGCTTTCCATGTAGGGGAGTGCCACGAATTTTAAAAAAGCTACCCCGCCGACGGCGAGGATGGCGCTGATGACGTGGATCGATGTGACGATGACATTTCCAATGCTGTAGTTCATGTTTTCTCCTTGGTTCTTGGGGTGGTGACGGTTAGCCCAAGTATCATTGTTTTTCTCGTATTTCAGAGCAAGTGGTATTTTGAGTGTACGCCCGGATTATTCGGGCCGCATCGTGCCGAGGGGCTCTGCGATGAGAAGCCGGGGCTCGCTCACGCTTTGGACCTCCTCGGCGGTGAGTCCCGCCGCCACCTCTCGTAGCAACGGGCCCTCTGGGGTGAATTCGATGAAAGCAATGTCGGTGAAAAGTTTTTTCACAACACGAGAGGCCGTCAGGGGGTAGGAGCACTCCTCTAGCAGTTTGAGCCCGCCGTCTTTCATCAGGTGGGTCATGATGGCGAATACGCCGCCCGCGCCTGCCGCAAGGTCCATGGCCCCGCCGATGCCGCCCTTTCCGGCGCCGGGCACCGTCCAGTTCGCAAGATCCCCTTGTGCCGATACCTGAAGCGCACCAAGCACGGCGATGTCCACATGCCCGCCTCGTATCATGGCAAAAGCATCGGCGTGCCCGAAAATTGCTGCGCCGGGTATCGCCGTGACAGGCTCGCGCGAGGCGTTGATTAAATCCTTGTCCTCCGTGCCGGGCTCTGGGAGTGGCCCTGCCCCGAGGATGCCGTTCTCAGCCATGAACATCACCCCGCGGGCGGCCTCGACGTAATTGGCCACCAGGGTCGGAATGCCGATGCCGAGGTTGACCACAGCTCCGGCAAGAATCTCCCGAGCGACGCGGCGGGCTATGTCGGCTGGCGTCAGCGCGGATTGTTTAAGTTTCTGATCGGAGCTCAAGGTCTTCTCCCAAAACGACGCGATCAACATAAACACTAGGCGTGTGGACACTCTCGGGTGCGATATCTCCCGGCTCGACGATGACTTCCACCTCGGCGATGGTGATTTTGGCTGCCGTTGCCATGACAGGATTAAAGTTTGCCGCCGTGCCGCGGTAGGTGAGGTTGCCCAACCGATCCCCTGTGTGGGCTTTGATGATCGCCACATCGCCGGGCAGGGCGTATTCAAGAAGCGCCTCTCGGCCTCCGAAGGTGCGGCTTTCTTTTCCCTCGGCGGCTTGGGTGCCGGGGCCGGTAGGGGTGTAGAAGGCGGGGATGCCCGCCCCCGCCGCCCGGATTCGCTCGGCCATGGTGCCCTGGGGGATTTGTTCGAGCTCGATCTTTCCTTCCATATAGATCTCGCGGAACACGAAGGCGCTCCGGTGGAAGGCGTAGGTGCATATGAGCTTTTGAATTTTTCCCTGCCGGAAAAGAACGGCGAGGCCGCGCTCGCCAAAACCTGCGTGGTTGGTGACGATGGTCAGCTCTTTGGCCGGGTGGTCCGCCATGGCGACCAGGATATTTTCGGGGACGCCCACCCCGCCGAAGCCGCCGAGGAGAATGGTCGCCCCGTCGGAGATATTGGCAATGGCGGCGGCCGACCCGGACCACACTTTGTCTTGCACTGCGGGGTGTTCATCGGACAACGGATAAATTCCTCTTTAAAAATAGTGGTTCGCTATTTATGCGGGATTGGCGCTGAAAAATCCAGAGACCGAGGTGTTTTATGCCGCCGGTTGCCTGCACGCCCGCCCTGCCATAAAGTGTGGCCGCTCAATCCATTCATGCGAGGAAGACATGGCAAAAAGTAATGCGAACGATGCGGCATCTGGCGGGGAGGCAAGCGGGCTCAAGGGGCTCTACCTTTATCTTTCGGTTTTTCTATCGGGCGGCTCAATACTAGTCATCGAAATAGCGGCTGGACGTGTGCTGGCCCCCCATTTTGGAAACACGCTCTACACCTGGACTTCCATGATCGGGATCATTCTCGCCGCCCTTGCGGTGGGGTACGCCATTGGTGGCCGTATGGCGGACAGGAACCCCTCTTTCAAAGTTTTTTTCATGATTATGGTGGTCGGCGCGGGTCTGGTGGCGTTGGTGCCATTTTTGCGGGCGGCGCTTTTACCCACACTAGAAAAGGGGCTGAACCTGCGCTCGGGGCCCATCTTTGGCGGGCTGCTCCTATTCTCGGCGCCAGCTTGTGTCCTCGCGGCGCTTACCCCCTACGCGGTAAAACTCTCGGCCCGCGGAGATGAGACGCTTGGCACAGTGGCTGGAAACCTTTTCACATGGTCCACTGCCGGGAGCATCTTTGGCACATTCATCACCGGTTTTTTGCTGATTCCTGCCTTTGGTCTGAATGCCATTTTCGTAGCGACGGCCATCGCGCTGGCGGCGGTCGGCGGCATCGGTATCTATCTGTTTGGCGATGTGAAGAATTTGAATTCGCGAAATCTTCAGAGCGTTCTTGTTTTTGGTTGTAGCTCGATTCTCGCCGGTGCGGCCTGGTCGGGTAGCCCCCCTGGCTTGACCAAGCAGACGGTCCATTTTCAGGAGAACATGTACCACACCCTCCGCGTTGTTGAGAAAAAAGAAGATGGCAAAGACGTGCGCCAGCTTTATCTCGACTATCAGCCAGAAGGGGCAATGGTGATTGGTGACGATACCGCCACGTTTTTTCGGTACACCCAGTTTTTGAAGCTTGGCCCGGTGGCGGTGCCTAATATCCGGCGGATGTTTTTCATTGGCGGCGGCGCGTTCACGATGCCCAAGGCGCTTCACCTGCTCCGGCCCGAGGCCGAAGTGCTCGTCGCAGAGCTTGACCCGGATGTGAGTGCGATTGGCCGAAAATACTTCCGGTTGGATAAGTATCCAAAAATCAAAATCGAAAACGGTGATGGGCGGAGTACGTTAAAGCGCTCGAAAGGCAAGTGGGATTTTATCGTGGGTGACGCTTATCGGGGCTTGAGGAACATTCCCTCACACCTGGTGACGCGCGAGTTTTTTGCCGAGGCGCGAGACCGCCTTGCTCCCGGAGGAGCGATGCTCTTGAATCTCATCGCCGCACGCACTGGCCCCGGCGGGACGATATTTGCCTCCGTTTATCGGACGATGGCCGCTGTTTTCCCTGAGATACTTGTCTACAGCGTGGACCCGCATCTGCCCGCCTATGCGCAGAATGTTCTCCTGCTGGCCTTCCGGGATCGCGACCCAGATCTTCGTCGTAAGTTTTTAGCGCAAATTGAGACCAATCCTGAGCTTGAGTTCGCCAGAAAGGCCCGTGTCGAGGCGCCCTCGCCTCGCGTCTATGGACCCGTAATGACTGATGAGTACGCCCCGGTGGAGTATCTGATTAACCTGGGACTTTAGAAAAATCTGCGTCTCTCGGGCTGCTATAGCCTCGCAGGCTCTCAGCCCTGAGGCCTTTTGATAAAGGGCACCCCCATGGCTAAGCACCGCATTGCTCTGCTTCCCGGAGACGGCATCGGAACCGAGGTCGTTAACGAATCCGTTCGCATGCTCAAGGCGCTCTCGAAGATTGAACGCGGGCTCAAGTTCGAATTCACCCGCTATCCCTGGGGGAGCGATTTTTATCACAAGACAGGCCGCATGGCCCCTGAGAACTATCTCGATAAGCTGGCGAAACACGATACGATTCTTCTCGGGGCGGTTGGGCGGCCTGATATACCGGATCACATTACCCTGCAGCAGCTTTTGCTCCCCATCCGACGGGCGTTTGACCTCTACATCAATGTAAGGCCGATTATTCTTTTCGAGGGGTTAGAGGCGCCGCTCAAGGGATATGGCCCCGGCGATATCGATATGCTGTTTTTCAGGGAAAACGTCGAGGGCGAATATAGCCCCGCCGGTGGGCGGCACTACGAGGGTTTTCCGACTGAGATAGCGATTCAGAATTGCATCTTCACCCGGCAGGGCTGCGAGCGAATTATCAAAGCGGCTTTCGAGGCGGCGCTAAAACGAAAAAGAAAGCACGTTACCAACGTCACCAAATCGAATGCCCAGGGCTACACACTTGTACTTTGGGATGAAGTATTTGAAGAAGTTGCTGCGCGCCCGCGCTATAAAAAAATTAAAACCGCCAAGTTCCTTGTCGATGCCGCAGCCCTTGAGTTCGTGCGCAGGCCTGAGATTTTCGATGTGGTGGTGGCAAGTAATCTTTTTGCCGATATCCTGACGGATCTGGGTGCAGGCATTGTTGGCGGCCTCGGCGTCGCGCCCAGCGCCAATATCGGCGCCGCAGGATTTCCTGGTTTTTTCGAGCCCGTGCACGGCTCTGCCCCCGACATCATGGGCAAGGGAATCGCCAATCCGGTGGCGACGATGTTCGCCTCGGCGATGATGCTCGATCATCTGGGCGAGAGCCGCTCTGCCAAAAGGGTGGACGCCGCCGTGCGCGCGCATCTGGCGGGCGGCCACCGTACCCGCGATCTGGGCGGCGATGCCAATACGCGCCAGGCCGCCAACGACATCATCAAACGGCTTTAGGAGCGCGGCATGTCCATTACGACGGGGCGCGGGGACGACGGGGGGACCGATCTCTGGTTCGGCGACCGGGCCGCAAAAAGCTCGCCTCAGGTCGAGGCATTGGGTGCGCTAGATGAAGCCAAGGCGGCGCTTGGTCTTGCGCGCTCGCAGGTCCCGGCGTGGTTGGCACCTGAAATTCTCAAAATCCAAAAAGATTTATTCTTGGTGAGCAGTGAGGTGGCCACCCTCAGGGGAAAGGTCCATCGTCTCAAAGAGCGCCCCGGCCCGGAGCTGGTCGATTGGGCGATGGGGCAGATCGCGCGCTATGAAAAAGTTATCCAGATAACCGATTGGGTTATATCGGGGGATACACAATCCGGTGCCGCGCTCGATCTGGCCACGACATTCATTCGTCGCGCCGAGCGCAGGTGCTCGCATCTTCAAGAAGAGGGTTTTATCGACAACCGGGACCTACTTGTATTTGTGAATCGCTTATCCGATTTGGTATTCTTGATGGCCCGCGCCGCAGACCGAGGGATTGAAGTGCCAGAGTAGGGAGGCCTACCCGAGATACTGCTCGCGCACGAGTTCGATGCCCACCTTGATTGCCGCGGCGAGCGGCACTGCCAGCAGGATGCCGACAAAACCCATCAATTCGCTTCCGATCAGAATCGCCGATATCACCACGACGGGGTGAAGTCCCACCCGTCCGCCGATGACACGCGGGACAAGAAACATACCTGCCGCCGGTGAGATGATCGCGAATACGATGAGAACAGAGATTGGATGTGTCCAGTCCTGGTGTTGAATCGCGGTGAAGGCGAGGGTGATCGGAAGACCGACTATCCATTCGACATAGGGGAAGATGCTCGCCATGCCGGTGAGGATTCCCAGTAGAAGCCAAAAAGGTGCGTCGGCGAGATATAAACCCAGCGTATAGAGCACCGATAGAGTAAGGCCGACGATGAGCTGGCCACGGATGAAAGAGCCGAGCATTTCGTCGAGCTGATTGAGGCGTTTGTGGACTTCATTCCGGTAGCGAGGGGGAATGTTTTTGTAAAATCCCTTAGTGAACTCTCCAAAGTCGCGGAGGATGTAGAAGGTGAGGATCGGTATCAGGGCCAAAAATGCCATGCCGATAACGAGAGAGAAAAGGCCCCGCCCGGTTTTGAGCAAAAAGCTTCCGCCCGATCGTATGGCGTCAAGGGGAAGCTGGCCCAGGGCCGCGAGGTTTTCAGACAAAAACTTTTTTGTCGCCTCGGGTCGCGCTACCTGAAGACGAATCAGGGCAGCCTCAAGCCAACCTTCTAAAACTTCTATGTATCCGGGCAGCCGATTGCTGAAGGTGACAATCTGTTTTTCGACAAGCGGCGCAAGGGCCACCCAGAGGAGGAAAATGGAAATCCCGAGAGTGAGCAGGAGGATGAGGATCCCCGCCGTCCGGGGAATTTTTTTCTCCTCCATGATTTTGACTACCGGGTTCAGAAGATAGGCGAGGATAAAAGAGACGACAATCGGAAATAGGGCCCCGCGCGCGCTAATGGTCAGCCATATCGTCCCTATCAGGATGAGGATGAGCCAGATGCGCTTCCAGGTGAGCAGGTGTTGTGCGTCCTGTTCTTTCATTCGCGAAATGGTCCTTTCCTAGCCTTCGGCCACGGGCGGCCTGCCGCCGGTCTGATCGCTGTCCGAGTTCTTGGCGAGCATTCTAGCACCCACGAAAAACGAATAGTGAATCCCCGAAATGGCAGTCAGCGTGCCGGTCAGGTAGTAAAGAGCATCCATTGCCATGGAGGCCTCCGAGCCCAATGTCCATGCCAGCAATGCGAAAACGATTGTTATCATTTGTGCCGCCGTCGTGTACTTTCCGAGGCGCGAGGGCTCGGGGGTGATGAAGCCGTGTGTCAAATAGAACGAAAGATAGCCTCCGCTGATCAGCACGTCCCGGCAGATAATAAGAATGGCGAGCCAGGCGGGAATTTGCCCGTTCATCCCCATGAGGACATAGGCGGAGAACATCAGCAGCTTGTCGGCCATTGGGTCGAGCGTTGCGCCCAGCGAGGAATACTCTTCGCGCGAGCGGGCGATGTAGCCGTCGAGTGCATCACCCAGACAAGCGAGACCGAAGACGATGAATCCCAGGCCGGGGCGCCGGTAAACCATGCAGACAGCGAACCCCGGCACCATCAGGAGCCGCAATACAGTGATTTTAGTGGCGAGGGTGAAACCCCGTGAAGTATTTACAGCCATCTATCCTGAAATCTCCGCACAAATGAAAAATCTCTTAGGTGCCGCAAATTATAACACAGCTTCTATCGGCGGACTTGTGGACTGGCGGTTTTGACGGGTACCGCAGCTCTGACAGGCGGCGGAAACGCCCGTTTCACTTCGGGAAGTAGCGAATCGGCCAGCCGAGTACTTGCTCTGGCCAGTGCAGAGCGGTATCCGCGAGCGCCGCGAGCGCGCCGAATACGGATTTGCTTTGACCGAATGGCGATGACGGCCCCGTCGTCCACCCGAATAACCCGGGCGTTGGCAAGGCCGACGACCGCCCCCCCCCGTTCACGCTCGACAGTGGCGCTCGCTGTGATGACAAACGGGCAGCCATAGAGATTGCCTAGTGCTCGGGAGGCGTCCACATCGCCGCTGACGGCGGCGTGAATTTGCCCGGGGCGTGCGGGCTCGCGCTGACCGCGCGGGCTCACTGGGGTGTATCCGGCGCGGGCGAATTTATACATCAGCCGCCTCTCGGCGACGCCGAGTTTGTCCGATTCAATACGAATCGCGCTTTTGCGGCCCTGCGCCCCGGCTCTGAGGACTTGTTCCTGAACGAGAAAAAGGAGGCGCGATTTTCCTTTTTTTGTGTCGGTAAGATGAAGAGAGCGAATCGCCTCGTTTACGGCAGTGAGATCCACGACAACATCGAGCTTAACTTTGAGAAGCCGGTCTTTACTGTTCACCTTCCGGCTCATCATCCGGTAGCTCTGTACGTATTGATCCGCCTCTTTGAGGATTGCGCCGTCAATACGCGATTGGTATTGAATCATCGCCGCCTCGCCCATGTTCTTAAGGATTGTTCTGTAGACGGCCTTTCGAAGGCCGGCGGCGATGGCCTTTTTCTGGGCCTGGGCCCTGTTCTGACGAAGAATGACCGAGGTGCCGTCCACCTGTTGGTGTCGTTTGTCTGAATCCGCCGCGGCAAGAGCCGGACCATTTGTCACAGCGAGCATAAGAGCGGCTACGATAGCCCCAAGCAGGCTGTGCATCAGCGTTTTGTCCCGCTTTTTTTAGGTCGGGCTGCGTACATTTTACTTTTAGGTCGAGACGCGGATGATCTGCTTTTAGGCCGAGATGCAGACGATTTGCTTTTTGGCCGGGTGTCAGATGATTTACGCGCAGGCCTGGCGACTGGTTTTTTTTTCTTGGAGACAGCTTTTTTTTCGCTGGGCCGGGCAGAAGGACTTTTTTTTCTTGGCGCGGTGGATATGGATTTTTCATGGCCGGGCGTGAGACCCGTGGATGACTTGAGGCGGGCAACTTCTCTATCCGTGAGGGTTCGGATGCTGGCCCGGGAGATGCCTCGGGTGGTGATGCCGCCGTAGGAGCGCCTGACGAGTTTCAGAACAGGATGGCCGACGGCCTCGCACATTTCCTTGACCTGGTGGTTCTTGCCTTCCCTGAGTTCAATTTGAAGCCAAGCGTTTCGCTCGGTTTTGCGGCCCATGAGCTTAACGCGCCTTCCCTCGCTGCCCTCGCCGCCATCACCTCCGGCCATGCGGTCGAGGCGGCGAATTGCCCGCTCATCGGGAGCGTGTTTCACCTTTACTTCATAGACGCGAGGGATTTCGTATCGTGGATGAGTCAATCGATGTGCGAGATCGCCATCGTTGGTCAGCAGAAGTAGCCCCTCGGCATCAAAATCGAGCCTTCCGACAGGAAACACACGCTTGCGCTTAGGAGGAAGAAGGCCAGCCACCGTGGGGCGGTCCTTTCCTTCCTCATCGCGCATGGTGGTGAGTACGTTGATCGGCTTGTTCATGGCCAGATAAACCGGGCCCTCGCGCTCTGAGATGAGCTTTCCCTCGACCTTGATCGAGTCCCGCGCCGGGTCGGCTTTCGCTCCCATTTCTTTGACAGTCTCACCGTTAACCGATACGCGCCCCCAGCGGATAAGGCGCTCTGCCTCGCGGCGAGAGGCGACCCCGGCCTGGGCGATGATTTTCTGGAGCCTGATTTCGGACTCAGACATTTCGAGTATATCTCCAATGAAAACGGCTGCTATCAAAAGTCGGGGGAATTATAGCCTTTTCTCCCGGAACACTATAATCTTGACCTACAGCTAAAGAAATTATTTCGCAACCACCCGAAGGAGAGAGTGTCACTATGGGCGGGTTTGAGGGGCGCACAGCCACCGGCGCCAGCGGGTTGAATCTCCCTGAGGGCTTGCCGGAGCGTCGATATTCATCTCCTCGGCTACTCGGTATCCTGAGTTCACCGCAGTATAATGAGTTGAGACAATAGCCTGCGGCAGCGGGCGAGGGCTCGCGTCGCTCATTTTCCTGTAATTCATTTTCATGGAGAACGGTCATGGCAAACTCCCCACCTGGGTTCTCAGGTATCAATCATGTCGCCATCAAGGTTCACAACATCCGGGCTGCGGTGAATTTCTACGTCGAAAAACTGGGTTTTAAGATTACCCGTGTCGTGGAGCCGGGGATGATGTCAGGTGCGACGAAAATCTTCGGCGGCTGCTTTATCCGCTGCAAGAACCTTCATCACGACGTTTTGTTAATGTTCACCCCGGAGGATAGCCCCAGCCAGACGGCCCCGAGCGCACTGGTTTCGAACAGGGGGATGCACCATTTTTCTTTGCGCGTGGGCTCAAAGGCCGAGCTCGATACTTGGGCGGATTATTGTCGGGCCGAGGACATCGAGATGTTCTGGGAGCCAGCAGTTCACAGTGTCACCCATCCCGAGGGGGACGGATTTTTCGGCGAGCACCGGGGGTTTTTCATTTCCGACCCCTCGGGAAACCATATCCAGATTCTGTGCGACATGGCGGAAATCGACCCCGAGACGAATCGCGTCGATGAAGGCTGGTTCCGCGATAGGCTTGAGCGCGACGGGATTGATCGGAATGCTTCCGATCCGCCCCCGGCCTGGGAGCCCGATTCTGCCTTTATGGATAAATAGCCGTAGTGGCCCCCGGTAGGGGTGGGCCCTTCTTAGGCATGGGCGGACGTACCTTTTTTTGAACATTCATCCGATCAGCCCCGCTTTGGCGGTTGAAGAATTTGCTATTCACACCATTAACCTGTGGGGCAAAGAAAAAGAGGAGAAATTGATCATGGCCTGTTTTGTTGACCATATTCACCTGCTCTCAGAGGATCTCGAGGCCGCTGCGAGTTTTTACCAAACGCACTTTGGCGCGACGCTCCACACGCCGTTGGGGCCTCACGGCGATGTGCCCGGTATAAGTGTGGAACTGAACGGCGTGGAAATCCGTATCCGAGGCCATCGACCGACCGATCCCAAGGGGCCGGGGAGCAACTTGCATCACATTGGCATTCGGGTCGATGACCTGGATGCTTTCTCCGAAGGCCTGGAGCGAGCTGGTGTGGAATTCACTAAAAAGCCCGGCCCGGGCGCCGTGGGGATTAGGACGGCATTCATCAAAGCGCCGGGCGGCGTTCTGATTGAACTGGCGGATGAGGCGGTCGGAGAATCCGATAAATAAGATATCGGCGAAAATGGTTGGCCCTAGTGACGCGAGCGGGGTTTCGTGCCAAGTTCCCATAAAGGGGATTATTATGTCCGAAATAGGCTCGCGACGCTCTATCGCCATTTTTGTTGTCTACCTGACAGGGTTTGGTCAGGGTGCGTGTTTCGTCACATTCCCCGCGCTGGGAAATGTCTTCAAAAACCAAGCGTTTCATAATTTTTCCAACGCCGATTTTGGCTCCCTGTTTGCGCCGATGATCGCCCTGGCAATCCTGACCTCGATCTTCGCCGGGCCGGCAGCGAGGCGCTGGGGCCTCAAGGTGGTTTTATTGGCCGGGCTCATTTCCTATGTGCTCTCGATGGGGGCTCTGGCCTCAACACAATTAATTCTGAGGGAGAATGTTCTCACCTACCGGATAACGCTCCTGGCCATTTCCGGCGTCGGGGTTGGAGTCGGAACCACCCTGACGGCGCTGAATGCATATGCGGCGGGCCTATTCAGTGAAAAATCCGAGGCCGCCCTCTCTGGCCTCTACGGAATTATGGGCGTGGGAATGGCCCTTACGCCCTTGATGGTTGGCGTATTTATCGAGTCGGAAACTTGGTGGGCCGCGCCCATTGTACTCAGCGTGTTTTTCCTCTTTCTCTCGGTGGCGGTCCTCGTCCTTCCGTTGTGGGTGGCTCCGCCTCCGCCAGACACCGAGGAGGGCGGCGTGTGGTCGTTGCTTCGGGGCCTGCCGCCACGGGTCTGGGGATACGCGGGTTTTATTTTTCTTTACGGAATCTGCGAGACGCTTTTCGGTAATTGGGCGGTGATTTTTCTTCACGAGGAAAAAGGGCTCTCCCCGCAATTGGCCGGTCTTGCCCTCTCCGTTTTCTGGGCCATGATGACGGCGGGCCGTTTTCTAGCTGCGGCCATTTCCTACTGGTTTCCGGTTCGCTGGCTTCTTGTTGGTATGCCCGCACTTATTCTGGTGACGCTTTTCGCGCTCCCGGGTGTTGAGGGGCATATTGCGAGCATTGCGGTGTTCGGCCTAGGAGGGCTTGCCTGCTCGGCCTGCCTGCCCTTTGCGGTCAGCTTCGCTGAGGGGGAGTGTCCGGGAACATCGGGGCTCGTCTCGGGATGTATGGTCTCCTCCGTTATGCTTGGCATCGGCGCTGGCTCCTGGGGCGTGGGGTGGATACAGGAGGCAGGCGGCATTTCCTTTTCGGCGATCTACACGGGCTCAGGGGTTTTTGCGGCGGGAATGGTTGTTCTCGCCTATGTGCTTGCGCGGGCGCCCCAAGCCCTCGTGTCTGAATCCGCTGGGGCCTAATCGCCTTTTTTACCCATGTGCTTGGTTCGTGCCTCCGGTCTTCATCGTGGAAATTATCTATTTCAAAGGATAATTGGACCTCCTCGTGTGCAGGTTTGAATTACCGCACGCTTTTTCCTTACAATATAAACATAGAAATTCGAAGAAAAAATTCGGGTGGCTCAGGAGGGGGCCGAATGGAAAAGCGATTTGTTTATATTTCTGGAGCCATCACGCTTCTTGGCGTTTTACTGCTATCGGCGCTTTGGGAGTTTTATCTTGAGGATATTTTCCTCCCCATGCTCGGGGGGCATCATGAGCCTGAGCCCCTCTGGGAGCGCTGGGAGTACATTGCCTCTGCCGTGTTTTTTGCCGGGATAGCGATAGGAATATCTACCCTGATTTCGCTCCGGTTCATTAAGATTGCCGAGCGCCATAAACAGGAGCTTGAGGAGGCGCAAGAGCGATTCAAGAACAGCATACTCACCACCCCCTGGGAATAGCGCGGCCCCGCGGTTCGTGATTTTCCTCGGCGATCCCTGTATCCTTCTCTAATCCTTTTATTCGGTTCCGTCTCGTTCACCTGCCATCAGAGGAGCGTTCTCCATGGCGGACAAAAAAATAACGACCTGGCAATCTCTGTCTCGCGCATCTGTGTGCCGCTACCCAAACAGGTGGCGAGCGCGATTTTTTTGCTGTCGATGTTGGCAGATGGCGCATCAAGGCCATTTCCAGCTTGGAGGATAATTAGGCGATGGATTTAGAGGGAAAGGTAGCTCTGGTGACGGGCTCAAGTCGGCGAATTGGCACCGCCATGGCTGTGGCGCTGGGCGAGCGGGGCGCCGCCGTCGTGGTTAATTATTTTTCGGGAAAAGAGCGGGCCGAGGAGGTCGTGGCGCAGGTGGAGGCTGCGGGAGGCCGGGCCTTTGCCCATGGGGCCGATGTCCGGGACCGAGGCGACGTGCGAGAGATGGTGTCGCGGGCTGTCGAGACTTTCGGGGGGCTCGACATTCTCGTTAACAATGCGCGCCAGATTCACCACAGAAAGCCTTTTCTTGAGGTGGATTGGGAAGAGGAGATGTGCGCCCAAATGGAAGTGCACCTCGGCGGGGCCTTTCACTGTTGTCAGGAGGCCATTCCCCACATGTTGAAGCGGGGCGGCGGCGCTATCGTCAACATGCTGAGCACCGCCTACCGGACGGCACTCACTGACCAGCACGCCTACGGGCCGGCCAAGGCGGCGCTGCGCAACTTCACCATGAATTTGGCGGCCGAGCAGGGCCCGCTCGGCATTCGGGTGAACTCCGTCTCTCCGGGTCACACGGTTTCAAAAGAATATCCAAGTCGGCGCTCGGGGGCCATTCTCGATCAAATCCGCGAGCGCGCTGCCCTGCGCCGCGTCGCCTCCCCCGAGGAGGTGGCCGAGGCGGTGGTATTTCTTTGCTCGGATGCGGCTCGTCATATCACCGGGGTAGACTTGCCCGTGAACGGGGGAACGGCCATTGCCCTGTAAAAATAATGTTTGGAATCTTGAGCTCAATGGGTTGGGCTAAGTGATAATGAGAAACGCTATTAGACGAATATTTTTTTAAAATTTAGAATTTATTTTTCGGATTCGGTTTGTTTCCTTTTCCTATGAGGAGCGCTCTCCGATGGCGAACGAAAAGCTCACCATTCAGACCATCACCGTCTCGCACATTCGTGTGCCGCTACCCAGGCCAGCGGCGGTCTCGACTTTTAAAATACCTGCCGTTGATACCTGCGCGGTAACGTTGAGGACCCGCGAGGGCTTGAGCGGGGTGGGTTGGTGCGCCGCCTTTGGCGCGGAAAAATGCCGTGCCCTGATGGCGATGGTGCGCGATCTGTTCGGGACGCTCATCAACAAGGACGCAAATGACACAGAGGGAAACTGGGCGGCCATGCGGCAGGCGGCCAGTTTTGTTGGCCGCGACGGCATCAGCGCGATGGCGATTGCCGCCCTCGACACAGCGAGCTGGGACATCAAGGCCAAGGCCGCCGGGCTCCCGCTCTGGAAGCTGATTGGCGGCGCGCGCTCCAAGATACCCTGCTACGCCAGCGAGGGATTGTGGATCAACGCCGATATTGAATCTCTGAAGGAGGAGGCCGCCTCTTTTATCGAGCGGGGCCACACCGCCATGAAGCTTCGGGTTGGAAAACCCGATCTTGCCGAGGACATTGCCCGCGTTGCTGCCGTGCGCGAGGTGATAGGAGACGCCACCCTCATGGTGGACGCCAATCAGGGCTGGAGTGTCGAGCAGGCCAAGGAGGCCTGCCGCGAGCTTGCCGCGTTTGATCTCGAATGGGTTGAGGAGCCGGTTGATCACGAAGACGTTCGCGGCTGCGCCCTGGTTGCTGCCGAGACCGACATTCCCATCTGCCAGGGGGAGACGAGCTGGAACGAGCGGGGAATGCGCCACCTGCTCGTCACCGGGGCCTGCGACGTTCTGATGGCCGACCTCCAGCGCTGCTCGGGCCCCACCGGATGGCTAAAAGCCGCCGGGGCCGCCGGGGAGCACGGCACGCCGATCACCTCACATCTATTTCACGAAACCTCGGCGCATTTGATGAGCGCTGTTTCAGGCTCTGTTTGGTGCGAGCACATGCCCTGGTGGGAGCCGATTCTAAAAGAGCCCGCCCCTTTTAAAGATGGCTGCATCCATCTCACCGACAAACCCGGCATCGGCGCCGAATGGGACGAGGAGGCATGCCGGAAATTTGCGCCCACCCCGGGCGGGGATTAAACCCGCGCGAGGCCTTTATCCCCCACAAGTGATTTTAGCTCCTCAATCGACAGGCCCGGCTCTTTCATGTGGAGCATGGCGTGGCAGTTGGGGCACACGAGGGCAAGGTCTAAAAGACGGGTTTTTTCATCGGCCGTAAGACAGGCGGCCGGTTTTGTGTGGTGGAATTCGATGAAACCGCGCCCTAGTTCGCCATAGGCTTCCTCGAAGTTAAAGCGGCAAATCTCACAGCATAAATATCCGTTTTTCTTTTGAAACATTTTTTTCTTCTCGCTCCTCAGCTTTGGATTGTTTTCCCGAGAGCGGTGAATTCTCTCAAAAAGCTTTTTTTTCTCTGTCGATGTATTTTCAGCCTCTTCATCCAGGCTGAACTTTAGGGGGAAAAGCCCCTTCCAGGGTTTGTTCATGTCGTTTGCTCGCTACCTTTAGTCAAAAGGTTTCCGGGCGGAGCGGAACAAAATTCGGGCGGCGTCCTCAAAATTAATTTACATCAGGCTGGCCGGGGCCGCGCAATTTTGTGGGTGCATCTGGCCACGGGAATCGTGTGAACCTGGTCACAGGGCGGTGTGGCACCGAGCCGGTGTGGCGTTTGATGGGAGCGGCACCCCGCATGGTGTGGCGCCGCATGGTGTGGCAACGTGTATGGACGGTTTATTTTAGGAAATTTTTTAAGAAAGGGGGATTTCAATGCCTTTTTACAACGCGCGGGAGATTAAAAAAGCCAGGCTTCAAGACCCCCGGAATCCGGAAGGGAATCCGGGAGAATATCAGCCGTTGGCGGGGGAGTTGATGAAGGCCGGGGTGGTCACTTACCCGAAAGCCACCGGGTCGAAGCCTCACTGGCACGAGAGGGAGGAGCAATACATTTACCTTTTGGAGGGCAGACGGTACATGCGGCTGGGGGATGAGGAAAAAGTGATTGGCCCCGGCGATATCATTCATATACCCAGGAGCACGCTTCACGTTGGGAGAACCCTGACCGAGACGGCGGTGATGTTTGTCGTGAAGTCACCCGCCGAGAACAAGGATCTCGGGGCGGACCATCACTACCCGGACGATATGCAGGAAATCATCGACCACATGGACGCGAAGGCGAAAGAGTTAACCTAGCACCGGAAAAAATGCGCCTCTTTGGAAAGAAATTTCGGGTATTGATTCTATTAAGAAAACGAGCGGCCCGAAAGCCGCCGGGCTAACCAGAGCGAAATCCTCCCCCAACCTCCTAAAACCAGTGGCATTTCCCGAAGGATGAGCCCACATTAAAAGTGTTAAAGGAGATTAACAGAGTTTAAACTCGCTTACATTGGTTGAAGATGATTGATAAACAATCAGATACGGCGGTTGACCAGTCCCGGATAAAGCTCTCGCCCAGCCTCGGGAATTACCTGAAGGCGGTCCACGACTTTCAGGCGGAAAAGGGCTATGCCCGGGTGACGGACATCGCCGGGGCCCTCCAGGTGGCCAAGCCGGCGGTATCGGCGGCCCTCAAGAATCTCGCGCAGCTCGGGCTGATTCACCACCGCGCTTACGAGGGAGTGCGTCTCACCGAGCCGGGCGCTCAAATGGCCCGGGGGATTTCCGGCAAGTTCGCTATCCTTTCCCGGTTCATCACCGAGGTGCTCGGGGTGGACGAGGAGCGGGCCGCTGCCGACGCCGCCCTGATGGAGCACCATGCCAGCGGCGTTACGATGGACCGGCTGGTCGATCTCATCCGGTTTTTCGAGGGCGCGGATCAGAAAAAAGCGCTTGAGGCGTTCCGGGAATACCGGCGGGAATGCGAGAGCGACGAGAGTTGTCCCGAATGCGAATTTTTCTGTGAGTTGAGTACCCAGTCTTCCATTGAATCACAAGAAAAAACAATTCCGATCAATATTCCGGCGGGCTGAGGATCTACCGTCTCCGCCCGGCGATACACCGGGCGGGGGCTTCCCAAGAGGGCGCAAATGAGTTGTTGCGAAGAAGCTGATCAAGCGGTACTCGATTCCGAATCGATACTCCTGATCGGAAATCCCAACGTGGGAAAGAGCGCCCTGTTTCAGGCGCTCACGAATTCGCGGGTTACGATTTCGAACTACCCGGGTACGACCATCTCCCTCAGCAGCGGGCGCATGAACGGGCACGGGGTTACGCTTTTTGACACGCCCGGCGTCTACGGCCTGCTGCCGATTACCGAGGATGAGTTCATCACACGGGACGCCCTGGCCGCCTCGGAAGACGCGCGTCTTGTCCTCGTGCTCGACGCGAAGAATTTGCTGCGCGGCCTGACCATCGCCCTTGAGGTGGCCGAGACTGGCCGCTCGTTCGCCATCGCGCTGAACATGGAGGACGAGGCCCGGAGGATGGGGCTTCAAATCGATCACGAAGCGCTATCCGGCATGCTGGGCGTTCCGGTGGTGCCGACGGTCGCCGTCCGCGGGGAGGGGGTGGAAGACCTCATCCGGGCGATTGACGGAGCGGGGCGCCCGGGCGGAATCGCGAACTATCCCGAGCCTCTGGCCGCCGCTCTCGAGGCCGTCGAAGGGCGGCTGCCCGAAAGTCTCAGGGAAAAAAGATATCTGGCCATCTGCCTTCTGTGCGGCGACGAGGGCGCGCCGGAGATTTTCCGGGTGACGCTTTCCGAGGCCGATCGGGCCGATATCGCGGACCTCCGCGAGCGCGTGTCGAATCAACTGGGCATGCCCCTGCGGGCCGCGTTCATGCGCCACCGCCTCTCCAGGGCCGAGGGCCTGCTTCGGGAGGTGATGACTCGGGGCACCGGGGCGGGCGGGGCCGTTTGGGCGGAGCGCCTTGGCGAGTGGGCCACCCACCCGCTGTGGGGGGGCTTCATTTTTTTCGGCGTTCTTTATGTCCTTTATAAATTCGTCGGCGAATTCGGTGCCGGTTTTTTGGTGGACCTGGTGGAAGTCCGCCTTTTCGAGGAGATGCTGAACCCCGCCCTTGCCCGCTGGGTGGATTTTCTGATTCCCTCTCCCTTCTTGCGCGATATGCTGGTGGGGCAATACGGTCTGTTCACCATGGGCGTGACCTATGCCCTGGCCATCATCCTGCCCCTGGTGGGTACGTTCTTCGTGGCGTTCTCGATTCTGGAGGACTCGGGCTACCTTCCGCGCCTCTCGCTCCTCGCCAACCGGTTTTTCCGGGCGATGGGGATGAACGGCAAGGCGGTTCTTCCGATGGTGCTCGGGCTGGGTTGCGACACCATGGCCACGCTGACGGCGCGCATCATGGAGACAAAAAAGGAGCGCATTCTGGTGACGCTGCTTCTCGCGCTCGGGGTTCCGTGCTCGGCCCAGCTTGGGGTGATTCTGGGAATGCTGGGCGCAAGCTCGGCCGCCTTTGTCTTGATCTGGGTCGGTGTTATCGCGGGGGTGCTTTTTCTGGTCGGCTTCGTGGCGGCGCGGCTCCTTCCCGGCGAGACTTCTGACTTTTTGGTGGAGTTGCCTCCGATTCGGCTGCCTCGCGCCTCGAACGTGGCGATCAAAACGCTGGCGCGGATTGAGTGGTACCTGAAGGAGGCGGTTCCTCTTTTTCTTCTCGGCACCTTCTGCCTGTTTCTTCTGGACAGGTCGGGGCTCCTGGCAGGCGTGCAGGTTCTCGCCGCGCCGGTGGTGGAAAATTTCCTGGGGCTCCCCCGGGAGGCGACCGAGTCGTTTCTGATCGGATTCTTCCGGCGCGACTACGGGGCGGCGGGGCTATTCGCCCTGGCCAAGGCTGGCGCCCTCAACCCCGTGCAGGTATTGGTAAGTCTGGTGACGATCACGCTTTTCATCCCCTGCGTGGCGAATTTTCTCATCATCGTCAAGGAGCGGGGTCTTCGGATGGCGCTGGGGATGGCGGCGTTTATTTTTCCATTCGCCTTTTTGGTCGGGGGGGCGCTGCGATGGTCACTTTACCTCTTCGGGGTGGAATGATGGAGAGAGTGAATCTGTATTCGGAAAACGGGCGGTCGGGGGCCGCAGAGCGGTGCCCCTTGTGCGGCTACCGGTTCGATATGAGCGAAATGCCCGAGCGGGGCTGCCGGATCTGCCCGATGAAGCGGAGCTGCGACGCGCTGATATGCCCGAACTGCGGCTACTGCCAGCCACAGACGACGCGGACGGAGGCGGCTCTCCGCCGCCTGGCCGGGTGGGTGCGGGCGCTCTTTCGCCCGGCGGCGGCGGCCGGGGACCCGAAGCGGGTCCGCTTGCGGGACCTGAAGCGCATGTCGTGGGCCCGTGTTCTGGAGGTAAACGCGAAATCTCCCGACACCGAGGCCCGCCTGGCCGGGATGTGCATCCTCCCGGGGGTGGTGTTTCAGGTCCGCCAGCAGCGGCCGGCCGCCGTGGTGCGCGTGGACGAGACGATGCTGGCCATCGACCGCGCCCTGGCCGAGCGGATTTGGGTGGAGCCGCTCGAGGGGCGGGAGAGCACCGAGAAGATGTGGGCGGCCCCCTCCCAGCCCTAGGCGCGAGCCAATGCCTCTCCCGGCAACCGCGAAGGGGGGGGCGCGAATTTCCTCAAATTTCGAGAATCCCAAAAGTACGGCGGCTAGTTAACCGCGGATTTCCTGTAGCCGGAAAATCAGGGGCCGGATGAAGTTAGCGGATGTACGCATTTCCTGTAGGTGCGGATTGGCTGGGAGGGCGTAAAATTGTTGCGGGGCCGAGTGTCCCCTGGCGGGGGATAGGAGCGGCATGTGGCTGTGATGATCGAGATATTCGCCTTGGGGGGCCTATCTGGCGCTCGCACCCGCCATCCGG
The DNA here is from genome assembly GCA_018669005.1 of Nitrospinaceae bacterium. NCBI lineage: Bacteria > Pseudomonadati > Nitrospinota > Nitrospinia > Nitrospinales > Nitrospinaceae > Nitrospinaceae bacterium. Next base: position 262,008 of record JABJAL010000072.1, read on the forward strand.
AGGACTTCGGTGTACTCAGCGGCCGTGACGGGCTGGACGCTGAGGCGCTGGCCCTTTTGGACGACGAGCATTTTAGCGAGCTTGGGGTTGGCCTTGAGATCGGCGAGTGGAACTATTGTGGGGAGCTTTTTGATGGCGCGCACATCGACCATAAACCAGCGGGGGTTGTCGGGCGAGGATTTGGAGTCGTAATATTTCGATTTCTCGTCGAAGGCGGTGTGGTCCGGATATGCCTCGCGGGCGATTTCGGCGATTCCTACAACGTGGGGTGGCGCAGTGCTCGAGTGGTAAAAGAGTACGCGATCCCCTTTTGTCATCTCCTGCATCGAGTTACGTGCTTGGTAATTGCGGACACCGTCCCAGTGGTCGGTATTCCTGGGTGAATCGAGAAGATCGTTGAATGAGAAAGCGGATGGTTCGCTTTTCATCAGCCAATAGCGGCGCGCCATGAGGAAGGCTCCTATAAAATGGGTTTTATTTCTCCAGAAATTTGCATGTCTGCGAGCTTGAGTGTTCGGTAGATGAAATCGTTGAGTGGTGTAGGGATGCCTATTTCTTTGCCCATTCTAGAGACAGTTCCGCATAGCGCGTCAATTTCGAGGCGGCGGCCCGCTTCAAGATCGTGACAGAGGCTACCTTTGCTGGCCGGATTTTGCTCGTCGAGAAAACGAAATCGGTTTTCAACGACATCTTCCGGCAAATCTACTCCCTGCGCCCTCCCAACTTCATATACCTCACACATGATCTCGTGCATCATCTCATGGGTTTCTGGAGAGGCTACTATTACCCCGAGTGGAGAACGGGTGAGGGCTGTCATGCCGCTGACAGCACAGATGAAGATGAATTTTGTCCAGAGTTCGACTTGAATGTCATCAGATAACTCTGCGTTGATTCCAGCGGATCTCATGGTAGAAAGAATTTCCTCGCCTCTTTTGCTGGGCCCGCCTCCCATCTCTCCAAAGACGATGCGTTTAGGCCCTCCTATCTGTTGGATCAGGCCCGGGGCCCCAAGTGCGGTGAAAATATAAGCAGCTCCGCCCATGACACGATTTTGCCCGTAGGTCTTGGCAAGATGTTCTTCGTTGTCCACGCCATTTTGGAGATTGATGATGACTGTGGTGTCGCCGACCATGGGTGCGATAGCTGGGATGGTCTTTTCGTTTGCGACGGTTTTCACACAGTAAAGTATGATATCACAAGGCCCAGCCTCGTTGGGATTGTCTGTGGCGAAAACTTTTTCGAGCTTGAAGAATTCTGAATCCACAGACTCAATACGAAGTCCATAGCTTCGAATGGCTTCGAGGTGTTTTCCTCGAGCGATGAATCGAATATCTTCTCCGGCACGGGATAGCAAGCCCCCAAAATATCCCCCTACACCGCCGGTTGCCATAATTCCGAATCGCAAGGGCTAATCTCCATTAGTTGTTTATGAAGTAAAGAATGTCTTGGGTTTATTTTTTTGCTGGATGGCGCTATCTAATTAGTTGGTGTCGTTTTTCTCAATTAGATGGGATGTCGTGGCCTCTCTCACTCTCTCTTCCCCGTTACTATTCACGTTAGCATGGGTGTTAGTTAATCCGTTAGTCTGATGCATAACTGGCTCTTCGGAGACATTATCACCCATCTTCAAATTTGTTTCCCCTTTGATAGGAATCACATCGGAGTCTGGACCTTGATTTTCAAAGTCGAGGTTCAGATTAAACTCTTCAGGTTTAGGCAAGTCTGTTAGGCTCTTGAACCCAAAGTGTTCAAGGAATTGTAGTGTGGTGCCATAAACGATTGGTTTGCCGACTACATCTCGGCGCCCGAGAATTCGGATCATTTTACGTTCCAAAAGGGTATTGATTGTGCCGCCACAATCCACCCTTCGAATCTCTTCAACTTCTAACTTCGTTATGGGTTGCTTGTATGCAATTATCGCTAGTGTTTCTAGCCCGGCATTTGATACGCGCCATTTTTTCTCTTGCTTAAAAAAGCGGCGTAACCAATGGGAGAACTCCATTCTGGTACACATGCGGAAGCCTTCTGCCACTTCGGTGATTTGGAGGGTGCGATTCTTGTATTCTTCCTTTAGCTCTGCGAGGAGTTTGCGTACGACTTTAGCATTTATATTTTCAACACCTCTGAAAACCATTGATATGTCACGGGGGCGTAATGTTTCATGTGTGGCGAAGAGTAAGGTTTCGATAATCCTCTTCGCCTCATCGAGATTTACGAGTAGGGGTGTATTTGGGGCACTGCCGGTACCGCCAAATTTTTCGACTTTACTTTCTGAGATATCAATTCTGAACGAAGAGGATTCAACGATTTCGTTGCTGTGTTTTTTTCTTTTTGTTGTGGTTGCGTTGATTTTAAACGTTGGAGATTCGATGCTTCTGTCTATTTGTTCTTCTTTTAATTCGAGTGGGACCATCATTTCTTGATTTTCATCTTCTTCTTTGTCGAGTCCAAAGATGGTATTTTCTGATTCGCCGGAAATCTGGTGTTCTTCAAGTGTGCGGGCGGCTGTTTCTGAAGAAGAAGTGTTGTCACCTTCTAGCTGGAAAACGGATTCCTGTAGTTCTTTGCCTTTTTCGTATCTTAAATTATTCATCGTCTTTTATCGCCTTGTGGACTCTAATTTCTCCATAAATTTCTGATTGGGTTGCAATAATTAGGCTTAGCCGTATTAACTCGAGAATTGCCAGTAATGTAACAACAATAATGAGTCTCTTTGGGCCGTTACCTTTGAATAGATTTTCAAATTCAACTCCTTCAGGCCCGGAATTTTCAAGCATGTCTAGTACATGAGTCTGGCGGTCAGCCACTTCGAGTTCATCGACTTCAACGAGGTGAATGCCTTCCTCTCCAGCCTCTTCAATCATCTTTTGGATGGCGCTGATAAGATCAAAAACGGTCACTTCCAAAGGGGGAGGGTTTTCGAAGTCTTCTGGATTTAGAATGATTCCGTCGCCGTTGCCTCCTCTCGGGAAGATGGCTGACTGTACTTCCTCTGCGTCACGGAAAATTTGGCTTATACCCTTGAATTTTTGATACTCAAGCAATTGACGTTGGAGTTCTAGTCGAAGAGCTTCAGGGTCCTCTTCGCTTTCCTCCGCACCTCCTTGCTGGGGGAGTAATGTACGACTTTTGATATAAACGAGCCAGGAGGCCATTACGAGATAATCTGAGGCGATGTTAATGTTCAGGAGCTTCATCATTTCGATGTGTCTTAGGTACTGCTCGGTGATGAATGCGATAGGAATGTCGTATATATCTAATTTATGTTCGCGGATGAGATGTAACAGAAGTTCTAGTGGCCCTTCAAATACGTCTAGTTTGATGCTGAATTGATCGTTGACGTTTTTTTGTGTGTGAGGGGGCTGAAATTCTTCTTTTAATTTATCAAGATTCTGAGGTTCCAAAGCGGTGACTTGGGGAGGTGAGACGATCTCCCAAGAATAGGGTGAACCCGCAGAGCGGTCGCTCCCTAGATTCAAATCTTTAAGATTCATTGTTTCGATAAGGTCGTTGTTAGGTTCTGAGGCAGATAAACTCTTCTCAGATTCTGACATGTTTGAGTGCTCTGGCTTAGCTGACGCCATGGGGAAGGTCCCCTGTAAGGCGAATGGTGGGCGGAACAGTGATTCTTAATTCATTTAACTATCAGGGTGTAGGTACCCTTCATTTCCCCCAATACAACTTGGTACCGTAAAAAATACCACAACGCTTGTCAATAGAAAGGATTGCAAGAGGGGCAAAAGTAGATTCGTTTAAAATGTTGGATGTGTGGTTATAGGGAGTGATAAATTTGATTGTAAAGGAGGGGTTGATTGGGGGGGGGTGAATGTGGCGAAAATTATTGAAAGGCATAAGAAAAAAGGCCGACTGTATGGTCGTGTTTTGGCGCATCAGATTAAGGATGGTGATAGGGTTTACATGAGGTGGTGTTTGCCTTATCTCCATGAAAAAGCCCAGGCCGTTCGGAGCCAGACAGAGTTATTTGACCTTTCCTCTCGAGGAGGGCTTGATTTTGTGTTTTTAAGTGGCGCTCAGATTGACACCCATAGTGATGTCAATCGGTTGTTTATCGGTGATCCAGCGAATCTCGAAGTTCGTTTTCTTGGCGGGGCAGGTGGTTGCCGCTATTTTACCGACAGCGAAGCGGGTGGTTCTCTGTCGGCCTGTTCACGATTAAAGAATTTTTCCTGAATGTAGTGAATATATAATGACTTCTGGTCGTGTGGATAGGGTGGTCATTCCAATTTACATCTTCAAAAATGGTAATGATGAGCACCTCTGTCCAGAGTTGCTGCACGCAGATGTGACATCTAAAATGGTTCAGAATGCTACGGGATTTCATGTTGAAGTTTTAAATGTAATGCTCGAAACGGTTGATCTATCATATGAAGAGCCTTTGGCTTTGGAATCGGTAGATCATTGCGGAGTCCATTTCGGTGAATTTTTTTAGTCTTATTCCCTCTGGATTAGTGAATGGTAGAATTTCAGTTTGATGTAGTTGGAGTCGGTCTCAACTCGGTAGATCTCTTGTGCCAAGTTAAGCATTTTCCAGTATTTAACACAAAAGGTTCTCTGGATGATATAAGCCGTCAGGGTGGCGGACAGGTGGCGACGGCTTTGGCCGCTTTGTCTCGTCTTGAAATGAAAACAGCATTTATTGGTGTTGTAGGTGATGATGAGAATGGTGTTTTTTCGATATCCTCTCTTAAAGCGGATGGTGTTAATGTCGAGGGCGTGGTTGTGCGGCCTGATTTCGCAACTCAATTTGCAATCATCATTGTTCAATCCGACGGTGACGATGAAGAAAGAGGAGGACGAACGATTCTATGGCATCGTGAGGTTATTCTTCGGCCTGAGGATGTCAGAGAGGATATCGTGAAGTCAGCTCGGATGATTCACGTTGACGGCCACTCTCTTGAGGCAGAAATAAAAGTTGCTAAGTGGGCCCAGGAAGAGGGGATTCTTGTTTCATTTGACGCAGAGCGTGTTGTGCCGGGAGTTGAAAAATTGATTTCGCTAACGGATTATCTGGTTGCGTCCGAGGGTTTTCCGTCGGAATTCTCTGGGAGTGCAAATGTGAAAGAGGGGCTGAAGAAAATTTGTTCTCTGGGGCCACGTGTAGCTGCCATGACAAAAGGTCCCCGGGGTGTCGTCGCTTTTGATGGAGAGCGATTTTACAATTCACCTGGATTTCCAATTAATGTGGTTGATACCACTGGGGCTGGTGATGTGTTTCATGCTGGGTTTATCTATGGGGTTTTACAAGGATTTGAACTGTCTCGAACTCTGCGGTTTGCTAATGCTCTTGCGGCTCTGAGTTGCAGAGAACTAGGTGGTCGTGCTGGTCTTTGTTGTCTTGAGGAAGTGGATAGCTTTATTGCGAAATTTCCTGATTTGGAGGCTTAATGAGTAGGTTTCTTAATGATATAGAGATGGTCTGGCTTCGCAAGATTTTTTTCGTATTTTTACTTACATTGCTGGGTGCCGGAGCAGGTGCCTGTAATTCGGGTTTGCCAGAAAATTCAGTTTCTGGTGCCATTCTATTGTCTCCTGGGCTTCCTGCTAAGGCCGCTAGAACGGGGACGCTTTTTATTGTGCTTGCTCCGGTTGGCGGCGGTCCTCCGCTTGCTGTTCAGCGACTGGTCCGAGTGAAGTTTCCTTATAAATACATCCTCACGAAAGACGATCTGATGTTTAAGGGCGGGCCCTTCACTGGACAGGTCAAAGTACGCGCCCGGCTCGATTCGGATGGAGTTGTCGGGCGGCTAGTAAGGGGTGACTACGAAGGAAGAAATGAAACACCTGTTTCGATTGGTGCTAGAGGAGTTGACGTTGTTATCAATAAGGCTGGAACTGCACCCCCTCCTCGCAAGGTGTCAAAAAAGACGGTGCCCATGCGACCGATTGCTCCGATGTCGTCCGCTGGCAAACAATCTTCCGCTTCTAGTTTGGGCGATGGTCCCACGATAAGTGGGACCATCAAAATTGCGCCTTCCCTAGTTCAAAAGGCCGAGGGAATTCCCGTTCTGTTCATCATTGCCCGCACGGAGCGACCCGGCCCGCCGCTTGCGGTGGTGAAGGTGGCACGTCCGCGCTTTCCGTTCCCCTTCACCATCTCCGGGCGCAACGTCATGATGCAGGGTCTACGCTTTGAGGGCAGGGTACGCATCACGGCCCGCTTAGATGCCGATGGCAACGCCGGTGCGCCCAAGCCAGGCGACATGGAAGGGAAGACTCCCTCCTTGGTCACGGTGGGCGACAGCAAGGTTGTCATCACGGTGGACAAGGCCTACTAGGCGAATATCTCGATCACAGCAACATGCCGCTCATAGCCTAGGTGTGAGCTTGACGGCCCTAATATATGTGTATATACATATATGGCTCTTGCTAAAACCCAGTTTATTTTACCCAGTACCCAGTAGATGGGAATTCCACAAGGCCCGCTAATGCGAATCGCCTCGGGGCGTGTCGCCGGGGAAGCCCAAAGGGGCCCCTCAAAGGGACGCAAGAGGAGCCGCCCAGAAATTTTACCGGGAGTTTAATAGGTCGGAGTGTGCATTGTTACGGGCCCATTTGTTCATGAAAGAGTGCACAGGCCGATAGGCACGCCCCCTTTTAAAAAAAAAGGATCCCCCGATGGCAGACACGCTCAACGCCCGCGAAATCAGGCTCCGTGATGCCGCCGCAGCAGGTTGCTATTCCAATGCCCTTCGCCGCGCCGCCCGCGCCGCTGGAAGTATGTACGACGATGCCCTGCGCCCCGCCGGGCTCCGCGGCACCCAGTTTACCCTCCTCGCCGCGCTCTCGAAAATGGGTGAGCCCACCTTGGGTGAGCCCATCCTGGGTGATACCCCCATGGGCGGTGGCACCGCTAGTGGTACCCCAATGGGGCCGCTCGGCGAAGCCCTCGCCCTCGACCGCACCACCCTCACGCGAAACCTCGCTCCCCTTGAGCGCCGGGGCCTCATCGCCTCCGCACCCGGCCCCGACCGGCGCACCCGCATTGTCAGGCTCACCCCAGAGGGCGCCCAAGCCCTCGCCCAGGCGCTTCCCCTCTGGGAGGGGGCCCAATTAAAACTAGCCGCCGCCCTCGGGTTTGAAACCGCTGGCCGTATTCGCGCAGATCTGTCGAAAACACTCGCCGCTGCCCGTGCGGGCTGAACATAAGCCGCATTTTTTTTAATCCATAAGGTGTGTATACATATAAATAAAAGGAGATGAACATGAATAACTTTCAAATTCTCATCCCAGCGCAGGAGGGTTGACCCTAATCAGTATTTTTTTAACCTGTTAAGTGTATATACACTGAAGCGAAAACTCTTCCCCGCCGCCTAATTTTTACGGTGGCGCGGTTTTCACAGGCAATTCAAGACAAAAGGAGATTTTAAAAGATGGACACCATGACAATTTTCGGCCTGCAATTCGCTTTAAGCCTCCTCGCCTGGGGCGCGGCGGCCCGGTGGCTCGCAGTCTCTCATCTTGAAAAATTATCCGCTCATGAGGCGCTCTCGTGGCTCATTCTGCCGCACACTTTCCGGCACTTAGGATTAGTCTTCCTCGTCCCCGGCGTCGTGGCGCGGCCGCTCCCCGAAGCATTTGCCAATCCCGCCGCCTATGGCGATCTCCTGGCGGGCCTCCTCGCGCTCGCCGCCTTTGCCGCCCTCCGCAGCGGCAAATCCTTCGCGCGCCCCCTCGCCTGGCTTTTCAACATCGTCGGGACAATGGACCTGCTCTATGCCGTCACCATTGGCACCCTCAACAACGCCGCCCCCGCCATGGGCGCCACATGGTACATCCCCACTTTTGTCGTGCCCTTGCTGCTCATCACGCATGGAATGATTTTTGTCAGGTTGGTGAGGGGGGAGGGGTGATATGGTCGACTAATGGACTGGATAATTTCGTGCAAATCGTGAATACTTTCTATGTATTCACTCACTAAATTTTCCGCCCGATATGGCCGATATGACATCAAAAGAGTGATTTGCGCTGAAGATGGATTTTCGCTATAATTTCGTCTATCAGTATTTCCTTTAATGTCGAGTAGTGTCAGGAGAGTAAATTCGTGGGGCGTCCAATCGGAATTGATCTTTTTGCTGGGGCAGGAGGCTTAAGCCTAGGTTTCGAGCAGGCGGGGTTTAAAATTGCCGCTGCTGTCGATATTGACCCAATTCATTGTGCAGCACATGAGTACAATTTCCCCAATTGTAAAACTATTTGCAAAGATGTCGCTGAATTGACGGGAGAAGAAATTCGAAAAATTTCTGGTGTCAAAGAAAAAAAAATAGATGTAGTTTTCGGAGGAGCGCCTTGTCAGGGTTTTTCGCTGATTGGTAAAAGAGCATTAAACGACCCGCGTAATCGTCTCGTTAATCATTTTGTTCGATTGGTACTTGAGCTAGCCCCTTCTTATTTTCTATTTGAGAATGTCAAAGGATTAACAATCGGCAAGCATCGCCAATTTCTCGAAGAAATAATTTCAACGTTCGAAAAAAATGGTTATTCGGTTGAGGGTAATTATCGTGTGTTAAATGCATCTAATTACGGAGTGCCGCAGAAGAGAGAACGGTTATTTCTATTCGGGTGTAGAAAAAATCTTAAAATTCCTATATATCCAAAAAAATTGAGCGAAATTTCAATCTCCGATGCGTTGGCAGATTTGCCAGAAGTTGAAAAATTTACAGAACTGCTTGATAGGGATTGGGTGGAGACAATTCTTGGAAGTCCATCAAAATATGCTGAAAAATTACGAGAAGCTGAATTTGCTTCTTGTAATTATGGATACAGTCGAAAATATAATCCCAATCTACTAACATCAAGCGCAAGAACAACTCATACGCCACTTTCTCGAAAACGATTTGCCGAAACGCCACACGGAAAAACAGAACCAGTTAGTAGATTTTTCAAATTAGATCCGCAGGGTGTTTGTAATACCTTGCGGGCTGGGACGGCAAGTGATCGGGGAGCTTTCACTTCTCCAAGACCTATCCATCCCTTTACTCCTCGATGTATTACAGTTCGCGAGGCAGCCCGAATACACAGCTACCCTGATTGGTTTCGATTTCATGTCACCAAGTGGCATGGGTTTAGGCAGATTGGAAATTCGGTCCCACCTCTTTTGGCCCAAGCGGTCGCTATGGAAATTTTGAGGGCTCTTGAAAAAAAACCTTCAAAGCCCAAAAAAATTTTAAGGTTAGGCGATTCATTGTTGCTTAATTTGTCAATGTCGCAAGCGGCTTATTATTATGGCGTGTCTCCAAATGTGATTCCAAAACGTACCAGATCGGCCCGTCCAAAGGTGATTTGTGCCTAAAAAGCGAACTGGTCTTTATGATGTGATAATAGAGCAAATTTTCAAGAATCATTTCACGGCGGGTATTTCTTCATTCGATTTTGATAGGGACGAAATTGAAAAAGTTGCAGAGAAAATTGAAGCAAACCTTCCAAAAAATGTAGGCGATGTGGTTTATTCCTTTCGTTACCGTAGGGCACTTCCTAAATCTATTCAAGATACTGCATCGAATGATAATGAATGGGTCATCGAAGGAGCAGATAGAGCCAAATATACATTTAAATTGGTGAAAATTAATCGAATTGTACCCAACCAAAATTTAATTGCTATAAAAATTCCAGATGCAACTCCAGAAATAATTTCATCTTATGCGCTGTCAGATGAGCAAGCCCTGTTGGCAAAGGTCAGATACAATAGATTAGTAGATATATTTTTGGGGCTAACAACATATTCTTTGCAGAATCATCTGAGAACTACTGTTAAAAGAGTTCAAATCGAGATAGACGAAATTTATGTCGGCATAGATCGAGAAGGATGCCACTACATAATACCTATTCAAGCGAAGGGAGGAAAAGATCAACTTTCAGTGGTTCAAACAAAACAGGATATATCTTGTTGTACCGATAAGTTTCCAAATTTAATTTGCCGAGCACTATCAAGTCAATTTATGACAGAAAATCTTATTGCTATTTTCGAATTGACTGTGCAGGATGATCAGATAAGAATTGTTGATGAAAAACATTATCGATTAGTCCCTTCGGAGCAAATATCTTCAGAAGATATGAAAGCATACAGGTCACACACTTCAGGGTAAATATTTTTTCAACCAAGACCCCCATCTCACTTCCCCCATATGACCAAGAACACCCTAACAACCGAAATCATCTCCCCCCAGACAACGCGGGGCGACTAAGAATTCATGAAGAATCAATAATTTTGAAAGAGCGCAGGACTCATTTAAAAGCCCGCCCCGTCTTCAGGCTTGGGCCAGAACGAAATGGCGCAGTTTCTCGATGGCGTCTTTTGAGGCCTCTGTGTCCGGCTCGGTGAGGATGAACATGTGGGGCTGGCCCTCGTATTTGTGGAGGTCGATCGAGCCGCCGGCTGCGCGATAGCGCTCGGCGAAGATATCGGCGCGGGTATGCTCGACATTGGCGTCCTCGGTGCCCTGGATGATTATCATTGGCGGCATGTGGGTCGCCTCGCCGCGATCAAGGACCATAAAAGGGTTGCCGGTTTCCATGTCCTCATCCGTGGGAAAATAGGCCTTGGTGGCGGCTATCAGCCGCTCATTGCCCACTTTTTGTGCCATCTGGTAGCGCGCCAGCGGATCGAGTATCGACCAGCACGCGATAAAAAAAGCAATGCTGGCATCCACATCAGCCAGGGAGGGGTCTGGTGCCATGTAGCGCGCATCATCAGGCGTGAGCGCCACCAGCCCCATCTGATTCCCGCCGCTTGATGCGCCCATCGCGCCGATGATGCTTGGCGCCACCCCGAGTGCGCTGGCGTTCGCTTTGAACCAGCGCACGCCGTAATTGATGTCAATCACCGGTGCCGGGAATTGCGTCTCGCCCGATAAGCGAAAATCCAGCGCGAACACGCCGATGCCGTTTTTTGCGAAATCCTGATGGATGACCTCGTTGCTAAGACGGCTGCCTCTGCCCCAGGCCCCGCCATGCGCATCTATCACGAATGGGGCTGGTCCCTCGGGATGAGGCCGATACAGCCGGGCTTTCAACTCGGTGCCCTCGATAGTCCGGTAGGGAATGTCCTCGACGACCGGGTTTGTCACGTTATTTCCTTTTCATGGCATTTGGTTGTTTTCATGGGTAATCAATTACAGGCTAATGGGCCGAGCAGGCGCTTGCAATGAGGAAGATATCGGCCCCAATTACTTCCCCCATACGACGAGAAACACCCCGGCAACAGATAGCAGCCCGCCCCAGACGACGCGGGAGGTGATCTGTTCGAGTTGTCGGTAGAAAAGCCAGGAGGTGAAAATCATCAAGAGGACCGAGATGCGGGTGACGGGCACCACCTGCACGAGATCCCCGTGCTGGACGGCAGTCCAGAAGAACAGGGCGGCCAGGGCGTTGAACACCGCCCCCACCACAATAAAGAGAACGGCCTGCCGCCCAAAGGATTTGGGTATTCCCTCGCCGGTAAAGGGCATGATGGCGATCATCGTCACGACCGAAAAAGTGTTGGAAATGCTCATGCCGAGCGTGGCCGAATCGATCCAGCCATATCCGTATTTGCGCAGCAGGTGGGAGAGCCCTTGTAGAAATGCCGCCACCACCGGGATGAGGTAGTAAGACATGGGGATTTTCTTGAGCTCAATTTCTCCTTTGTTGACCAGGAGAATTGAGCCAATCATGATCGCCGCCGTTCCCGCGCCGATGGCCATGTTCAGATTCTCCCCCAGAAGGGCGATGGCCAGCCCCGTTGACCAGATGAGGCTTGTTTGAAGAATGATCGCCGTCCGGGCGAGGCCAAGCTCTTTCATTGATAAAAATTGAAGGTAGCGCCCGCCCACACCGTTTATGATTCCGATGCCCACGAACCAGGCAACCCCCTGAAGGGGCCAATGCTCCACCTGGCCTGAATAGAAATAATAACCCCAGATGAGGACCAGCGAGATTGAGCCCGAGATCAGAGCTGTTGTGTTTGCGCCGAAATGGAGCAGTACGCTTCGGTAGAGTGTTCGCGCTATCGAGATGTTGACCGCGGATAAAAGTGCCAACAGGCTGGGGTGTATTGAATCGAGCAAATCGCCACCAGAGAGGATAGAAACTAAAAAACTATTATTGCATGGAACGAAAAATAGAGCGATGAGGGGAGTCTGAATTTCTTAATTGGCGGGCGGCTTTATTTTCCCCAAACGATGAGGAACACCCCGGCAACGGAGAGCACCCCCCCGTAAACGACGCGGGCCGTGACGCTTTCTTGTTTTCGGAAAAAAAGCCATGAAGTGAAAATCATCAAGAGGACCGAGATTCTGGTGATGGGGACGACCTGCACGAGTTCTCCCCGCCTGACAGCCGTCCAGAAAACTATCGCGGACATAAAGTTGAACAGCGCCCCTCCCACGATGCAGAGTATGGGCCGCCGCTCCAAGGTTTTTGGGATGCGCTCGTTCGTGAACGGCATGATGGCGAGCATCGTCATGACCGAAACGGTGTTGGAGATACTCAGGCCGAAGGTGGCCGAATCAATCCATGCGTAACCGTATTTACGTAGCAGGTGAGATAGCCCGAGAAAAAACGCCGCCGCCAGCGGGATAAGATAGTAGGTGAGGGGAATCTTCTTAGGCTCCGAGCCTCCCTTTTTGACCAGGAGAATGGAGCCGATCATGATTGCGGCTGTTCCCGCGCCGATAGCCAGGCTCAAGCGCTCGCCCAAAAGAATGATGGCCAGCCCCGTGGACCAGATGATGCTTGTCTGCATCAGGATCGATGTCCGGGCAAGGCCGATTTCTTTTATCGAATAAAAGCTGAGATAGCGACCGCCCAGACCACCCAATATCCCGACAACCATGAACAAGGCAATCCCCTGAAGGGGGTAGTTGTCCACCGTTCCCGTGTACAAATAAAAGCTCCATACGCAGACAAGCGTAATCGAGCCCGAGGCCAGAGCCGTCGTGCCGGCACCTAGGCGGAGCATCGCGCCCCGGTAGAGGGTCCGCGCCATAGAGATGTTGAACGCGGAGATCAGCGCCAACATGTTGGGATGAATGGTATCGAGCAAATCGCCACCAGAGAGGAGAGAAACTAAAGATCTATTATTGCATGTAACGAAAAACAGATCGATGAAGACTGTCAGGGTTTCTAGAAATGGCGGGCGGTTTTATTTTCCCCAAACGACGAGAAACACCCCGGCAACGGAGAGTACCCCCCCGTAAACGACGCGGGCGGTGACTCTTTCTTGTTTTCGAAAAAACAGCCAGGAAGTGAAAATCATCATGAGGACCGAGATCCGGGTGATGGGAACGACCTGCACGATTTCTCCTCGTTGTACGGCTGTCCAAAAGAACAGGGCGGACAAGGCGTTGAACACCGCCCCCGCCACAATGAAGAAAATAGGGCGCCACCCCCAAGTTTTGGGGATGCCCTCATTCGTGAAAGGCAAGATGGCGATCATCGTCATGACCGAAACGGTGTTGGAGATGCTCAGGCCGAAGGTGGCCGAATCAATCCAGTTGTAGCCGTATTTGCGGAGCAGGTGAGATAGGCCCAGCAAAAAAGCCGCCACCACGGGAATGAAGTAGTAGGAGAAAGGTACTTCTTTAAGCTCTGAGCCCCCTTTGTAGACCAGGAGAATGGAGCCAATCATGATTGCGGCTGTTCCCGCGCCGATAGTCAGGTTCACCTGCTCGCCCAGGAGGACGATGGCCAGCCCCGTGGACCAGATAATGCTCGTTTGCATCAGAACCGAGGTTCGGGCGAGGCCGAGCTCTTTCATCGAGAAAAAATTAAGGTAGCGCCCGCCCACGCCTCCCAGCATTCCGACGATGACGAACCAGGCAATCCCTTGAAGGGGCCAGCTGTCCACCGTGCCGGTATAAAAATAATAGCTCCAGATAAGGCCCAGCGAAATTATCCCTGAGGCCAGTGCCGTCGTGCCGGCACCGAGGCGAAGCAGGACGCTTCGATAGAACGTTCGCGCTATCGCGATGTTGAGCGCGGCTAACAGTGCCAACGCTGTGGGATGAAATGAATCGAGCAAATTGCCACCAGGGAATAAGGCAAGAAAAGAACGCGACGTCTATTATCGCACGGAATGCACTATAGGGCGATGGGCGCGCCGCACTTCCAGCTCTTTAAAAGGGCTCTACAGTTGCCTCCACCCGGTTTTCTTTACCCCGGATATGTTGGATAATTCCCGCCTCTGTACACAATCGGACCTCCGGGCAGGGTTTGGGCCCGGTGCAATTTCCTTTTGTCTGATTCACGTCTTATTTTTAACAAGGAGAGTCATAGTGATTATCGATCCCCACGCACACATTTCGCCCGAAAGTTTTATTGATGACGTTCGCAAAAAACGCTTCGGCAAGTCAGTAACGATCAGAAAGGGCAAGCCCTGGGAGTTTCTCGTCACGCGCACGAAGATCCTCGGCAAGGAGCGGGTCCACGTAAACCCGCTGCCCAAAGAAACCTACGATGTGAGTCTTCGCCTGAAGGGCATGAAGAAGCAGAACGTCGATATGCAGATTCTCTCGGTCGTGCCGCCGATGACCTACTACGCGCTCGACAAGGGGCTGAACAAAGAGCTCTCGGCCTCGCTCAACGAATCCTTGCTTAAAATCGTGGACGAGAATCCGGATAAATTCCGCTGCATGGCGCAGATTCCTCTCCAGGATCCCAAGGCGGCGGCCAAGGAGCTAGAGCGCGCGGTCAAAAAGGGCCACCTCGGCTGCCAGATTGGCTCGAACGTCGCGGGAACCAACCTTGATGACAAAAAGCTCGACCCCGTATGGCGTATGGCGCAAAAACTCGATGTGCCCATTTTCATCCATCCCACAGACGTGATGGGCGTGAATGATCGCCTCAAGGACTATTACTTGCGCAACTTCATCGGCAACCCGCTCGACACCACCATCGCGGCGGCCTGTCTCATCTTCGGCGGGGTGTTTGACCGCTTCCCGAAGGTTAAATTTCTGCTCTCCCACGTGGGTGGCTTCACCCCCTGGATCAGAGGCCGCTGGCAGCACGGCTACGGCGAGCGCCAGGAGCCCAAGGTCAACAAGGCCAAGGCACCCGAGAACTACTTCAAAAAGTTCTACTACGACACGATCATTCACAATGCCGATTCATTTGAGTTTGCCGTTAAGTCGCTGGGCGTGAACCGCATCCTCTACGGGACGGATTACCCGTTCGACATGGGCAACCTGAGCCGGGCCGAGAAGATTCCGGGCCTCTCGCGTTTTTCGAAAAAAGATCAGCAGAAAATGCTCGTGGGCAACGTGAAGAAGCTCTATAAACTAAAAGTGTGAATTTTAAGACCAAAACGAACATTAAAAGGAGAATTAGATGGCCATTGATCCACATACACATATTCTGCCGATGGGGTTTCTGGACGACCTGCGCAAGGGCCGCCTCGGCAAGGCTGTAAGCATCGAGAAGGATGGCGATAATGAGTTCATGGCGTTCGAGGGCACCATCTTCGGCAAGGAGCGCCGCTGGCATAACAATCTCAAGCCGCCTTATTACGATGTGGACATCCGCCTCGGGGCGATGAAGAACATGGGGGTCGAGCGCCAGGTGCTCTCGGTCTCGCCCTTCATGACGCTCTATGCCCTCGACGCCGGGTTGAATAAAGAGCTTTCGGCCTCGATCAACGACGGTTTGACCGAGTTGGCAAACAAGTACCCCGATCAGCTCTCCTGCATGGCGCAGGTGCCGCTCCAGGATCCCGATGCCGCGGTGGCCGAGCTCGACCGGGCTGTGAAAAATGGCCACATCGGCGTGCAGATCGCAGCCAACGTCGCGGGGGAGAATCTCGACGCGCCAGAGCTCGATGTTTTCTGGGCCAAAGCGGTCGCGCTCGATATTCCGATTTTCATCCATCCCCAAGGCCAGGCGGCGGCCCCTGAGCGGCTCGGCGATTACTACATGAGAAACTTCATCGGCAACCCGCTCGACACGACCATTGCTGTCTCGTGCCTAATCTTCGGCGGGGTGCTCGACCGTTTCCCGGACATTAAATTCTATCTCTCCCACGTGGGTGGCTTCGTTCCCTGGATCAGAGGCCGCTGGCAGCACGGCTACGGCGAGCGCGATGAGCCCAAGGTAAACGGCGCCAAAGATCCCGAACAGTATTTCGGCAAATTTTACTACGACACGATTATTCATAATGCCGATGCCTTCGTGTATGCCGTTGAAACGCTGGGAGCCGACCGCATTCTCTACGGGACGGACTATCCGGCCGATATGGGCTACCACCAGCCGGCCAAGGATATTCCTGGCCTCTCGCGGTTGTCAGCCGAGGATCAGGAGAAAATCCTCATCGGCAACGCGAAGAAGCTCTATAAGCTCTAGCTCGCAATTTGGCGAAATAGCCCCGGTGGACAGCCGGGCCGGGGCTATGCAAGATCGGAGAATCAACGGAATTTTTTGAACTGCCATTTTCTCTTTTTGGGGGGAAGTCGCATGGAGCCCAGGTACAAGGTAGGCGATGAGGTAGTTGTGCAGAACCGCTTTCCGCCCGGCCATATCCGCACCCCTGAGTTTGTCCGGGGCAAGGCGGGCCGCATCGCTCGTTATTTTGGCAAATTTCGTAATCCCGAAAAGCTGGCCTATGGCAAAGATGGTCTGCCGCTCTGCCCGCTCTATTGGGTCGAGTTCATGGTTAACGATGTGTGGGCCAATAAGCCAGGTAAGCAGCAGGACAAGATAGTGATTGAAATTTACGAACACTGGCTCGACCCGGCCTAGCGGGTTAGGGCCTTGGCGAAAACCGAAACCGATTCGAGGTGAGCCATGGTAACGACGAACGATCCTAATTATTACAATTCGCACAAAGGTGGTGGCCACGATCACGGCAACGGCCATGATCACGGTCACACCCACGATGACACGCCGGTTGAGCGCGTCGAGCACGATCTCGACTATTTTCAGGTGCGCATCCTCGCGCTGGCCGATATTTTGAAAGAAAAAGGGCTGCTCACCACCGACGAAATGCGCCGCGCTGTCGAGGACATCTACAGCAAGACGCCTGCCATCGGCTCGCGCGTCGTCGCAAAAGCCTGGGTGGACCCGGCCTTTAAAGAGCGCCTCTTAGAAGACGCTGCCTCGGCCTGCCACGAGATCGGCATCAGCACCGGGACGATTAACCACCTCGTCGCGCTCGAGAACACCGATAAAGTGCATTACATGGTGGTGTGCACCCTGTGCTCATGCTACCCGCGCCCGCTGCTGGGCCAGCCGCCCACCTGGTACAAGAGCTTTCCCTACCGCTCCAAAGCCGTTTCCGACCCCAGAGGGGCGCTGGCGGATCTCGGCTACACCGCGCCCGAGGATATTGAACTGCGCGTCGTGGATTCGACAGCCGACTGCCGCTATCTGATCATTCCGCGCCGCCCGGCAGGCACCGAGGGCTGGAGCGAGGAGAAACTTGTTGCCCTCGTCGTGCGCGATTCGATGATCGGAGTTGGCGATGCGCTCTCTCCCGCCGAGTACGAGGCCTCCGCCGCGCTGGCCGAGTAGGGATTTGAGTTAGATTTAATAGACATCACCATCGGCGGGGAGGCGAGAGCTTCCCCGTCGTTTTTGTTTTACGCGGGATTTTTTTTAAACGAACTCCCCGGCGTCCGCCCTCGCGCGCACGGTGCCGCCCACCACGATGGCGGCGCTGATCAGGATGAGATTTTTGATGATGTACTGCCCTTCCAGCGTCAGGCCGAAAGGGAACTGGGTGAAGCAGACCTCGGGGAGAAGGATCAAGGGCAATACCGTTCCCGGCATCTGAAGAAACAGCAGAAAGAGGGCAAGGCGGATGAGTGGGCGGAACAGGAGTCCGGCCCCTATCGCCACCTCCCACCATCCCAGGATCGGGACAAATAGCGCGGGGGAGAACCAGTAGACTGTCCGGCTGACCAGCTCTTCGGCCGGACTTATGCCGAGGAGCTTGAGTGCGCCGAACCAGATGAAAATGACGGCAAGGGAAATCCTGAGCAGCATCCTTCCGTACTTTTCCATCCATCCCGAAATTCGAAGGTCGATTCTTTCTAATTCCTGTGTCCATTCCATGGGGGTTGCTCCCTGTTCACGCTGCGGCGGTTCGTATTATCCAGCAGGCGGGCCGCAGTTTCAATGGCTCCACCCGGCGGGTACCGGGGGCTGGAGCGATGGTGCTCGAAGGGGCTTGGATTTTTGCAAATAAGGTCTTGAATGAGGATCGAATTTTAAGAGGGTCTTTTTATGGAAAGGCATCCTTAGAGATCGTCTAATGTTAGATTAAACAACCTGGGTATTTTCAACGGGCCTTTACGATGTCGCTTGCCAATTTTTCAAGGAGTGATTTATGCGGGTGATATCCTGGAATACAAACGCCAGATCCCGGCAAGTCGCCAGGCAGGTTGAATATCTTAAAAGTAGAGTTCCCGACGTCATCGCTCTTCAGGAAGTAACCCCTAGCGGCGCCCCCGAGCTTCGCTCCAGTTTAAAAGAAATCGGATTCAAGTTTGTTCATGACAGTTTTGAATTGTTTCGCAATCCGTCACAATTAAAAGGGGCGAGGCGGCTCGGCACACTGATCGCATCGAAGTATCCCGCCAGGTTGATACGCCGCAAGATTTTTCAAATCCCGTGGAAAGAAAAATTAATATCCGTTTCGATTAAGGCCCCCGAAATTTCATTCGATTTGCATAACACCTATATCCCCTCGGGCGCATCTCACGGCTGGAAGAAGGTGGAGACGCTAGAAGGAATCTATCGGGGGCTCGCTAAGAAAACGAGGCGGCCCCGTATTTTATGCGGGGATTTCAACGCCCCGCAGGTTGAATACCCGACGGGAGAGGTCGTCACCTGGGCCCAATGGATTCGGGCGAGCGGCGAGGTCGTGCTGCGAAAACAATTTCGGCATGGAGATGGCGCGCGCTGGGATGCGGCCGAGCGCAATATCATGACGGGGTTAGGAAAATTCGATCTTCTGGATGTCTACCGGACGCTTTGTGGGTGGGAGGCGCAGGGATTTAGCTGGTATCCGATTCGCAAAAAGATAAAGGTCCAGGGAAGGCGGTTCGATCATATCTTTGCCTCGCGTTCCCTGAATGTCGCCAGGTGTCGCTACCTCGATGAGGCCAGGCTCGCCAGCTTGAGCGATCATGCCCCGATCGAGGCAGATTTTTCTCTCTAGGTTTATCAGAGGGCGCCGTCGACGACGCCCTCTGCCTGCCGAGTACGAGGCCTCCACTGCGCTGGCTGAGTAGGGGTTTGCGCTATTTGGAATTTGTCATCTCATCCGCCTTGGTTCGTGTTTGTGGCGTAATAGTAAATCTAGGTGAATATTAAACTTTGATGGGTACCGTTGTTAATCTCGGCGCAATGGATTGAAGAAAGGAGATTTCTTCGTGAGAAAGTTAATTCCTGTTTTTGTTTGTGCGGCGGTCGCCATTGTTCTGGCGGCCAGTAGGATGGATGCTTCTGGGGCAAATGCCGATGCCGGTAAGGCGAATTATCAAAGATTCTGTGCGGGTTGCCATGGCATAAATGGCAAGGGAGACGGGCCTTCATCTCAAATGTTGAATCCCAAGCCTCGGGATCATACCAATGCCAAGTACATGAAAAACCTTTCTGATGAGCATATCTTCAAGGCCATAAAAATGGGCGGCGCAGGGGTTGGTAAATCATTTTCCATGCCTTCGTGGGGCGGCCAATTGAGTGATAAAGATATTGAAAATATAGTTGCCTTTATCCGAACACTCTCCAAGTAAGGCCACGGGATGTTACGAGAATCAAAATGCCGGGTGTGCCCCGGGAACACCACTTGGAGCCCGTGCAAGCGACCTGCCTCTACTCAAACCGGCCCCAAGTCAAATGAGAGGTGTGCTCCGTAATATCTGGGTCTCGAATAAAATCCATTTTTTGAAATCAGGTAACAATTCCATGGCCTATACCAATTCCTTAACATTTCAGTCTGCTCGCAATCATTTGTGTCCAAAACACGATTAAAAAGACTCCGAGAATAGAAAAAGGTCCGACGTAAGTATCCAGATTCATCGTCATATCCAAAAAATTCGCCATTGTCGACAAATGCGCGCCCAACGAAACTGGCTGAAATTTTCTCTCCCCCAAATTCTATATATGTACTGTTTGAATGGGGATGACATGCCACTGGGAATATCATCATTCCCAAAGAGAGTTCTGTAATCTTTGGACTTGTCCCGCCAAACCCGCTACCTATTTCATGAACAACTACCCGAAGTGGTGGAAACCAGCGCGCGGAAGCTGGCGCCGCTATCCACTTTGAAGCCCGGCTCGAGCCGGATGCCGCCTGTCGCGCTTTTCATGTGGAAGGTCACCCGGCTGCCTCGGCCCACGTTGACCCCTTTTCCCGCGACGATGGTGTCCGTCGCGGTGATAGAAGAGGGTGCTGTGAAGGCGCGGTTTGAGAGAGCGAGGTTTTTGGGGGGGGCCACACAGACCGACCTCTCATTTCCCAGATTGCTAAGGCCGCCCGATGCGTCCACCGCCTGGACGGAATAGATGTAGCTCATTCCCACCAGCACCGCAGTGTCCACGAACTGCGTTCCCGTTTGGTCCGAGGCGACGAGCACCTTCTCGCACGTCGGGCAGGATTTTCTGTAAACATTGTAGGAAACTGCCTCGCTCACAGCTGTCCAGTCGACTGTTGCTTGGCCGTTCCCCTGACTGATAGGCACCGACACAGTAACGGTTTTCAAGCTGTTATTTCCGCTCTCATCAGTGCTCTGAACCGTGATCGTATAGATCCTTCCGTTTCCCCCGCCCGAGCGCTCAGCCCGAAGGTTCAGCGTCAGATCTCCCGTAATCTCCCAATCAGGGGCGGTATCTCCGTCACCCGTACCGTTGACCGGCTCGTTGCTTGTCACCGATATGATCTTCGAGCTTGGGAAAAGAGAGACATTGTCTTCTGCATCAACCGTTACACTCACCGGCTTCATTTTATGGTCCGGAGGAAAGAGTACATTAGAATTCACCGAAACGCTGTTTATGACAGGAGGCGCCGTGTCCTGCACGGTGACCGTGAAGGTTTTTTCGGAACTGTTGTTGTTGGCGTCCATCGCCGTAACCGTCACCGCTGTCGCCCCGAGAGGGAACGTCGAGCCAGAGACCGGGCTGGACGCGACAGAAACGCTCGCGTCGCAGGCATCGGTAGTGCCCGGAAGACTAAAGCTGACAACCGCGCCGCTCGGGCCCGTCGCCTCGGCCACGACGTCGGCAGGCTGGGCGAGGGCTGGCGCCGTCGTATCCTGGACGGTCACCGTCGCAGAGCAGGAGTCAGAATCTCCCAGATCGTCCGTGACCGTCAGCGTCACCGAGGTATTCCCCAAGCTGTAGGGACCCGGGGGAACCTGGGACAGCGTTATCGGATCGCCGTCCGGGTCCGAGGAGCCCGCGTCGATATCTGCCGCGGCCACACCGCCTGCCCCGCACTCTGCGATTACTACCTGGCACGAAGCCAGCGGCGGGTTATTCGGGGGTGCGGGCGGAGCCAATTCGATCTTCGCTATAAAGGCATCATATGTGCCGCCACCGAACGTGGTCTGGAATGCACCATCTGTGGTTGGGTAAGATGAAGAAAAAGCTATTCCAGATACATAAATATTTTCCTGGGGGTCAATTGCAATAGCTCTGCAATAATTTCGGCCACCTCCCAAGAAAGTAGAGTAGGTAACATCTGTCCCAGTGGCGTTTAATTCCAAAACAAAACAAAGATCGGTATCAATAAAATCTGACTGAAAAGCATCCGGAGTTGTTGGGAAATCTAAAGATTTTGTACGTCCTGCCAAGTATGTTAATCCGGAAGAGTTAATTGCAATCGCCGATCCATCATCTAAATACGACCCTCCCAAATAAGTCGAAAAAAGAAGACCTGTGCCAGAGGCATTTAGTTTCGTTACGAATGCGTCCCAATCGCCACCCAATGACCTCTGGTAAGCCGCTTCCGTTGTCGGAAAATCTGTTGAGTCTGTTTGCCCCGCCACGGTTGCATTACCCGACAGATCGACAACTATACCTCTGCCAAGCTCTGTTCCACTTCCTCCCAAAAATGTTGAGTAAACAAGTGCAGTTCCTGATGAATTCAGCTTACTTACAAATACGTCGTAATTTGAGCCACTGCCAAGGAGTGATGCCTGAAAAACACCAGGAGTAATTGGGAACTCCGCAGAATACGTTCCCCCCGTGACGAATGCGTTGCCTGAAATATCAACAGCCAAACCATATGCGGCATCGTTCTCGCTTCCACCCAAAAGTGTTGAATATAGAAGTGTCTCCCCCGTTGAATTTATCTTAAAAACGAAAGCATCGGTTTGATATCCACCAAAAACTGTCTGGACCGCCCCTGAGGTTGTAGGAAATAGAGATACGGGATCTCCCGAATAGTCCCGCCCCCATGTACTCCCAGCCACATAAGCGTTACCTGATAAGTCAAGGGCAATCGCAGTTCCAGCATCTGCCCCTCCCCCTCCCACCAAAGTCGAATATATTAAATTCGATCCATCCGAATTCAATTTACTTACAAAAACGTCGTATTCGCCAGCATTTACTTCGCTGAAAGCTCCTGATGTCACGGGAAAATCAACTGACCGGGTACTGCCCGTCAAATATGCATTCCCAGTCGAGTCGACAGCGATTGAGTTGGCATTGTCAATTCCACTTCCACCAAGATAGGTCGAATAGATTAGAGCAGTTCCCGAATCGTTTAGCTTGGCCACAAAAATGTCACTGCTCGATCCACTACCTGAAATCGAAGGTTGATAAGTTCCCGTCGAAATGGGGAAATCCGTTGAATTTGTGTATCCGACAATTAATACGTTCCCCAAAGAATCAACTGCCATGTCTACGCCTATATCATCGCTGGCGCCCCCTAAGTAGGTCGAATATATCAAGACAGGATCGATTACGAGGGGTTTGGACTTATCGTAGGAGGCTACCTGGAAGCTCACTTCGTTTTGGGCGCCTAGGATAAACTTTCCGGAGATAGATTTTCTCTCGCCATTAATTTGCTGATAAATCACCGGCGCCTTTTGGACCACCTCGCCGCCCGGGGTGGAGAGAATTAGATCTCTTGCCGAATTTAAAGAAATCTTCTTTGCGCCTTTAAATTTAAGCCGAATCCGCTCGGGGTCGGCGCCGGGTGAGACGATGAAGTCGAATTCGAGTTTTCTCTGGTTTCCGTAATAGATGAGATCGATGCCGGGATAGACGTCTTGGTAGCGTACTTTTTCATAAAGGGGGACCCTCGTGCGCCACTTGGCCGAATCCCTGCCGATGAAGTAATTGATCTTGCCCGCCAGCTGGGCTTCGCCCGCCATCTCGGGATTTTTCTTCGCGCCGATAAGGCTCATCCGGAGGACATCGGACGCGCGGAGGCCACCGCCAACCGGAAGAGAGCCTAGGCGGTCCGCCGCGCTTTTCTTTGGCGAGGGTTTATAGAGGGAGAGCACTGCTTCGCTGGGTGTGAGGTAAAGGGTGTAGCCACGGCTTCTGGCGAGGTACTTAACCTGCCCGTCCGTTTGACCCTGGTTTTTTTCAAATGAGAGCGGGGTCTTGCTGAATGATTTGATCAAATGCCCATGATTTGTTTTTTTGGCGTATGCCCCCGCTGGAATCAGCAGCAAAAAGGCAAAATAGATGGTGAAAATCACGCCTGCGGTTCGTGTAGACATGAGGAAGCCTCTTTCAATGAGAAAAATTGACTTCAAATACCTCAGGGTCATATCAAATTGTAATGGCCTAAGAGATTCGCCGGGCTTGAAGGATGTTATTATTTAATGATATCGATGGCCCGTATTAGATATTCTTAATATGGGAATTCTTCTCCTCTTTATCTAGGATCAAAATCGAGTAAAGTGATTTTGGTTACAAAAAAAAGTGACCCAAATCACACTTTAGATAGCGGGAGTTTTTCGGCGGGGTTCGGCACTACAATTTTCGAACTGGCGATCCAAGGGCCCTACTGCGGCGGGGCGGCGAGAGCTTCCCCGCCGGTTAAATTTTTTAGGATTCTGCTTCGGGTTTCTTCATTCGCCCGAGCGCTACGGCGAGAAGGTAGCCAGCCACAAAAATAGCGACCATCAGAAAAAACGCTTCCAGGTAGCCACCCGAGGCATCATAGAGCGCACCGGTTGCCCATGCGCCCAGCGCCCCGAAAACGCTGAAGACCACCATGATCGCCCCGTTCAGTTTGCCAAAACCTGGCCCCTCGAAATGGTCAGCGGTCATGGTCGAGATAGTCGGGCGAAGCAGCCCTATGGAGAGGCCCGACAGCGCCGCGCCAAAATGGAACTGCAAGGGATTTGCGCCTGGCCCGAACAGGGCAAGTGTGAACATCGCCGCTATTCCCAAGGCGGTGCCGATTAGGTGGGTGGGCGTGCGACCGATTCGATCAGAAATGGCGCTCGCGAAATTCCCCGCCATGATGCAGAACCCCCAGATGAGGAAAATGATGCTCGCCCCGGAGAGCGTGAAGCCCTGGTCCGTCGCATGGGGAACAAGATGGACCGCCGTTCCAGTAAAAATATATGCCAAAGAGGCGTAGACCCCGCCGAGCAGCAAAAAGCGAAGTGTCAAAATTCGGCTCATAAGGCTTGGTGGTGCGGGAGCTTCCATCGGGAGGGGAATCGTTCGCTGAGCGGCGATGGACATCCGCTCCTCGAAGTCTAAAAAAGGCGCGTCCGGCACCGTGTCTTTTTCCTCGGGGCTGTTTCTTAAAAACAGTGCCGCGAGCGGGCAGGCGAACAGGATGATGAAGATGGCCAGGGCGATGTAGCTCATTCGCCAGCCGATCATGGCGATCAGAGGCGGCATCGCCAGGTTAAGCATGGGGGCGAGGCCCTGTGAGGAGGTGGAGATGCCCATCGCCAGGCCGCGCCGCTTATTAAACCAGTTCGAGAGGATGTAGACCTGGGGAATGAAGGTGGCCAGCGCAAAGCCCACCGAAAGCAAGGCGTACATGGCATAGAGTTGCCAGAGGCTGTGGATGGTAAAGCCGATTAGAAAAGAGGAGCCGCCGATGAAAATCCCCGCCGAGATTGTCCAGCGCATGCTCCAGCGGTCGCTCAGCCACCCGGAAATGGGTGAGGTGAGACCCTGGAAAATCATGCCAATCGAATAGGCGGCGGCAATTTGTGCGCGGTTCCAGCCGAATTCAGCCGACATTTCCTTGAAGAAAAAGCCCAGCGAATTGCGCGCCCCGATCAGGATGGCCATGACCGTGAACATGACGGCGAGTATCACCCAGCCGTACCAAATACGGGGTTTGAGGCGCTCTTCGATAGAACGGCTCATTTAGCGTCCTCCGCCCCGGGGCGTTTTAATTTCTCAAGCGTCGCCGCAGAAAAACAACTACACAAAAATATTGTCGAAAGAAGAATCGCCCCTTCTCGATAGCGGCCCGTCAGGTCAAAAAGATATCCGAGGGTAATGGGCCCCAGCGCGCCAGAAAACGCGAAGAGCATCATCATTGTTCCGTTCACGCGGCCAAAGTTTGGGCCGCCGAAATGATCGGCCAATAGAGCGGCGATCGTGGGTCGCGCCATGCCGATGCCGATTCCAGCGAAAATGGTTCCGGTGATTAGCTGGTAAGCTCCTCCGCCGAGGAGCGAGGCGAGCAAAAGGCAGGCCACTGCGACCATAATTGTGCCAATCATGTAGGTGAGCGTTCTTCCGATGCGATCCGAAATGCCGCTCGAAAGGTTGCCGGTGCAAACCGAGAGCCCGAACGTGGTGAATAGCGCGGCTCCGCCGGATGGCGAGAAGCCGCTGTCCGTCACCAGCGGGACAAGGTGGACGACGATGGCGGTAAAGCTGAAGCCGCTGGCACCAAAAATTCCATAAAGAAGGGCAAATCTGAGGGAGAAAACCTGTTCGCTCGGAAATCTCGATATGGTGGGCTTGGCATTTTTGATTAACGAGGCTTTGGCCCGCGCGCTAGCGATTTCCTCTGAATTAAGAAATGGTGCATCGGCTACTGTCCCTTTATCCGAAGGAAAATCCCGGATGAAGATGACAACGAGTGGCAACGTTACAAACAGGGTAAGCCCCGAGAAAACCAGATAGGTCTCCCGCCAGCCTAGCCAGGCAATTAGCGATGCGATAATCACGCTGGTCGCGAAGGCGAGGCCTTGTGCCGAGTACGAGAGCCCGAAGGCCAGTCCGCGCTTTCGGACAAACCAGTTCGACAGAACCTGCACCTGGGGCACATGGGTCGCCGCACCAAATCCGAGCGAAAGAAGAAAGTTCATCAAGTAAAGTTGCCAGAGGGCGTTCACGAAATAGCCCATGAACATTCCCAGGCCAAAGAGGAGCACCCCGAGCGACATCGTCCAGCGGATGCTCCACCTGTCGAGCATCAAGCCCACGAATGGCGCACTTATCGCGAAACCAACCATTCCCACTGAAAAGGCGCCCGAGGTCTGTGCGCGGTTCCAGCCAAATTCGGTCGAGAGCGTTTTGAAGAAAACGCCGAATGAGGTGCGCGTCCCGATTAAAGAGCACAGAACGATGAACACGACGAAGAGGATTATCCATCCGTACCAGAGGGCAAAGCGGCTCGCCTCGCCGGATTGTGGCTGGGCCTGGTTACTCATTAGGTATTTGTTCCGTGGTGTTGAATCCAAGGTTGCCGGGCGCAGAGGCTGAGTTTCGAATCATGGCGAGCCTTTGTTTTACGGGACAGATTGCCAGCGCCCATGGGGAATGTGAATGCAATAAACCATATGAGATACTTGCCGCACGGAAGATAGCACAGGCCCCCGGTGGGTGTCAGGAAGACGCGGTGGTTTTTGGATGGGAGTGATTCGCAAATGTACTGGATAAGTCTGTCTGTTGTGGCGGCGCTGTTTCAGGCCTCGCGCAATGCCGTGATGAAACGGCTTGGCCACGAGCTCGATGAGTATATCAACGTATTCGGGCGTTTCTTCTTTCTGCTTCCCT
The DNA here is from genome assembly GCA_018669005.1 of Nitrospinaceae bacterium. Lineage (NCBI taxonomy): Bacteria > Pseudomonadati > Nitrospinota > Nitrospinia > Nitrospinales > Nitrospinaceae > Nitrospinaceae bacterium. Next base: position 288,939 of record JABJAL010000072.1, read on the forward strand.
TCGCAGGGGTGGCGGTTTTGTGGAACGGCGTGCCGGAGATTCGGCCAGATTTCTACTGGGCGTGCATCCTGTTTGGTTTTAGCCAGACGACGGCGACGCTTCTTTTGTCGAAGGCGCTCCTCCACGGCAATATCTCAATGGTGGTGCCTATCTGGCGCACCTCGCTCATCTGGCTGGTGCTGGTGTCGTTTTTCACGCTTGGCGAGGCGCCCACGGCGATAGGTCTCGCCGGTATCGGCATCACAATCGCCGGGGTGTATTTACTCAACATATCACGCGCAAAAATATCGCTTTGGGAGCCGTTTCGAGTGTTGGTTCGTGATCGGGGGCAGCGCTATGCGCTTCTCTCGGCCATCATGTACGCGCCCTCGGTGGTCACTTTCAAATGGGCGATCCTCGCCTCGGACGTTCCCTTCGCAACCTTTGGATCTTATGTTGCTGCGACGCTTTGCGTCTTGCCGATAGCACTGTGGAACTCGTCGCATCATTTCGCACAAATTCCCAGGCTATGGAAGAGTTTTGTATCGCTCGGTCTTTTCGCCGTGATGACCAACCTCACGCAAGGGGAGGCCTACCGGGTGCAGCTCTCCTCTTATGTTGAGGCGCTCAAGCAAACTGAAATCCTTTTTGCGCTGGCGATGGGATATGTTTTATTCGGAGAGCGCGAGGGGTTCCGCGAAATCGTGACTGGCGCGGCGGTAATTCTCGTTGGCGTTGTTGTTCTCGTTCTTTTTGTCGGATGAATCGCTCCTAAATTTCAGAGCGGAATTATTAGCTATCCCCCGGCGGCAGGGTTGATCTATCCTTGTTAAAGGATGAATTTTTGCTCGAATTTATATGCCTCTCATGGGGCAGGGAGTGTAAAAAAAGGAAATGGAAAAAGCGATGTTTGGCGCAGGATGTTTCTGGGGAGTAGAGGCGGCCTTCCGCAAGGTACCCGGAGTTGCATCGACGGCTGTCGGTTATTCTGGTGGCCACAATGAGAACCCGACATATAAAGAAGTGTGCACTGGCGGCACCGGGCATGCCGAGGTCGTCGAGATTGAGTTCGACCCGGCAGCCGTTTCTTATGAGACGCTTCTGGATGTTCTTTGGCAGATTCATGATCCGACGACAATGAACCGCCAGGGTCCTGATATGGGTACCCAGTACAGATCGGCAATTTACTATCACAGCACCGACCAGGAGGCCGCCGCAAAAGCCTCGGCGAAGGTGCTCGATGCTTCTGGGCGGCTGGATAACCCGGTTGTCACCGAAATTACGCCGGCCTCGGTTTTCTGGCGGGCCGAGGAATATCATCAGCAGTATTTTGAGAAGCAGGGGATTGTTCATTAGAAGGAGCTCCCATGCGATATGTTGGTAATGTTTTAGGGGCTGCGTTGCTCGTCGTTTTCCTCGCGGGGCCGCTTGTTGCCTCGGCGGAGCCGCCAAGCGGAACGCTTAAGCGCTTGAAAAGTGAGCATGCCTCTGAGCGTTATGAAGCGGCTTTGACCCTTGGCCAATTGGGTGAGATGAAGCATGCCCCTTTGCTCGCGGGGCGACTCAAGGACCGTGACGAGGTGGTTCGCGATGCGGCGTATGCCGGGCTGTGGAAAATTTGGATGCGCTCGGGGGACCCGGACATAGATATAATGATGAAGCGCGGGGTCGCCTTGATGAACTCGGATCAACCTGACAAGGCGGTCGCTGTTTTCTCTGAAATGATCCGCTTGAAGCCAGCCTATGCCGAGGGTTGGAACAAGCGGGCGACGGCTCTCTATATGGCCAAGCGCTTCCATGACTCCATTGCCGATTGCCTAAAAGTGCTTGCGCTTAATCCGCATCATTTTGGCGCCGCCTCGGGAATGGGAATGAACTACCTTGGCCTCGATAATTTCGAGGGGGCGCTCGATGCCTTCAAGCAAACTCTCAAAATAATACCCTACTCAAAGAGCACGGCTCGCTATATTGAAATGCTCGAATCGGCGCTGGCGGGCAAGCGAAAAAAAATTTAGGCCGGATATTTCCTTTAAAATCAGGAAATTAAGAGTTTTTGGTCTTTTTCTTCTCCGGATCCCTGTAATATATGGGTTTTTAAGGCTTTGATTTGTTGACACCTCTGGAAGTCGTGATTAAAGTAAGGCCGTTGAGAGTGGCATTAGAGCCGGTTTATTAATAAAGAGAGTTCGATCTCACTGAGGTCTGGTTGTGCCTGAGGCTTATATACCAATTTTGATTCTTCTTGCCCTTGCGGCTGGATTTTCCGCCGTTAGTCTGGGTGTTTCCTTCTTTTTGGGCAAACAGCGGCCCACCTCCGAAAAAAACATGGCCTATGAGTGCGGAATTGTCCCCGAGACAAGCGCCCGGGGGCGTTTTTCGGTTAAGTTTTTCTTGGTGGCCATGCTTTTCATCGTATTCGATGTTGAGACGATATTCCTGTTTCCCTGGGCGGTGGTGTTCCGCGAAATGCCTAGCTACGCCTTTGTCGCCATACTGCCGTTCATGCTCCTCTTGGTGGCCAGCCTGATTTATGAATGGAAGCGAGGAGCCCTCGAATGGGACTAGAAGAAAAACTTGAAGGCCAGGTTGTTCTTGGTCGCGCCACCGACGTAATTAAGTGGGCGCGAAAAAATAGTCTCTGGCCCGCGCTGTTCGGCCTTGCCTGTTGTGCCATCGAGATGATGTCGGCCTCGGCGAGCAAATACGACATAGCGCGTTTTGGCGCCGAGGTGTTTCGCGCCTCGCCAAGACAGGCGGATCTGATGATAGTTGCGGGCCGGGTCTCCCGGAAGATGGCGCCCGTTCTTCGCCAGATCTATGACCAGATGCCCGAGCCCAAGTGGGTGATTTCGATGGGCGCCTGCGCCTCGACCGGAGGGGTTTTCAATAATTATGCTTTAGTCCAGGGCGTGGACGAGGTGGTCCCGGTGGATATTTACGTGCCCGGTTGCCCGCCGCGCCCTGAAACGCTGATTGATGGCATTCTCAAGCTCCAAAAGAAGATCGAAGCCGGGGCCCTATACGAGGATCGAAGCAAAACGCTTTCCGCCTAATTGCGGGATTTCACTGACCGCACGGAAAGTTTTTTTTGGGCTGAGGCTTGTACCATTTTTCACAAGCTTGGGCGGGCCGCTTTGGCCCCGAAGGAGAAGTTCGAATCATGGTGGATGAGACCGGGGAGGCTCCGGCGGCCGAGGAAGAAAAGCCAGAGGAACTCGACGAGGACGTACGGGCCTTGAGGGACAAGCTGGGCGCTGATGTGTTGTCGGTTAGGCTTCACCGAGGCCAGCTCGCCGTGGAGATTGCCCCTGCCTCTCTAGTGGCGGCGGCTAGCTTTCTCCGGGATTCGCGGGGTTTCAAGATGCTGAGCTTTCTCGCCGGGGTGGATTGTCTGGAGCTGCCGGTATCCTATCGGTTCAAGGTGACCTACTCCCTTCTCGATTTGGATCGCGCCAAGCGGATACGCCTTGAGGTTCCCTGCGGGGATGATCTGGCGCCGAGTCTGCCGAGCGTGGCTGGGGTGTGGCCCACCGCTGCGCCCCATGAGTGCGAGGCTTTTGATCTAGTCGGTATCGACTTTGAGGGAAACGAGAATCTTGAGCGAATACTCACGCCAGAGGGTTTCGAGGGGTATCCCCACAGAAAAGATTTTGACATCTCGGCAGAGCCCGTGGCGTTTTCGTTCAGAAGCACTCCCGAGGGTAAACCGAAGGCAGTGGAGTAGCCGCCCGTCGGGCGCGCACTCCTGCAGGAGATAGTGATGAGCACCGAGGTCGAACGGGCCGATTGGCAAGACGACGATCTGCTCGGTCCCATACGCACCGAGACTATGACCCTCAACATGGGGCCGCAGCATCCCAGCACCCATGGTGTGCTGCGCATGGTGCTCGACCTTGAGGGTGAAACGGTTAAGGGTTGCCGGCCGGTTATCGGTTATCTCCATACGGGTATTGAGAAGTCCATGGAGGAGCGGACCTATAACAAGGCCCTCCCCATGACCGACCGGATGGATTATCTCGCCCCCATGTCGAACAACCTGGGCTACGTCCTTGCGGTCGAAAAACTCCTTGGCATGGAAATTCCCCCGCGCTGTCAGTATTTGAGGGTGCTCCTGGCCGAGATGACGCGGATACAGAGCCATCTCGTCTGGCTGGGCACCCACGCACTCGACCTCGGGGCGATGACGGTTTTTCTTTATTGCTTCAGGGAGCGCGAGGCGATTATTAAGATTTTTGAGAAGGTCGCGGGCGTGCGGATGATGACAAGCTATTTCCGCGTCGGGGGAGTATCGAGAGAGCCCTACCCGGAATTTTACGATGATTGCCGAAAATTTTTCGACGATTTTCCATCAAAGGTGGACGACTACGAAGAGCTTCTTACGGACAATCCAATTTTCCGAGGCCGCACGCGAGGAGTCGGTGCGATATCGGCGGACAAGGCCATCGCCCTGGGCGTGACGGGGCCGCTGCTTCGTGCCTGCGGGATAGACTACGACATTCGCAAGAAAGAGCCCTATCTCGTCTACGATAAAATGAATTTCAATGTGCCCCTTGGCGAGTCTGGCGATATCTATGACCGCTATCTTGTGCGCATGGCAGAGCTTCGTGAGTCGCAAAATATCGCTGTTCAGGCGCTAGAGGGTATGCCCGAAGGATCGCTCATGGCGGACGATCCCAAGGTTGTGCCGCCGCCCAAAGAGCAGCTTGGGCATGACATGGAAGCGCTTATTCACCATTTCAAGATTTTCACCGAGGGCTATCAGGTCCCGGCGGGCGAGGTATATCAGGCCATCGAGTCGCCGCGCGGCGAGCTGGGCTACTACATCATCAGCGACGGCAGCCCGAGCCCTTACAAGGTGAAGGTGCGCGCTCCGAGTTTTTCGAATCTTTTTTCGATGGCAGAAATGGTTAAGGGCGGAATGTTCGGCGATGTAGTGGCCGCGCTGGGAAGCGTAGATATCGTTTTGGGAGAAATCGACCGCTAGGCGCGGTTGGTGTTTCGGGAGAGATAAATTGTCGGTAGACAGATTTCCGCATTCCCCGAAAGAGGAAAAGTTCGAGTTCGAGCCCGAGGTTCGTGCCGAGCTTGATCGAATAATCACAAAATATCCGGTCAAACGCTCGGCGCTGCTGCCAGCGCTCAAGCTTGGGCAAAAGCAAAATGGTTTTATCTCAAGTGCCGTGATGCAGCATCTGGCAGAGATATTCGAAATCTCGTCGATGGAAGTCTGGGGTGTGGTGACTTTTTACAGCATGTTCAAGACCCATCCCCTGGGCGAGTTTCATTTTCAGTTGTGCAATAACCTTTCGTGCACGCTGATGGGCTCGGGCGCTCTGTTGAAGGCCATCGAGGCGCGGCTGGGCATTAAAGCAGGCGAGAGACGCGAGGACGGAAAGTTTTCAATCGAGAAGGTGGAGTGCCTGGGTGCATGTGGCGGCGCGCCTTGTGTTCAGATTAACGAGGATTATTTTGAGCGTGCAACTCCCGAGATGATTGAGGAAATCGTCTCGGCGCTTGAGAAGGGCGAGTACGTTGCTCCCGTCGGGGCCGATGAGGTGGCGCCGCCGAGGGCGGGCGCCGAGGTCGCGAAAATTGAAGATTAGGGAAAGGCTGCAAAGATGAATCAGCGTTTGGACGCTCTGGTCGAGGAGAAGATTGTTTCGGCGCGCTTTGGCAATTCCGAGGCGCCGAGCATCGAGGGGTACGAAACCTCGGGTGGCTACGAGGCTATCCGGAAAATTCTCGGCAAGACCGATCCCAAGGATGTTACTGATATCGTTAAAGCCTCGGGCCTGCGCGGGCGCGGCGGCGCGGGATTCCCCTGCGGTCTAAAGTGGAGTTTCATTCCCGACGTGGAAGGGCCCAAGTACCTCACTGTCAACGGCGATGAGGGCGAGCCGGGCACCTTTAAAGACAGGGAACTCATGCTTCGCGATCCGCACCAGCTGATCGAGGGCATTATTATTGCCTGCTATGCCGTGGGCATTGAGAAGGCCTACATCTATATCCGGGGAGAATTTGCCGCCCCCGGTCGCGCTGTCGATAAGGCGCTTGCCGAGGCCTACGAGCGCGGCTATGTCGGCGAAAATATTTTGGGCAGCGGTTTTTCCTGCGACATCTACACCCACATGGGCGCCGGGGCCTACATATGCGGAGAGGAAACGGGGCTGATCGAATCGCTTGAGGGTAAACGCGGGCATCCGCGGCTCAAGCCGCCATTCCCGGCCATCGTGGGTGTCTACGGGCGCCCCACCGTGGTGAACAACGTCGAGACGCTCTCGAATCTTCCCCACATTATTAATAAGGGAGCCGAGTGGTTCGCCGGAATCGGCATCGATGAGAGAAACACCGGCACCCGGATGTATTGCGTCTCGGGCCATGTCGAGAAACCAGGGCTTTACGAGTTGCCGCTCGGTTTAACGCTTGAGGAAGTCATTTTTGAGCACTGCGGCGGGATGCGTGATGGCAAGGCGCTCAAGGCCGTGATTCCCGGTGGCGCGAGCGCGCCGGTCCTAACCGCCAAGGAAATTCTCGAAGATAAAATTCGGATGGATTTCGATGCGCTGGCCAAGGCTGGAAGCATGGGTGGCAGCGGCGGGGTGATCGTCATGGATGAGACAACCTGCATGGTTCAGGCCGCGCAACGGCTGGCGCTTTTCTATGAGCATGAATCTTGCGGCCAGTGTTCGGTCTGCCGTGAGGGTACGGGCTGGGTGGCCGGTATCCTCTCGCGCATCGAGGCGGGCAAGGGCGTTCCGGACGATATGTCTACGCTTGGCTCTATTGATACCAGTATGCGGGGCAACACCATCTGTGTTCTTTCGGACGCCTGCGCGATGATGTTTGGCGCGTTCGTGAAGAAATTTAAAAGTGAGTTCGAGGCGCACATCGAAGGCGGGCGATGCCCGCATGGGAGTCCCTACCCCGCCTGATCGCGGTGTAGGGCTTAGAGGCGAAAGCGATGCCTGATACAGAATTTAAGTTCACCCTAAACGGGAAAGAGGTTGCCGCACGCAAGGGCGAGAGCGTCCTCGGCGCCGCTTTGCGCGAGGGGCTGCACATACCGCATTTTTGCTACCACAAGAATCTCTCGGTAGTGGGTCAGTGCCGTGCCTGCCTGGTCGAGGTCGTGGACGCCGGGAACGGCAAGCCGATTCCTAAGCTTCAGCCTTCGTGCGCTATGCCGGCGGCCGAGGGCATGGTGGTCGAGACTGCGAACGCGCGGGTGAAAGAGGCACAAGAAAGTGTTTTCGAGTTTTTGCTCAAGAATCACCCGCTCGATTGTCCTGTGTGCGATCAAGGCGGCGAGTGCCCGCTTCAGGATCAAACCCTGGGCTACGCCAAGGCGGTCAGCCGGACACACGAGCTTCGACGTATCTATCCCAAAAATGAAATCAGCCCCTTCATCAAACCCGAGATGAACCGGTGTGTGCATTGCACGCGCTGCATTCGCTTCACTTCGGAAATCGATGGCGGCAGTGAGTTCGGCTGGGCCAACAGGGGCGACCGAACCGAGGTCGGTGTGTTCGCGGACCTTCCACTGACGAGCATCGTTTCGGGCAACGTAATAGATATCTGCCCGGTAGGGGCGCTCACCGACAACAAGTACCGCTTCACGGCCCGCGTCTGGGAGATGAAAGAAGTCGAGGGGCCCTGCACATTATGCAGTGTGGGTTGCCAGCAGAAGGTCTGGAACCGGGAAGGGGAGCTCAAGCGGGTCACCGCTGGCGATAACCCGGAGGTGAACGATACCTGGATTTGCGACGTAGGCCGCTGGGGCTGGAGCGGCGTCCAGAACGAGAGCCGGATCAAGAGCCCGATGATTAGAGAAAACGGTGAGCTTCGCCCCGCGAGTTGGGAGGAGGCGCAAGGTCTCATCGCCCGGCGTTTTTCGGCGATTCGAACCGAGAGCGGCGGGGCGGCACTCGCTGGTCTAGGCGGCGGACGATCAACGAACGAGACAGCCTTTCAGTTTGGGGCGCTGTTCAGAACGGTTCTTGAAAGTGCCAATATCGATTGTCGAATTAACCCGAGGGACATGCGCCAGACAGAAGCGCAGCGTGCCGGGCTCGGTGCGGTGGGCGGGCATGGCTCGCTGACGGGTCTTGCCAGCGCTAAATCGATATTGCTCATTGGCAGCGACCCTTTTGAGGAGCATCCGGTGCTGGCTCTCAGGGCGCGCGCCGCGCACAGCGCGGGGGGGAGCATCGTCAGTGTCCATCCGCGGAGAATCGATCTGCGTGTTCTGGGGCGAATCCATCATTTGACCCCGATACCGGGCGAGGAGGCGCGAGCGCTTTCTGCTTTGGCCCGGTTGCTTCTTGATGCCGGTGCCTCGCCCAAGGGTGGTGGCGCGGATGCCGCCAGAGGCGGATTGGCCGGGCTCGACGTTGATGCGCTTTGCCGCGAGTCGGCGCTCGATACAACCGATCTGGCTGACGCCGCTGGGGCGCTTCGCCCGGATGAGGGCGGGGTATGCGTGGTGGTGGGACCGGGGCTCAAAGATGAGGCGGCGATTACCGAGGCCGTGAATATTGCTCTGATGCTTGATGCGGAAATTCTATTTGCCTCGGGTGCGGCGAATCTCCAGGGGGCGCTCGACATGGGTCTTCACCCGGCGCTTTTGCCGGGCTCTCGGTCAGTGGATGAGGCCTCAGCGCAAAGTGCTTGCGCAGAAGTTTGGGGCGGGGAGGCACTGGGGACAGGTGGCCAGGGCGCAGACGACATTCTCGCTGGCGCGGCCGAGAAAAAAATTCGCGGGCTATATTTACTTGAATGTGATCCCGTGGCCGAGCACTCTGAGGGGGCGCTGGCCCGCCGGGCGCTTGAGGGAGCCGAATTTGTTGTTGTCCACGCCTCGCACCGGGGCGCAAGTGTGGAATACGCCGATGTGGTTCTCCCGGCACTAACTCTTTATGAAGAAGAGGGCACCGTAACGAACATCGAGCGGCGCGCTCAGCGCCTCAGGCGAGCCGTTAAACCGCAGGGCTCAGGGAGCAAGGAGGCCTGGCGGGTGTTAAGTGAAATCGCCCGGCTGCTTGAGCACCCCTTAAAAGCGAATGACCTGGCAGGTATTCAAGCTCAGATTCGCCTGCTTGCCGAAGAATATGCCCCGGCCTTTGGAAAAGCGCCCGAGGCGGGTGTCCTTTTGAGCCGCGAGCGCAAAGGCAATTCACAGCCGGTGGCGCATGAGCCGACGAACCCACCGCCTGCGGGGCTCCAGATGATTCTGGCCCCTGCGCTTTGGCTCTCAGGTTCGCTAATCGCATCGGCGGATCATCTCTCAGGTATGCCTGAGGCGGCCCTGCGTATTTCGCCCACCGATGCAGAAAGATTGGGTGTTAGCGACGGCGCGGCGGTTAGTTTCGAAGTTGGCGGGAAAAGCGTTGCTCTGCCAGTGCAGGTGGACCCCACCATTCCGGTTGGCGTCGCGCAGGCGCCCGAAGGGTATTTGGCCGCGCTCGAGGGTGCGGTGCTCAACCTTGGCGGCGATGAGGGAGCGGGCACTGTTATTCAGGTCTCGATTGCGGAGGCGGTGAGGGCGTAATGGCCGAACTTCTTATTGTCATCATCAAAATTGCGGTCGCGTTCGTGTCGCTGCTCTTGCTCGCGGCCTATATGACCTGGATGGAGCGACGCGTATTTGCGCTGGTCCAGGTCCGATATGGACCGAACCGGGTTGGGCCCGCCGGGCTCCTCCAGCCCATCGCCGACGGAATTAAGCTGATGTTCAAGGAGACGGTGATCCCGAGCCAGGCCGATAAGTTCGTCTACTTCCTCGCGCCAGCCATCACGCTTATTCCGGCGATGGCCGCCTTTGCGGTGGTGCCATTCGGCGACACGGTTACGCTATTCGGCCTAAAAGTCGACATGATCATCTCCGACGTGAACGTCGGCATTCTTTATGTATTCGCGTTGAGCGGGCTTGGTGTGTACGGCGTGGTGCTCGGCGCATGGGCCTCGAACAGTAAATATCCTTTGCTTGGCGGTCTTCGCGCCTCGGCGCAGCTCATCAGCTACGAGCTCTCGCTTGGAATGAGTCTGCTCGGGGTGGTGATGATTTCGGGCTCGCTCAGCCTCAAGGATATCGTCGCGGGCCAGGCTGGCCTCCCCTATATCTTTCTTCAGCCGGTGGGATTCCTTCTGTTCGTGATCTGCATGTTTGCCGAGACAAACCGGGCGCCGTTCGATTTGTCCGAGGCCGAGAGCGAATTGACGGGCGGTTTTCACACGGAATATTCGAGCATGAATTTTGCGGTCTATTTCCTGGCCGAGTACTGCAACATGATTACCCTCTCAGCCGTTGGAGCAACATTTTTCCTCGGTGGCTGGCGGGGTCCCATTTTGCCGCCGGTGGTCTGGTTCTTGATCAAAATAATCGCGTTCATGTTCTTTTTTATGTGGCTGAGGGCATCGTCGCCGCGCCTTCGCTACGATCAGTTGATGGCGTTTGGCTGGAAGGTGCTGCTTCCGCTATCGATTGCGAATGTTGTGGTGACGGCGGCGGTGATGGCTTTGATGGATTCCTGATGCGCAGGCAGGGACTATGTGCCCTCGATGTGTGTCAGTTTAAGGAGGTGCCATGTTAGGCGAAATTGTTCGCGGTCTGTGGGTGACGATAAAGCACTCGCTGAAAAACCGGGAAACGGTGTTGTACCCGGATGTGAAGGAAGAGCTTCCGCCTCGCTACCGTGGATTGCACAAACTTCTGCTGTGGGAGGATGGTACCGAGCGTTGTGTGGGCTGCAAGTTATGTGCGGCGGCTTGCCCGGTTGACTGCATTTTCGTTGAGTCTGAGGAAAACAATCCGGCGAGCCCGGTGTCTAAAGGCGAGCGGTACGCGAAGGTGTACGAGATTAACGAGCTCAGATGCATCTTCTGTGGCTATTGCGAGGAGGCCTGCCCGGTGGGGGCCGTTGTTCTCGGTAACGAATATGAGTTTTGTGCGGATGAGCGCGAAAAGTTTATTTACGGGAAAGGCGATTTGCTCGTGAAGCGGCCCGATGAGGTGCCTGAGCTTCAAAAGCGCTACGACGAGCGAAAGCTTCTTACCTATGTCTAAGGAGTAGGCATGAGTTTTCTC